>JANYBN010000057.1 GCA_025360785.1 Geobacter sp.
AGCAGGCATGGTCCCATGTAATTTACGGAAACGATCTCGCGCAATTTCAATCCGCCGGACTTCTTTGAATGCGGCCAAACGTGTCAGATAGGTTTTTTTGACAGCAGGGTTTCTCTCCCCTTTTGCCATTGTGGAAAGATACACTATGGCCAGGTCTGTCTGACCCGCTTCCTGCATATAACGCCCGGCCAACCGAATATGCAGATCCTGCCCACTTAGTTTGCCTGCCATTTTGTAGTAGTCGGCAGCCTTCTGATAATCATGCAGAAAATAGGAGCTGTTGAATCCGGCAAAGAAGGGAAGATACCAATCCCAGGTACGATAGGTCATGCCGTAATCTAGCAGGTCGTTGGCCAACTTGTACTGCTTTACATCCCAGGTAAGAAATGACTGGGCAAAATAATAAGCATCCATATTGTAAGGATCAAGTTTCACGGCTCCGTGTAATAGTCTCGACATACTCTTGTAATCAGGCGCTACCGCAAACTGGTTTTCCGCTTTATCAAACAACCCCCCAAAATACATCAATACCTTCATCACCAACGAAGCTCCAACCAGCTCTTTCTGATCTACGGCAAGACTTTTCAGCACGCTCACCGCAGGCACATAGCCAAGTTTTTCGACAATCGGCTTATTCTTGAGATAGGTCGTAAAGGGAGTGATCAACAGAACATACAAAACCAGAAAGGCAATGGCACTTGAGGCTGTCCGTATCATGGTCACCTCATTTCTCGCCGGGCAAAGATCGCAGCCGCAACGGACAACAGAAGTCCGACATACACCACAAAATAGGCACCGGTAAGGAGCAAACCACTAGAAGGGAGCGGCAGACCATAAATCGCATTAACCTTGAGATCAAAAGCGCCAAAATTAGGAAGAATATAATAAAGTGCGGTGGCAAGTCTTTTCACAATTGGTGACAGGGTTTTGCCGGCCGGAGAATTGATAAATTCATACACCTGTTGGGTGACACCTCCCGTCAGGAACGTCGCAATGGTGCCGAAGATCGGCAGAAAAAATGAGGTACTGACCGTTGAGAAAAGGAATGCAACCGCAATCAGCAGGATAAATTTTAGCGCGTCAAACAGAATGCAGAACGCCATATTTGACCAGACAATCGGCCTTTCGGAGGGATAAAGGGAATTAGCATACAACACCACCGCATAAGCAGCAATTCCGAGAACAACGCCGACCAGCAGCACAAACAGAGCTGTGCCGCCAAAACGTCCCAGCAGATAATTCCGCCTGGAGAGCGGTAGACCCAGGACACTGAACGTGTAACGCCGCTCAATATCTTTCCAGAGCGACGTGGCGCCCAAAAACACCGCCAGCAGCAACAGGATGAATGAAATCAGGGAAAGGGACAGCGTCAGGGAAAGCTCTGTTACCTGGCGCATGGAAAGCGTAGCTACGACCGGAATCAACAGAAAGGCAAACCCTGTCACCATAATTCCCTGAAAAACACGATCACGGAAGATCCCTATAAGGGTGATTCTAATTATTGACGCCATGCTTCAACGACCTCCTTATTGCCACATTTCCAGATCAATTCAATGCCACGTAATATCATGTCGTATACTTTCAGACAGTCCGTAAATGCATGAAAAATGGTTGCGTATTATTATAATTCAAAAACATGCATTTGTATATTATTACAGCGCCACGTCCCCTGCCGTTCGGCCACAAAAAAGACGGAATGTCGAAACATCCCGTCTTTGATATATACAACAAACAATTGAGGTGCGGCTTAGTAAGAGGTCCAACCACCCGCAAATTCAAAAAGATCATCTACACCGGCGCCTATTTCGGCTGCCATTACAACTGCGATAGCTCTAGCTGCGGTAATTTTTTCAGCCTGTTTCCAATAGATATTAGTTCTGCTATTAGATGTCGCAAAGTTTTTTGAGCCGGTCAAATGACGAGCTGCAATCGTATAGCCAGTAGCAGTCCCTGGTGAGGCTGGTGTCTCCAGATAATTCACCAACGTATGAACGCCGGTGGAACATTTAATCAACGGCGTTGGAGCAGCGATAGCAAGAGCCAGAGTAGAACCACCTTTAACGGTGACACCAGCAGTTGCGGAGGGTGTATGCGTAGTCAGTACAATTGCTGCTGCAAAAGCAGAGCCCGCAAAAGACAGAATTAACAGCATAAAGAATAGAATTTTTTTCATGATATCCTCCGGTTTATTTATTTGATAGATCTAAAATACTTTATTCTTGAGAATAAAATGCGGGATAAGTCTGGAAATCCGCGTTGTATGCTTCAAGGCCGGTTTTCCAGTTCTTCAAGTCGGAGTTGGAAGCGCTGTTGTAAGCTTTCTCGCGATAAGCGGAGAACTGCGGGATGGCGATGGCGGCCAGGATACCGATGATCGCAACAACGATCAACAGCTCGATCAGGGTAAAGCCTTTGTTGCTTCTGAGCTTGTTTAACATAATATTTCTCCTTTCGAGGTTTGTGCTCTGAAAATCAGAGCTTGGTTGCTAGGGTATCATACTAATAGCAATATCAGGACCAAAACCGACTAATTTCGCAACACACCGTAATTACTAAGCTACAAAAGTCTATACGCCATTACCCGGCACATTACAACCCATTTCCGGCAGCTTGTGGTGACAATTATTGTCAGGGATAAAATATCAGATAGCCGGTGTTGTAAATTGAAGCGTCGGCACGGCAGCTATCAAACCGCCATTAAAACATTTGACGTAATACTGCATCAAACCGGCTTGGGAGCGTTCATCCAGCTGATATGAAATATTATTACGCCAATATGACAGCAATCTGTCATATCCCATCCAGTCTGCTTCTTTTGCACTTGCAGCGATCTGCTCCATGTATACCGGAACTAGCTCTTTAGACTGAATCAACTGACTGGCGAGCGTCTTTATTTCTGCAGTTTCGGCGACCCCGGCACGGCAGAGCCAGAGAGCAAAGACAAACGGGTTGCCGGTCCATGAATGCCACATTTCGGCGAGATCATACACAAATAAATCTGATTTTTCCAAAGATGCGCGCAGTGCAGAATCACCGATAAGCAGCAGAGCGGCTGAACCTTCGCCGACGATTGTGGTGCCGGGCTGAGCTGTTGTATAGGTACAGGAACAGCCGAAGCGCTGGTCGAGCAGGATTTTAAGCAGGTTTACCGAGGTGGCGGATTCAGAGCTAAGCTGGATTTCACATCCATCCAGCTGTTCAACAGGAACTTTGGAAAACAGCAGCACACTTGCCACTGCGCCGACACTTGAAATGGATAGCTGCGGCAGTATCCTGTAGCGTTCCGGATGATAGGCATACTCTATTGAAGAGGAAGGGCAGACATCAATCTCACCGGCAAGAAGCATCCTGTTCAGTTCAGCCGGAACACCCGTAACAAATTCATACCCGGAACAGGAGAACCGCTCCCGCAAAACATGAAAGAGAGGGGTGCAATTCGCATACTCTATCTGGCCAATTCTCAGCATCAGCGGGTCGCAGAGTACAGTTTGTCGGCATCACCCTCTACGACCCGGATTTTTTCCCGTTCCAGCAGTTCACCGGTAGCCTGCCAATAGAGTGTCAGGGCATTGGCATACCCGACAACGGCATTAATCTGATTGCTTTTCGAAACAGCTAGATCATTTTCGACATCAAGAACATCCTTGGTGGTTGCCAAACCAACTTCATTTTTACGGACAAACGCTCGCAGGCGCTCTTCTGCAAAAGCTTTCCCACGGTCAGCCACCTCAATCTGCTTGTAACCGGTGACAATCCCGCGAATAGCCGCTTTGACTTCTTTTGTTGAGTTTTCTTCCAAACTCCGCAACTGCAGTGAGGTCTGATCGGTTTTCAGTCTACTTCTGCGATAATCGTTTTCGGCCGTACCATTCCCAAGCGGGTAACTTAAATTGAGGCCGACGCTCCAGACCGGATAATCAAAGGTGAGAACTTTATCCATGTTTTTTTGATAGGCATTGTCCAGACCTGTCAGCTGGGCAGAGGCTACAAAGGTTAGGTCGGGAAGGGTCTTCTGGCTAAAGTTCCTGGTTTGAAGCTCATACAGCTCCAGGTTGCGTTTCTGCTCACGTATATCGGGGCGATTCAACGCTTTCTGGATTGCTTCGCCTTCGATTGCATCGAAACGGTCACGCGGCGGCAGATCGACCGTCAGAAGATCACCCACATTGGCATCCACCTGCAGGAGCAAACGCAGTACATCTACCTGATTACTCACTGCCAGTTCGGCATCGATAAGTTCTTTTTCACGCGTGACCACGCCGAATTCGGCGTTTAGAATTTCCATAGCCGGCAACACACCCGCCTTAACGCGCGCTTGTGTTTCGGAAAGGATTTTTCGCGCCAGCTCCAGCGAGACCTTCTTAACTTCCCGCACCTCCCGAAGACTGTAAAGTTTGAAGTATTCCGTGCGAACCTGCGCCACAGTCGATAACAAAAGGGAATTAAATCGTTCGAGTGATGCGAATTTTGAGTGTCGGGAAATATTTATTGCTATCTCTGTCGCCTCACGTCCAACGTTTTTCAAAAGAGGCTGACTAATACCGACTCCAAGTCCGGTCTGCCATCCAGTTACTAAATTGCTGTGGGTATAAGCATTATTAAAAGTAATTGCAGCCGTCCCACCGGACCAGAGGAGTTGACTAATGGAGGAGTTAAGAACAATAGATTGAGATTCAACAGCCATACCCGCTGAACTGAACGTTTCAGTAGAAGTATCTGTGTAATTGCCCTGCAGAGCAATAACAGGGTCATATATTGAACGATTGCGGTTAATGTCAGCTTCGAACTGGGCCGGGTTGTAAAGCTCGGCACGGACATCCAGATTCCTCTCGACAGCCATGCGAATGGCCTCGTTCAGCGTCAGTGAAAGTGGCGTTTCTGAAGAATATACCGTAACCGGAAGTATCAGCATCAAAATTGACAACATTATTGGCAAGCGCACGAGCAAGGCTCCTTTAAAATAAAACAGGGCGAGATCACTGAATGACCCCGCCCTTATACCATAATTTATGTCAAATATTAATCTCTGTTTTCGATATAGTCAGCATAATCATCAGATGACAGAAGATTTTTAAGTTCTTCAGGATCGTCAAGTGAAACTTCAATCAACCAGGCGCCATCATACGGATCGTCATTGAGCAGCTCCGGGTTGTCCAGTGCTTCATGATTGACGCTCCGGACTGTGCCGCTGAAAGGTGCATACAGTGAAGCAACCGTTTTTTGTGCTTCAATTGAGCCGACAGAATCGTCCTGCTCTATCTCATCTCCCTCATCAGGCAGTTCCAAACCTCTGATCGTACCCAGCTCTTCCTGGGCAAAGTCAGTTATTCCAATTACTGCAGAACCGTTTTCAACTCTGACCCAGACATGTTCCTTCGTATATTTCAGCTCATCAGGAAAATCCATGGCAGCTACTCCAGCACGATTCGTTCTAGGAAAGAGGTATCAATATCCCCATCGATAAAATCTTTATGGGCCATGATGCGCTTATGGAAGAAAATAGTCGTTTTAATCCCCTCAATCCTGAATTCGTCAAGAGCACGCGCCATCCGTTTGATAGCCTCCTCACGAGTATCAGCATGAACAATCAACTTCCCGATCAGTGAGTCATAATTCGGCACAACAGTATACTGGTCATACACAAACGAATCAACACGGACACCGAAGCCGCCCGGTGGATGATACGCGGTTATTTTACCCGGACAGGGGGTGAATTTGAAAGAATCTTCCGCATTGATACGACACTCTATTGCATGTCCTCTGATCTGGATATCTTCCTGCTTGAATCGCAGAGGAATCCCGGCTGCTGAACGGATCTGCTCCCGAACCAGGTCCACTCCGGTGACCATTTCTGTCACCGGGTGCTCAACCTGAATGCGGGTATTCATCTCCATGAAGTAAAAATTATTCTGTTTATCCACCAGGAATTCAACAGTGCCGGCGCTGTTGTAACCGACTGCGGCGGCAGCCCTGACAGCGGCATCACCCATGGCTTTACGAATTTCAGGCGTGACGACGGTAGAGGGTGCCTCTTCAATCAATTTCTGATGCCGACGCTGGATTGAGCAGTCACGTTCACCCAGATGAATCACATTGCCATGCTTGTCACCCAGAATCTGAATTTCAACGTGGCGGGGTTTTTCGCAGTATCGTTCGATATAAACTTCGGGATTGCCGAATCCTGATTGAGCCTCTGCACGAGCTGTTGCAAAAGCGTTCGGAAGGGCAGCTTGAGAATGTACAATTTTCATGCCGCGCCCGCCGCCGCCGGCAGTGGCCTTGATGATAACCGGGAACCCGATTTCCTTCGCGACTTTGACAGCATCCTCGACCGTTTTAACACCCTCTTTGGTACCGGGCAGAATCGGCACACCCTGTTTGATAACAGCCTGACGGGCGCTGATTTTATCGCCCATGACCCGCATACTTTCAGCGGTCGGGCCGATAAAAACGATGCCGCACTTTTCACATACCTCGGCAAATTTAGCGTTTTCAGATAGAAAACCGTATCCTGGATGAATCGCCTCGGAATCAGTCAATTCCGGTCCGCCTGCTTCTCGCTTGATCGCAGACGCTTCGTCGACCACCGAACCGCTCAAAGTCGAAGTTTTGATCAAA
>JANYBN010000060.1 GCA_025360785.1 Geobacter sp.
TGAGATGGTAATGCCTGGTGACAATGTTGCAATGACAATCAACCTGATTACCCCGATTGCTATGGACGAAGGTCTTCGCTTTGCTATCCGCGAAGGCGGCCGTACTGTCGGCGCAGGCGTTGTAGCTTCAATTATTGAATAATAAAGTTACGTTACGAGGTTAACAATGCAGAGCCAGAAGATAAGAATTCGCCTTAAGGCATATGATCATAAGCTGCTTGATGTTTCAGTAGGTGAAATTGTCGATACAGCAAAAAGAACTGGTGCGCGTGTTGCTGGCCCGATCCCATTGCCCACTGTAATAAACAAGTATTGTGTGCTTCGCGGACCACATGTTGACAAAAAGTCCCGTGACCAGTTTGAAATCAGGACACATAAGCGTTTGATTGATATACTTGACCCTACACAGCAGACGGTTGATGCCCTCATGAAGTTGGATTTATCCGCCGGCGTTGATGTTGAAATAAAACTGTAACTGCTACTACGACTGAATAGGACTGAATATGATGAAAGGTATTATCGGAAAAAAACTGGGTATGACCCAGATATTTCTTGAAGACGGAACAAGAGTCCCGGTAACTGTTATTAAGGCTGGTCCTTGTTATGTTGTTCAGAAAAAGACTACTGAAGTTGATGGGTACTCTGCAGTTCAGGTCGGATTTGAAGCGGTCGCCGCTGCAAACGTTAACAAACCGTACCTCGGACATTGTACTAAATCAGGTCATGGCGTATTCAGGCATCTGCGTGAATTCAGAAACGACCAGGCTGTGTCCTTGAATGTGGGTGATGAAATCACTGTCAATGAGTTTGCTGTTGATGATGTGATTGATGTAACCGGTACCAGCATTGGTAAGGGCTTTCAAGGTGTTATAAAGCGTTGGAACTTTAAGGGAGGTCGTGCGTCCCACGGATCGCGCTTTCACAGAGCACCTGGTTCCATTGGTGCATCTGCAACTCCATCACGAGTTTTTAAAAACAAAAAGATGCCTGGTCAGATGGGAAACGCTAAGGTCACAGTACAGCGGCTTAAAATTGTACGTGTTGATGCTGCTGATAATCTACTATTGATTAAAGGTGCAGTGCCTGGACACAAGAATTCAATTATTATGATCAAAAAGAGTGTAAAAGCTTAGTTTTTCGGGAGTTTGTGTATGCCTTCAATAGCTGTTTATAATATGAACAAACAACAGGTCGGTGAAGTTCAGCTGTCTGATGATGTGTTTGATGTTGAAGTAAGAGAGAGTCTTATACACCAGGCTCTACGAATTCAGCTTGCCAATCGTAGAGCAGGAACTCGAGCAGTTAAGAACCGGTCTGCAGTGCGTGGAGGCGGTAAAAAGCCATTCAAACAGAAAGGTACCGGTAATGCACGTCAAGGTTGCAGTCGTGCTCCGCAGTATCCTGGAGGTGGCGTAGCTTTTGGTCCACAGCCTAAAATATATAACCTTAGTATGAATAAGAAAGCCAGATGCGCTGCCCTCTGTTCAGTACTAACGTACAAGCTGCAGACTAATAAAATTACTGTTCTTGATAAAATAGAGTTCGATAAGATATCAACAAAAGATTTTGTCGGTTTTCTCAGTACATTTGATCTTAGCAAGTCTTTGATTGTTACAGATGATTTTAATAATAATCTGTTTTTATCAGCTCGTAATGTACCGCATATAAAAATGCTGAAGCATGATGCGCTTAATATTCACGATATGCTTAAATACAAGCACATTATATTTACGCAGGACTCTGTACAATCAACTGAAGGAGTATTGCAAAAATGAATATTTACTCCGTAATCAAAAAACCGCATGTTACCGAAAAAACTTCTTTAAACTCAGATTCATCTAATACTGTTGCGGTAGTTGTTGATAAATCAGCTAACAAAATCGAGATTAAACAGGCCATTGAAAACCTGTTCAAAGTCAAGGTTGCTGCTGTCCGTACTGTAACCGTAGCAGGCAAGGTTAAGCGTTCTGGTAAAACTTTTGGCAAACGTTCCAACTGGAAAAAAGCATATGTAACTCTCCAGGAAGGGCAATCAATAGATTTCTTCGAAGTCTAACTAATACGTTTGGGGTTCACAATGGCAATCAAAAGCTATAATCCAACTTCGGCTGGACGCAGACATCAGACATGCTCCGCGTTCACTGAAATTACTAAAACTACTCCTGAAAAATCCTTGCTGGTCTCACTTAAAAAAAGTGGCGGCAGGAATGCTAATGGTCGTATTACATCTAGGCACATTGGTGGCGGTCACAAACAGAAATATCGTATTATCGATTTTCGTCGTGATAAGCGCAGTATCCCAGCTACAGTCGCCAGTATTGAATATGACCCGAACCGTAGTGCCCGCATTGCACTTCTTAACTACGTCGATGGTGAAAAGCGCTATATTCTTGCCCCGTTGGATTTGAAAGTCGGCGATATTGTTATTAGCGGTCCAGAAGCAGATATCAAACCAGGTAATTCATTGCCTTTACGTTCTATTCCTCTTGGTACTATTATTCACAATATAGAATTGAAAATCGGTAAAGGGGCTCAGCTGGCCAGAAGTGCCGGTACCTTTGCCCAGCTCATGTCTAAAGAAGGCAAGTACTCCCAAGTTAAACTACCCTCTGGTGAGGTTCGGTTAGTACTTCAAGACTGCTACGCTACTATTGGGCAAGTAGGGAATACCGATCATGAAAATATAAACATTGGGAAAGCCGGTCGTTCACGCTGGCTAGGTAGACGTCCAAAAGTTAGAGGCGTTGCCATGAACCCAGTTGATCATCCACATGGTGGTGGTGAGGGACGAACATCGGGCGGACGTCATCCTGTAACACCATGGGGTATTCCAACCAAGGGTTACAAAACACGCACCAACAAGACATCTGATCGTTTCATTGTAAAAAAGCGTAGTAAATAATTCGTTGAGAGGCTGAGATATTATGGCACGTTCGATAAAAAAAGGTCCATTTATTGATGACCACCTGAACAAGAAAGTTCTGGCTGAAGGTCCTAATTTCAAAAAGATTATTAAGACCTGGTCGCGCCGTTCAACGATCAGCCCAGATTTTATCGGGTGCAGTTTTGCGGTGCATAACGGTAAAAAATTCATTCCAGTTTTTGTTACCGAAAATATGGTTGGCCATAAAATGGGTGAATTCGCTCCAACTAGAACATTTCACGGTCATGCCGCTGATAAAAAGAGTAAAGTCAAGAAGTAGTAAGGGAGCTTATAATGGAATCCAACGCTAAACTCTCATCTGTACGCCTTTCACCACGCAAAACTCGTCTTGTAGTCGATCTTGTGCGTGGTAAGGGTATTCAAGATGCACTGAATATCTTGCGGTTTATGCCTCAGCCTTCAGCCAAGCTTGTATCAAAGCTTCTTAAGTCTGCTGTTGCAAATGCCGAGCAAAAAGGCGTGTCTGATGTAGATCGTCTAGTTGTAAAAACAATTTATGTTGATGGTGGCGCTGCACTTAAACGTTTTGTTCCTCGTGCAATGGGGCGTGCAAGCAAAATACGTAAGCCTACTAGTCACATTGCTGTAACCCTTTCAGACTCTAAATAGTTTTATTACGTGGAGGTGTAGGTTGGGACAAAAAATTAATCCGATTGGTTTCAGGCTCGGTATAACAAAAACCTGGGATTCGAAATGGTATGCTGAAGCTGATTATGCGAAGCTTCTTCATGAAGATATCGCCATTCGAAAATTTCTTAAAAAGCGTTTATACAGCTCAGGTGTTTCTAAAATTGAAATAGAGCGTGCTGCCAATAAATGTAAAATAAATATCTTTACAGCCAGACCTGGTCTTATCATTGGTAAGAAGGGTTCGGAAGTTGAAACCATTAAAAAAGAGCTCGCTCAAATTTCGGCTAAAGAGATCTTTATAACCATAAATGAAGTTCGTAAGCCTGAATTGGACGCTCAGTTAGTTGCTGAGAACGTTGCACTGCAATTAGAGCGTCGTATTGCCTTTAGAAGAGCTATGAAGAAAAGTGTTACTTCAACGCTTAAATTTGGAGCAAAGGGAATTCGTATAACCTGTTCTGGCCGTTTAGGCGGTGCAGAAATGTCTCGTACTGAATGGTACCGTGAAGGTAGAGTTCCATTGCATACGCTACGAGCAGATATTGATTACGGTTTTGCTGAAGCTAAGACCACATATGGTCTTATTGGTATCAAAGTACTGATTTTCAAAGGTGAAATATTACCTGGTAAGTAATTCTTTCTATATTGCACAATAGGAGCACGCATCAATGTTAATGCCGAAACGGGTAAAACATAGAAAACAGATGAAGGGTCGTATGTCCGGTAAGCCCTGTAGAGGTATTGAACTCTCTTTCGGTGAATTCGGTCTGCAAGCAACAGAATGTGGCTGGCTTGATTCGCGTCAGATCGAAGCGGCTCGTATTGCTATGACTCGCTATATTAAGAGGGGTGGTAAGATATGGATTCGTATTTTTCCTGATAAACCACTTACTGCTAAACCGGCTGAGACCAGAATGGGTAAAGGAAAAGGTTCCCCTGATTCTTGGGTATGTGTTATAAAGCCTGGTATGGTATTGTACGAAATGGAAGGCGTGACTGAAGAAATTGCACGTGAAGCGTTCAGACTGGCTGCCCATAAACTACCCATCTCTACAAAGTTTATTACCAGAGGGGATACCCATGAAGCCTAATGACCTTAGAAAATCATCAGCTGAAGAGCTTCTTAAAAAACATAGTGAATCAACTCAGGAACTTTTTAATCTTAAATTTCAGCTTCATACCGGCAGACTTGAGAATACTTCCAAGCTGAAGAGCCTTCGTAAGAATATTGCCAGAATTAATACAATTCTCACCGAAAGTAAGGCAGGGGGAGTATCAAAATGAGTGAGCGTGGTCACAGAAAAACACAAGTAGGTGTTGTTGTTAGCGATAAGATGGAAAAGACCGTTGTTGTAAAGGTCGACCGTCTTGTTAAGCACAGTGTCTACAGTAAGTATATTAAGCGTAGCGTAAAATATAAAGTTCATGATGAGCTTAACAGTTCTAAAGTTGGTGATCGTGTTCAGATTATTGAATGCCGTCCTTTGAGTAAAGATAAACGCTGGAGCCTTAAGCAGATAATTGAAAGTATCTCTTAGTATAGGGAGTAACATCTAATGATTCAAATGCAGACAGTACTGGATGTAGCCGACAACTCTGGTGCAAAAAAGTTATTTTGCATTAAAGTACTTGGTGGCTCTAAAAGAAAATATGCAGGTGTTGGTGATATAATAGTTGCATCTGTTCGTGAAGCTATGCCGAATTCGAAGGTTAAAAAGGGCGATGTTGTCAAGGCAGTTGTTGTTAGAACTGCTAAAGCCTTGGGACGCCCTGACGGATCATATATCCGTTTTGATGACAATTCAGGGGTTGTTATCAATAATGCTAAGGAACCGGTCGGTACTCGTATCTTCGGTCCGGTAGCCAGAGAATTGCGTGCTAAAAAGTTCATGAAAATTATTTCTCTTGCACCGGAAGTACTATAAAAATATCGGAGAATGATGATGCAAGTCACGAAACCTCATGTTAACAAGGGCGATACTGTAATGGTTATTGCCGGTAAGGAAAAAAGCAAAACTGGCAAAATTCTTCAATTACTGCCCAAAAAAAATGGTGTAATTGTTGAAGGTCTGAATCTCGTTAAGCGCCATGTTAAAGCTAAAGGGAATGAAGCTGGTGAAATTAAGGAGAAAGAAGCACGGATTCATATCTCCAATGTTATGCCATATTGCTCAAAGTGTTCCAAACCAGTAAGAACAAGTAAGAAACTTTTAGAAAATGGCGAAAAACAACGTGTTTGTGTTAAGTGTGGCACAACACTTTAGAAATACTTTGGAGGAATTTATCTAATGTCTCGTTTAAAAGATATATATTCATCAGAAATCGTTCCCAAGCTGCTTAATGACTTCAGTTACAAGTCGTCTATGCAAGTACCTCAGATCAAGAAGATTGTTGTTAATATGGGTTTGGGTGAAGCGATCCAGAATGTTAAAATTCTTGATTCTGCAACAACTGAGCTTGGTTTGATTACCGGACAAAAATCAGTGATCACCAAAGCTAAAAAATCAATTGCTACCTTTAAACTTCGTGAAGGTATGCCAATCGGTTGTATGGTTACCCTTCGTCGTGATCATATGTATGAATTTCTGGATCGTTTAATTAATGTATCACTTGCCAGGGTTCGCGACTTTAAAGGTGTATCCGGTAAAGCATTTGACGGCAAGGGCAATTATACTCTTGGCATCAAGGATCAGCTTATCTTTCCTGAAATCAACTATGATAATGTTGATAAAATTAAAGGTATGAATATCACTATTGTAACAAGTGCTAAAACAGACGAAGAAGGTAAAGCACTTCTCAAGTACCTGGGCATGCCGTTCAGGAACTAAGATATCTGGAGGATTCTGTGGCAAAAGTATCAATGATTATTAAGTCTCAACGTGCACCTAAGTTTAAGGTTCGGCAGCACAATCGTTGTCCGATCTGTGGTCGTCCAAAAGCGTTTTATCGCAAGTTCGAGATGTGCAGAATTTGTTTACGCAAATATGCCTCGTCCGGCCAGATTCCCGGAGTGATAAAATCCAGCTGGTAGCTAAAAGTCACATATAGATAAAGAGACAGGAGCACATTCACGATGTCCATGACAGATCCAATTGCTGACATGCTTACCAGAATAAGAAATGCAAATATGGTAAAGCACCAGAAAGTTGATATTCCTTCTTCCAATATGAAAGTCAGTATTGCTAGTGTATTAAAGCAAGAAGGCTTTATTAAAAATTATAAGGTTATTTCTGATAATCTTCAGGGCGTTTTACGTGTTTACCTGAAGTACATTGATGAAAAAGATAGCGTTATAAATGAAATTAAACGTGTAAGTAAACCCGGTGGCAGGGTCTATGTCAAGACTGAAGATATTCCTTCAGTAAAGAGTGGTCTTGGTATTGCAATTCTTTCCACATCACAGGGTATCATTACTGATAATGTTGCTCGTAAATCAGGTGTCGGTGGCGAGCTGATCTGCACTGTCTGGTAATAATAGCGACAAGGAGTGCTTTTAGATGTCTAGAATAGGTAAATTACTAATTGAGTTGCCAAAGAGTGTAAAGATTTCCTTCACTGATTCAGTGTTGTCTGTCCAGGGGCCGAAAGGCGCCTTAACTCGACAGATCATGCCTGTAGTTGCTCTTGATATTCGTGAAACCACTATTGAAGTAACTCGGTGTGATGATTCAACTGCCGCGCGAGCTGCCCATGGTCTTACACGTACATTAATCAATAACATGGTTGTTGGCGTTACTAATGGCTTTCAAAGAGACCTTGAGATTAATGGGGTCGGATACCGTGCTGAAGTTAAAGGTAATGACCTTGTTCTTGCGCTCGGTTATTCTCACCCTGTAAATTTTTTGATCCCTGACGGGATATCCGTCGAAGTTGAAAAAATGACAAAGTTGTCTGTTAAAGGGTTTGATAAGGAGCTAGTCGGTCAGACAGCTGCAAAGATCAGATCGTTCCGTAGCCCAGAGCCTTACAAGGGTAAAGGGATTAAATATGCTGACGAGACTATCCTAAGAAAAGCTGGCAAAACCGGCAAGAAATAGTCTTTATAAGGAGATTTTGTGGCTAAGACAGCTATTAAGACAATTACTCGGCTCAAACGTCAAGTTCGAGTCAGAAAAAAAGTACGTGGCACAACTGAACGTCCGCGTCTAAATGTATTCAAGAGTGCTAGTCATATCTACGCGCAGATAATTGATGACACAAATGGTACAACCCTTGTTGCCGCTTCTACTTTATCAGAGGCAGCAAAGGATCTTTCTAATACCGGTAATATTTCTGCTGCAATACTTGTAGGCAAGGAAGTTGCTCGACTTTCGCTTGCTAAAGGTATTTCATCTGTAGTATTTGACCGCAACGGTTTTCTCTATCACGGCCGGATCAAAGCACTTGCTGATTCAGCCCGCGAATCAGGGTTGATTTTTTAAGCGTACAGGAGGTTTTCTTTGAGTAGGATTAATCCAGCAGAACTAAATCTTAATGACAGAGTTGTACATATCAGTCGTGTTGCCAAAGTTGTTAAAGGTGGCCGTCGCTTCAGCTTTTCAGCATTAATTGTTGTTGGAGACGGTAACGGTTATGTAGGTTATGGTCTTGGTAAGGCAAATGAAGTTCCTGAGGCGATCAGGAAAGGCGTTGAGCAGGCTAAGAAGAACCTTATCAAAGTCCCCGTGAATGCCAACCAAACCATACCATTTGAAATTGAGGGTAAATTTGGCGCTGGTCGCCTTTTAATGAAGCCTGCTTCTGCAGGTACCGGAGTTATAGCCGGTGGAGCTGCGCGAGCAATATTTGAGGCGGCTGGCATTAATAATATACTCTCGAAATGCTTAGGCTCTAATAACCCGCACAACGTTATTAAAGCGGCATTTCAAGGTCTTCAACGTCTTAAAACTCCAGAAGAAATTGCCGCTCGTCGTGGTATTGTAGAATAATATTATTATGGGGAACTAATTATGAGCAGTTTGCTTAAGATAACGCTTACAAAAAGTACTATATGTACACCTAAAAAACATCGTGCTGTTGTTGCGGGTCTTGGTTTGTCTAAACTTAACCAGACTGTAGAACGTCAAGACAGCCCGCAAATCAGGGGTATGATTAATAAAGTTGGTCATTTGTTGACTGTTGAATAGATAAAGGGGTTTACTTTTATGGAACTTAATAATTTACGACCTTCTATCGGGTCAACTAAAAACAGGAAACGTATCGGTCGTGGTACTGGCTCTGGGCACGGAAAAACTGCAACAAAAGGCCATAAAGGGCAGAAAGCTCGTTCTGGTGGAAGCATAAAGGCCGGATTTGAAGGTGGACAGATGCCTTTGCAACGTCGTCTGCCGAAGCGTGGATTCACTCCTCTTGACCGTGTTGTCTATTCTCTTGTAAATATTAGTCAACTAGATATTTATGAAACTGGCTCAGTTGTTGATGCTATGTCGCTTGTCTCTAAAGGTTTGATAAAATCGACTCGTTTTGCTGTTAAAATTCTTGGTAATGGGGATCTTACCAAGTCTTTAAAAATTGCAGCAAATAAATTCAGTCAGTCAGCAAAAGATAAAATAGTTGCTGCTGGCGGTACTTTTGAGGAGACTGCATAGTGTTTGAAGCTCTCCAAAATATATTCAAGATTCCTGAGTTGAAAAAGCGTGTCTTGTTTTCTTTGGGAATGCTTGCTGTATATCGTGTGGGTTGCCACATCCCAACTCCTGGAATAGATAGAATAGCGTTGTCTCACTTTTTTAAACAGTCACAGGGAACTCTTTTGGGCCTTTTTGATATGTTTTCAGGTGGTGCTTTGGAGAGATTAACTGTTTTTGCACTAGGCATTATGCCGTATATTTCATCTTCTATTATTTTCCAGCTTCTTACCGTTGTAGTTCCTGCTATAGAGAAGTTGTCAAAAGAGGGTGAGTCAGGTCGTAAAAAAATTATACAATACACTCGCTACGGTACTGTTGTTTTAAGTATTGTTCAGGGTATGGGTGTCGCAGTCGGTCTTGAAAGTATGCGCGGACCAGCTGGAGAGCTCGTTGTCCCAAGCCCAGGATGGGGTTTTAGAGTATTGACCGTCATTACTTTAACAGCCGGAACAGCTTTTGTGATGTGGCTTGGTGAGCAAATGTCTGAAAAAGGTATCGGGAACGGTATATCTTTGATCATTTTTGCTGGGATTGTAGTTAATATACCCTCTGCTCTTAATAATACAGCTAAGCTAATAAATGCTGGCCAACTATCTCTTTTTGTTCTGATTTTTGTTTTAGCGATCATGTTTTTAGTTATAGCTGTCATTGTTTTTGTAGAGCGCGGACAAAGGCGTTTATCAATTCATTATGCCAAGAGGGTCGTAGGGCTTAAAACATTTAACGCGCAGACGTCTCATTTGCCATTAAAAATTAATATGGCCGGTGTAATCCCGCCTATTTTCGCATCATCTATAATAATGTTCCCAGCAACAATAGCTAATTTTATTAATATTTCTTGGGTTCAAGCGGCTGCAAAGAACTTGTCACCTGGAAAACTTATATATAATATTTTTTTCGTTGCTTTTATTGTTTTCTTCTGTTACTTCTACACGGCTGTGACTTTTAACCCTATTGATGTTGCAGATAACATCAAGAAGCAAGGTGGTTATATCCCCGGAATTCGCCCAGGTAAAGAGACTTCCGATTTTATTGATACGGTACTTACCAGGCTGACTTTTGCTGGTGCTGTCTATATTTCATTGGTATGTGTATTGCCCTCAATTTTAATCGGGAAATTTAATCTTCCTTTTTATTTTGGTGGTACTGCTCTTTTGATTGCAGTGGGTGTTGGTATGGATACGGTCTCTCAAATTGAATCACACCTTATTACGCGAAACTATGAGGGCTTTCTTAAGGGTGTTCGTATTAAGGGGAGGCGTTGACGTGAATGTCGTTCTCTTTGGGCCTCCAGGGTCTGGAAAAGGAACTCAGGCTCAATTTGTTGTTGAGCGTTATTGCATCCCGCAGATATCTACAGGTGACATGCTGAGAGCAGCTGTGAAAGCCAAATCGCCTCTTGGTAATATGGCTAAAGCCATCATGGATGCTGGTGGGCTTGTATCTGATGAAATCGTTCTGGGGTTGGTTAAAGATCGTGTGTCTCAGGATGATTGTGCGTCTGGATTTGTGTTGGATGGATTTCCAAGGACCATTTCTCAGGCTGATTCTCTGATTACTCTGTTAGATGGTTTCAGTAAAAAAATTGACTTTGTTATTTCCTTGGATGTTGATAGCCAGGAACTTATTAGTAGATTATCGGGACGAAGAACCTGTCCAGTGTGTGGTAAGGGTTACCATGTTATTTACAATAAGCCGGAACGAGAAGGTGTCTGTGATTCTTGCGGTGCTTTGCTTGTCCAGCGAGATGATGACACTGAGAATACGGTAATCAATCGTCTCAATGTCTATGAGATGCAAACAGCTGCACTTAAATCGTATTTTAAGGATTTAGGTATATTGCATTGTGTTTCTGGCAGCGGATCAATTAGTGATATACAGACGCAGATTAGTTCAATCATAGATATAGGTGGTATTGGTGATCATTCTTAAATCTCGGCGTGAGATTGACAGGATGAAAGCAGCTTGTAGTATCGTAGCTGAGGTACTAGAGGGTTTGCGTTCTTTGGTTTGTCCCGGAGTCACTACATTTGATCTTGAACGATTTGCTTCTGCTGAAGCTTTCAAGCATAAGGCAACATGCGCTTTTCGTGGTTATCATAAATATCCAAGTTCCTTGTGCTGTTCGCCCAATGATCAAGTAGTTCATGGTTTGCCTAATAAAAAACCATTGAAATCTGGCGATATACTTAGTCTTGATTTTTGTGTTGTGTATGACGATTTATATGGTGATGCCGCAATAACAATTCCTGTTGGCGATGTCTCTGATGCAGCAAAAAACTTGATTTCGGCTACTGAAGAATCTTTATACGCTGCCATAAAAATGGCAGTGCCCGGTAACAGGTTGGGGGATGTTTCTTCTGCCGTCCAAACATTAGTTGAAAGCAAAGGGTATTCTGTCGTTAGAGATTTTGTTGGCCATGGAATTGGAAGAAGTTTGCATGAAGACCCCCAAATTCCTAATTATGGTTTAGCAGGTAAAGGTGTCAAGCTTAAGCCTGGGATGGTACTTGCAATTGAACCAATGATTAATGAAAAATCGCATGAAGTTGCTGTTTTAGATGATAACTGGACAGTTGTAACATGTGATGGTGGTTTGTCGGCTCATTTTGAACACACCGTTGCTATCACTGAGAACGGACCTGAGATACTAACGCGAATATTTTAAAAATTCGTGCAAGGGGAGTTTATGAAAGTACGTGCATCTGTGAAAAAAATATGTGAAAAATGCAAAATAGTTAAACGCAAGGGTGTTGTTCGTGTTATCTGCGACATCCCTAAACATTCTCAACGGCAGGGATGAGTTAAAAAAGGGGGTATTTCCATTGGCACGTATTTCGGGTATTGATTTACCAAAAAACAAGCGAATAGTTATCGCATTGACTTACATTTACGGTATAGGTAATTCTTCCGCAGAACGTATACTTTCTGCCAGTCAGATAAATCCGGATACACGTACAGACAAACTTACTGAAGCAGAAGTAGCTCGCCTTCGTGAAGAGATTGATCGTAATTGCAAGGTTGAAGGTGATTTGCGCCGCGAGATTTCGATGAATATTAAGCGACTTATGGATCTCGGTTGCTACAGAGGTCTGCGTCATCGTAAAGGGCTCCCTTGCAATGGTCAGCGAACAAAAACTAATGCTCGCACAAGAAAAGGTCCTGCACGTACTGTCGCCGGCAAGAAGAAATAATTAAACTAGCTCTGGAGAATACGAATGGCAAGCCCATCAAAAAAGGTAGTTCGTAAGAAAAAAGAACGTAAAAATATATCAAATGGTGTTGCTCATATTCAAGCAACTTTTAATAACACAATCATTACTATTACTGATCCGGTGGGTAATGTTGTTGCGTGGTCGACTGCGGGAGCCAAAGGTTTCAAGGGCTCACGTAAAAGCACCCCTTTTGCAGCTCAGATTGCTGCTGAGGATTGTGCAAAAAAAGCGCAGGAACATGGCATGCGTACTGTTGAGGTTTATGTTAAAGGGCCAGGATCTGGTCGCGAATCTGCTCTTCGTGCTCTACAGGCTGCCGGGTTTAGTATTAGTTTTATTAAAGACGTCACTCCGATTCCACATAATGGATGCCGTCCGCCAAAAAGAAGAAGAGTTTAATATTAATCGTAACAACTTTTAAGGGGGTTTTCATTGGCTCGATATACAGGACCTTCATGCCGTTTGTGCAGAAGAGAAAACACAGAACTATTTTTAAAAGGCGATCGTTGCTATACTGACAAGTGTGCAATTAAACGTCGTAATTATCCTCCTGGTCAGCACGGCCAAGGTCGGACTAAAGTGTCTGCATATGGTACTCAGCTTCGCGAAAAACAAAAGGTACGTCGTATCTATTGCATACTTGAAAAACAGTTTCGCAGTTACTTCAAGTTGGCTGACCGGATGAAAGGAGTTACTGGAGAGAATCTGCTCTCTTTACTTGAGCGGCGTTTTGACAATGTTGCTTATCGTCTTGGTTTTGCAACTTCTCGCTCTGAATCACGTCAACTCGTTCGACACGGCCATTTTACTCTTAACGGTCGTAAGGCTGACATCCCTTCTATTCAACTGAAGGCTGGTGATGTTATAGAGTTGCGCGAAAAAAGTCGCAAAGTCGTTGCTATAAATGACGCTCTGGAAGCGGTTGTTCGCCGCGGAATTCCGCAGTGGTTAGAGCTAGATCGTGATTCCTTCAAGGGTACACTTAAAGGTGTTCCAGCCCGAGAAGACATCACAACTCCGATCCAGGAACAGCTCATAGTTGAGCTCTATTCTAAGTAATTTCTGGAAGCTGTTGATTCTAGTTTCGAACGACAACCGGGTTTCTATTTCCGGAGGAGGTAGCAATGTATAAAAACTGGCGGGATCTTATTAAGCCTAAACAACTTCAGGTTGAAAAGGATACTCTAACAGCTACTTATGGTAAGTTCTATGCTGAGCCCTTTGAACGTGGTTTTGGAACTACATTGGGTAATTCTCTAAGACGTGTTTTACTTTCTTCTCTTCAGGGTGCTGCAATCACTTCACTTCGGATTAAAGGTGTTTTACACGAATTTTCTGCGATACAGGGTGTTACTGAAGATGTAACAGATATAATTTTAAATTTAAAAGGTGTCCGGCTTAAATTGCATTCTTCAGATCAGGCTGTGATCCACTTTAAACATAAAGGCGTTGGCATTATTACAGCTGGCGATATTATTACTGGCCACAACGTTGAAGTAATGAACCCGGATCATTATATTGCCACTTGTGGTAAAGATGCTAATCTTGAAATAGAAATGGTCGTAAAAATGGGAAAGGGATACGTCTCTGCAGACCGTAACCGTGACGAAAAATCGCCGGTAGGTACTATCCCAATTGATTCGATTTACACTCCGATTAAAAAAGTAAACTTTTCTGTTACTAATGCGCGAATCGGTCAAATGACCGATTATGATAAGCTTAATCTTGAAGTATGGACAGATGGAAGTGTAAAACCTGAAGATGCCGTTGCTTATTCTGCTAAAATCTTAAAGGAACAGCTTTCTATCTTTATTAACTTCGATGAGGAATTTGAACCTCAGGTTGATGAAGAGACTCAAGAAGATAAGGACAAGGTTAATGAAAACCTGTATCGCACAGTAGAAGAATTGGAACTTTCAGTACGATCAGCTAATTGCCTGAAAAATGCTGGAATAAAGTTGATTGGTGAGCTAGTCACAAAATCTGAGTCGGAAATGTTGAAAACTCAGAACTTTGGCCGAAAATCACTAAATGAAATTAAAGATATTCTTTCTGATATGGGTTTGACATTCGGCATGAAAATTGAGAGTTTCCCTGATCCGGAGTTAATGATCCGGCTACGTGGCGAGCAAAAAGAAGAAGAGTAATTTTAGATATTGGTCTAAGTTTAGAAAGGAAACATATATATGCGTCACAATAAAGCTGGCAGAAGACTGGGCAGGAAGACAAGCCATCGCGAAGCGATGTTTCGTAACATGGTAACTTCCCTTTTAGATCATGGTAAAATTACTACGACAGATGCTAAAGCAAAAGAAATACGTGTCGTAGCCGAACGGATGATTACTCTCGGTAAGCGTGGAGATCTTCATTCAATGCGTTTGGCTGCATCCGTGATTCGCGATAAATCAATAGTTTCAAAACTGTTTTCAACTATTGCACCTTGTTATAAGGAACGTCTTGGTGGTTATACCAGAATTATTAAACTTGGTATCCGTCAAGGTGATGCTGCACCTCTCTCTTTGATTGAGCTTGTTGAAGAGGAGATAAAATCCGGTAAGTCTACTTTGAACTCTTTAAAGTCAAAACCTGTTGCTTCTGACGCTGTGGGTGTAGCAGCTTAAGTATCAATCTGGTCTATATGAATTAACAGAAACGGCGTGGAGCTTTCCACGCCGTTTCTGTTTCATAGCGGTAATAAGAAAATATTTTAAATTGTTTTGCATATATTGAACTAGCCAACTGTAAAATTTAAACTCATTCGAATCAAGGGCATTAGGCAGCTTACTCCGTATACCGGAAAAATCTGGAGCCATCTTTTCATGACAAACGAAATTATACGACTCACTCAGACAGTCAAGGGAGCAGGATGTGCCGCAAAACTTGCCCCCGGTGCTCTGGATAAAGCTCTCTGCGGACTAGATCTGCCTGTGGATGCAAATCTTCTTGTAGGTCTTGCTCAGGCGGATGACGCCGGCGTCTATAAGGTCTCGGACGATATAGCTCTGGTTCAGACACTCGACTTCTTCCCCCCGATGGTCGATGATCCCTATAGTTTCGGTCAAATTGCCGCGGCCAATGCCTTGAGTGATATTTATGCAATGGGAGGAATTCCTAAGACAGCTATGAATATAGTCGCTTTTCCCTCAAAAACTCTGGATATCTCGATCCTGCGCACTATCATAGAAGGGGGCTTGAGCAAGATGCGGGAAGCGGGGGTCGTACTGGTCGGCGGTCATACTGTGGAGGACAGTGAGCTTAAATATGGACTTTCAGTAACCGGCTACATCCACCCCGACCGTATCCTTACTAAAAAAAACCTGCAGACCGGTGACCGCTTGATTCTTACCAAGCCGGTGGGGACGGGGATTATCTCCACCGCCATCAAGGCAGGGCTTGCCGGCCAAGCTTTAACGGATAGGGTTATACTGGCCATGTCGACGTTGAACCGGGAGGCTGCTTTGACCATGGAAGCTTTTCAGGTGCATGCCTGTACTGACATCACCGGCTTTGGTTTTTTGGGGCATCTGGCCGAAATGGTGGTGGATTCGGGGCGAGGGGTGCGCATCACGTCGGCAAATATCCCGATGTACCACGAGGCGCTGGAGTGGGCAGCTATGGGACTAATTCCGGCCGGTGCCTATAACAATAAAAACTTCAGAGGTTCATTTATCGATTTCGGCGCTGATGTGACCCAGAGAGTTCAGGATCTGCTTTTTGACCCGCAGACTTCCGGGGGGCTGCTGATTGCGGTTGCGGCTGCTGAGGCCGATAGGCTTGTATATGCACTGAAAGCGAAGGGGATTGATTGCGCTGCCATTGTCGGTGAAGTGGTTGATGAACCGGTTGAAAGGATCATTGTAGAATAAAAGATATATGGAGGTCTTATGCGAAAAGAACTTGATTGTCGTGGAATGGAGTGTCCCGCCCCGGTGTTACACGTCAGAAATGAACTTGAAAAGGAAACACCAGCCGCAATAACAGTACTTGTCGATAACGAGGCTGCCCGGCAGAATGTAGGCCGCTTCCTTGAACATATGAACTATAAAGTAAACTCCGAGATAATGGGTGGAGAGTTTCGGCTGGTCGGTACCAGAGCTGACGGGACAGTCTCTCTAGAAATGCCATCACCGGCACCATCAGCTAAAGTGTTGGAACCCGGTACCAAGAAGATCATGGTGTTTGTCACCTCAGATCATATGGGGCACGGTGACGATGGCTTAGGGGATATGCTGATGTTTAATTTTCTGAAAACCCTGAAAGAGATGGGGCCTAATCTCTGGCGCGTTGTGTTCGTCAACAGCGGTGTCAGCTTTACGGCGGAAGGCTCTGAGGCCGTGCCTGTTTTACAGGAGCTTGCCGGGGAAGGAGTTCAGGTCATGGCGTGCGGTGCCTGCCTGGCTTATTTCCATATCCTGGATAAAATGCAGGTTGGTGAAGTCACGAATATGCTGGACATCGTCACAGGCATGCAGCTTGCCGAGAGCGTAATTACGGTCTGAAACTCCATGCCTTCAAAGAGTTTGTTTGGGCTCAGACAGCGCCTCTATCCTGCGCGAATTCCAATCAAGCACCGCAGTATGCCTGATCATTTTTTCGGACAGATAAGGAAACTCGCGCTCTATCACCTCGGCAGCAAAGTTGGAAAGGAAATGGGATTTCAAAACTGCGCGGGCCCGGTCAACTCCAATTTCATCATACGGCACCGAAGCGAGCAGCAGGAACCCATCGTCGGGAATTCTCCCTTCCGCCATATTGCTTCCAATAATTGACGCTGCCTTACGGATCGGGTCGGCCAGGTCCGGACTGTACGGCCCGATGATCAGAGCCAGGTTGGGGGTATGAAGAAAGTCGAAGCCGCGCCCCAGGCAGATCATCCATTCGCTATGTTCGACGGTGAGTGAACGCTGTTCCTGCCGCAATCCTTTGATGTGGGACAGATTGCCGGCCAGCAGCGGCAGAAGATCGTTTCTCATTTCATTGGGCATGTCATTGAAACGTGCCGCCAGCTCTGCGGCAAGCCCTTCTATTGAAATGTCATTGGAAAGATTAAGGACTCGACCATCCGGACTGTGCAGCAGCAGGGCATCCTCATCGGTTTCGAAGCCGCAGATAAGAGGGTAAACGCTGTCATGAACAGCGCCGAAGATAGCTTCCATCTGATGCTGTATCTGACGCGTGTGGGCAATTGCCGCTTCTGTGTCGCAGTCGAAACCCGAACAGCCCCGATGGACATCACCTCGTGAAAAGTGGTAGGTAATCAGGATCAGGACCCTTCGGCCGCTTCTCACCATCCGTTGAACATGTTGGGCCAGCACCTCGCCAAGATGGGGCCAGCCCATATCAAACATCCCACCCAGGTTACGGAAAGGCTGAATAATGCCGGGAGGTGTATTGGTGGCAACCGGGATATTGATCCGGCCGTCCATGCATTTCAAGACGGCAATGGCGGTCGGATGCAACGCAAGATAACGCTCTCTGGCAAGAAAAGCCTCAGGGGAACAGAACTCGGCCGAGTATTTCATCGCTAGATCGAAAACCCAGTTTATGCGGGATGCTATAGGCTGCTCATGGATATTGCCGGTCGGATTCATGGCGCCTCTCCTTGGTAAGTTAGAAATAGCTGGCTGCCAGTAAGACGATGAGGGTTATGAGAGAATAGAGAACATACTGCTGTAGAATACCGCTCTGCAACCTTCTTACCCCGGCAAAACGTTGATAAAGCCGTATCAGCATCGGAATATACACCAACTCCAGTACAACTTCCGGAACATGACTGAAATAACGGACATGACCGGGGAAAAGTCCTGCAATCCTCTTCGGCCTGTGGTTTTGCGTCTTAAGTACAAACTCTGACAATGACGTCAGCATTTCGGCGAATGATGAGGCGCTGTACTGCATCCGTGGCGCAGGACGTTGATAGCCGCACCCCCAGGTAACGGTTTCGCTGCAGCTTTTTTCCGCCACATGTCGGCGATACCAGACGACAAGTACAGCGATCATGGCAAGCAGCACCAATCCGGAAAGAGTTATCATCATTACAGGCGCCAGCTCCTGCAGTGGCAGGCCTGCGGTTCTTGTTAACTGCGGGAGAACTGTCAGGCTGGTGCTCTGCAAAGAGGGCACTACCACTCCTGGAGCCAGGCCGATGGCCATGCAGACCACCCCGAGCATCAGCATCGGCAGCAGCATTTGCCAGCCGGCTTCATGACGTGCCACAGGCGCCTCGGTACGGGGAACACCCAAAAACACGATGCCATACACCTTGACAAAGCAGGCTACCGCCAACCCGCCGACCAGAGCCAGCGCAGGAGCCGCGAGGGCCACGGCTACAGCCGCGCCGCCCTCGCCTTGAATCCCCTGGAAAAAGCCCAGGTAGATCAGCAGTTCGCTGACAAAACCGTTGAGCGGCGGCAGCCCACAGATGGCTACAGAACCGATTCCGAAAAGCAGAGCGGTATACGGGAGATGCCGGGCCGCGCCCCCCATCAGATCAATTTCGCGGGTGCCGGTGGCATGGATAACCGAGCCGGCTCCCAGAAAGAGCAGCGATTTGAAGAGCGCATGGTTGAGGACATGAAGCAGCGCCCCGCTCATGCCGAGCAGCATCATGGCCGGAGAGCCAACCGTCTGTCCGATCAGTGCCACCCCGATCCCCATGAAGATAATGCCGATGTTCTCGATGCTGTGATATGCCAGCAGCCGTTTCAGATCATGTTGTCCGATCGCAAAGACGACGCCAATCACTCCGGAAATGACTCCGAGGGCCAGCACACAGCAACCCCACCAGAGCGGTATGTCGTGGAAAAATGAGAACGTCCGTATCAGTCCGTACACCCCGACCTTGAGAATCACCCCCGACATGGCTGCTGAAACATGACTGGGTGCGTAGGCGTGGGCGGATGGGAGCCAAATATGGAGCGGCATGATGCCGGCCTTCAGACCGAAGGCAAACAGGGCGGTCATAAATATCGCTGTGGACACCCCGGAAGCGGCAGCCATAGAAGCGGGGCCTGGAAACAGCCAGGAACCGGTCAGCAGATTCAAGAGAGGAAAGAGAGCAAACAGGCCGAGCGTCCCGGTGTGGGTAGTAATCATATACAGCATGCCTGATTCTCTGACCTCAGGTTTTTCGTCTTCAGTCGAGACCAGGAAATAGGCTGACAGCGCCATGATCTCCCAGGCAAACATGAAACTGATACCGTCGCGGGCCAGTACAACTCCGCTCATGCTGGCTGTCATCAGGCCGAAAAAGAAGGTCATCTTGCGAACGTTGGTTGGATGGTGATCGGCATGCCAGTAGGAACGGGAATACAGCGCGGCGCAGCCGGGGATCAGAAAAATGGGGAGCAAAAACCAGGCCGAGAGCGGATCTATGCCGATCTCAGCCGGGCCAAAGGGGAGCGTCCAGGCCAGTTCTAACAGGTCGGAACGCCCGGATAAAAGGGTCTGTATCGAGCCGGTCAGCCCGATGCACGAAGCGGCGAGCATCAAGACTATTGACAACAACTGGGCACGCGCAGAACTCTGCAGCCGGGAAAACAACATTGGACCACCGGAAATGGCGGCCAGCAGCGTGGCACTGAAAATCAGGGTACTCTGGGAGAACAGCTCCTGTGCCATGATGCGGTTACCTCCTCTCCCTACAGCCTCTTACTTCTTGATAATAGATTCCTCCAGCGCGCGAATAGCAGTCATGATTTCGGCTTCGCTGCCGGTACGGTGGAGCAGTTCCTGAAAGGGTTGATCATGCAGCAGAAAAGCGAGTTTTGCCAGCAGGTGCAGGTGCTCCTTGACATTGGGGGTCACCAGGGTGAAAAGTATAGTGACCGGTTGGCCGTCAACGGCATCAAAGTCGATAGGGTTTTTAAGAAAGCAGAGACTGATAGCCGACTCCCCTGCCTGCCCTACAATCGGATTGCGAACATGCGGAATCGCAATGCCGTTCCCGAGGGCGGTGGAGCCCAACGCTTCACGCGCCAGAAGGGTCTGCAGCAGGAATTCCGGATCAAGGCCGGTGGGCAGGTGAAGCCGGGAAACAACCTCTCGCAACGCGGTTTCCGGAGTGTCGCCGAACAGATCGTAAAAGATGCCTCCCGTCAGAAGCGCCTCCGTAACAGTCGCCAGGTGGCTCGTTTCATTATGGAGCACAAAAATATCCGGAGGAATAGTTATACCCTGATTAGTGGCCCATTCGAGCAGATCAACCCGGTTGATGCGATACCGGTCATCATGTTTATGCGCCGGAAGCCCCTTGCTTTTAATCCAGCTTAACACCGTTTTTTCATCAACGCCGATTGCGGCGGCAAGATCGGTAACTTTTAAAAACATCGCAAGACTCTCCGGACAGCATCATCATTCCACGCAAACAGCCGGTGATTCTGGCTGACGTGCTAAAAACAATATGTTATTACCAATGAAACGTCAATCGCATTTTCCTGAGTGTACAGACGCTAAATGAGCCCACAAGGCGGCATTATGGACAAAGAACTGGCATCACAACTCAAACAGGTACTCACATCACTGCAGCTGCTGCTGCCTAAGCCGGTGGCCACAATCGATTGGGCGGCCTGCCACGCTGCCAACTGGCGGCGACACTCCTTCAGCGGCTATCTGGAACCGGTCGAAAGCATCGAGCAGATCAGCCTGGACGATCTGCTCGGCATCGAAGAGCAGAAACAGACTGTTGAAGAAAATACCCTCCAGTTTCTGGCCGGGTATCCCGCCAACAATACACTGCTCTGGGGCACACGCGGCACCGGCAAGTCCTCCCTGATACGGGCGATGCTCAACAATTATGCTTCCCGGGGACTGCGGATTGTCCAGGTTGACAAAAACGATCTGATCAATCTGCCGGACATCGTGGACAGCATCAAACGGTTGCCGTACCGTTTTATTATCTTCTCCGACGATGTCTCCTTCGAGGTGGGCGAATCAAGCTACAAAATGCTGAAAAGCGCCCTGGACGGAGCTGTCTATGCGCCGCCGGACAACGTCCTGATCTATGTTACCTCAAACCGCCGCCACCTGCTCCCCGAATTTGAAACAGACAACCGCGGCGCCATGCTGATCAACAACGAGATGCACCACGGCGAGGCGATTGAGGAAAAGATCTCGCTCTCCGGCCGCTTCGGGCTATGGGTCGGGTTTCATCCTTTCAACCAGGATCAATATGTCAGCGTCACCCGGCAATGGGTCGGTAAACTCTTTGCCAGGCAGGGATCTCCACTCGTCTGGAACGACGAAGTGCGCGCTGCGGCAATCCAGTGGGGGTACGATAAGGGTGACAACAGCGGCCGGATCGCCTACCAGTTCGCCTGCCGCTGGGTCGGCATACAGATGCTGAAGCATAAAAAGGCGGACACGCCGTGAAGCGCCATCTCCACGTGGCTTGTGCCATAATCGAACTGGAAGGGAAAATCCTTGCGGCGCAACGCAGCGCAGCCATGACACTTTCTTTCAAGTGGGAGTTCCCGGGGGGGAAGATCGAAGCCGGAGAATCACCCGAGGAGTGCCTTGTCCGTGAACTGATGGAAGAGCTTGGTGTCACCGTCTTCATCTCTGCAGCTCTTTCCCCGGCGACCCACACTTACCCGGACTTCACCGTCACCCTCTACCCGTTCACCTGCCGGGTGACGGGCGGCATCATCACTCCGCATGAACACCACGCCCTGCAGTGGATCGAGCCGCAGCGGATGCCGGAGCTGGATTGGGCAGCCGCCGATCTGCCTGTTATCGGAGAATATATGGCCTTGGCCGCAAACTGTGAGAACCCTGCTCTATGACAACCCCGACCACACCCGCCATGAACCGGGTATATTTTTTTCTGGTGCTGACTACCTTCTTCTGGGGAGGGAGCTTTCTGTTCACCAAGATCGGTGTCGCCACGATTCCGCCGCAGCTGTTTGTCCTGACCAGGTTCACTCTGGCCACGCTTATCATGCTGCTGGTCTGCTCCGGACGCTTGAGGAAACTGGATCCCGGCATACTCAGACGTGGCATGACCGTTGGCGTCGCCCTCGGGCTGACCAACCTCAGTTTCGTCTTTGGCATCCAGGGGACCAGCATCTCGCGGGCCGGCATCCTCAACAATCTCTTCGTACTCTTCATTCCGGTGATCACAAAAATCATCTGGCGCGACCGGATCGGGCGGGTCAATATGGCCGGAATCGCCCTGGCAGTGGCCGGGATCGCGCTGCTGGCAACCAGCGGCGGAAGCGGGTTCAATCGCGGCGATATCATCTCGACATTCTGCGCCTTCATGATCGCCTGCCATATCATCTCGGTCTCCAAGGTCCTGAAGAATGACGACGTCTTTCTGATTACGCTCGTCCAGTTCGCCACCGTCTCACTGATCGCGGGAGCCGCCACGTTACTTTTGCCGCTCCCCGCCTTTACTTTCACTGCTCCCGCTGCCATGTCGGTGGTCTACTGTGCCGTCTTTCCGACAGTGTTCTGCTTTACCCTCCAGAATATCTACCAGCGCTACGTCACACCCACCCGTGCCGGTCTGATCTACACCCTGGACCCGGTCTGGAGCCTGATAGCCGGTTTTTTCGTACTGGGAGAAAGGCTGAACGGGAGGGAATGGATCGGCTGCGGCATCATCTTTATGGCCGCTCTCCTGCCGCTGTTGTTTCGCCTGAGTTGCGAGAGCCGGCTGATAAATTCGTATGTCAAGCGGGCTGCCTGAGTATTGGATTATTGAAGCAATGAAAAAAGAGCGAAGTCAATCTGCCATGATTAAAACAGTCCCTTCTCCATGAGGGTGAGGGGATTTATTAGCACCATTGCCCCCTCATCCGGCCTTCGGCCACCTTCTCCCTTATGGAGAAGGAAATAGAGAAATAATTATAAAAAACAACCGAGACCAGGAGACTGACATGACTTCATACAGTAATTATCTGCACGAAGCCGTAACTGCGGCCCGTATCGCCGGAAGCTATCAGAAGTACCGCTTCACTTCATTTCTGGAGATTGAGATGAAGGGCGACAAAGATCTGGTGACCGAGGTTGACAAGGAATCGGAACGCCTGATCGTGGAACATCTGTTGTCGCGCTTTCCCGGCCACAACATCGTCGCCGAGGAGGGTGTCTATCCTCAGGGTGGTTCTATCTGCCGCTGGATCATTGATCCGGTTGACGGCACGACCAACTACGCCCACGGCTATCCCTGGTTCTGCTCCTCGATCGCGCTTGAACAGGACGGTGAACTGGTCGCCGGGGTGATCTATAACCCGGTGTACGACGAACTTTTTACCGCCACCAAAGGGGGGGGCGCATACCTGAACGGCAGCCGCCTGTCCGTATCCACCCGTTCTCCCCTGAAAAACACGCTGCTCGGTACCGGTTTTCCCTATGACTGCGCCACCGATCCGGCCAACAATTTTGCCAGTTTCATCACCTTTCAGATGAGCGCCAGGGGGATTCGCCGGGCCGGCGCTGCCGCGCTTGATCTGGCCTGTGTGGCAGCCGGCAGGCTGGACGGTTTCTGGGAGTTGAAGCTGAAAGCGTGGGATGTGGCAGCGGGAGTTCTGATGGTGCGTGAAGCGGGGGGTGTGGTGACGACTTTTGACGGCTCCCCCTACGATATCTTCAATAACCGGATCGTGGCCAGCAACGGCCTGATTCATGACGAGATGGTGGCCATGCTGACCTCTACAGCGTCCGGAGTTGCAGAATGAACGGTGCAGATGGAGATAGCGCAGAGAAAAAAGCAGTGATCAGGGAAGCCCGCCGATGAGAACCTTTGCCAATCTGTTCCTGATCCTGTTTCTGGCCGATGGGGGCTTCTCCGTCGTTGACGAGCTTGTTCCCCTGCTATACCCGTTGGCGCCCTTTACTGAACTCAGGCTCCTCCTGGCCGGTACCGTCATGGTCATGGCCGTTCCGCTTTACTTCAGTCTCGGAATCGACCGGCGGCTCCCCAAACGGTTATTTCTCCCGCTGATTCTCTTTGTGCTCTTCTGCCCGCTGTCCACCTGGCTTTTCCCGCCTCTTGCCGAAATCCGGATCTTCGGCCTCCTGGCCTCGCTCATACAGGTACTACTCGGCATGCTCCCGCTCTACTATTTCCGCAAGGGGGAGGCACGCTCCCTGACTATGTCGCCGGAGCTGTTCGCTGCGCCCTTTTTCAGCATCAGGAACAGTCTGCTCTTCGGCGCGGCAAGCCTGCTGGTTGTCCCTCCCGCCCTGGCGCTGTTCGGGCTTTCTGCGGCGGATTCGTATGTGGCAGGGTATACCTCTGGCTTCATGCATATTGCGCCTGACGGACTCCGGATGATCGAGCGGGTCTACAAACGTGACAACCGGACGATCCGCCTTACAGCGATGATTCACGTGGGAAACAGGGAATATTATGACGGGCTGGCGGGGTCGGTCGTCGCGCCGGGGCGGAGCATCATATTGGCCGAAGGTGTCACCGATGAAGGCAAGCTGCTGCGCAACAGCATCGACTACGGGAAAATGGCCGGTTTTCTGGGGCTGACATCCCAGAAAGCGATGCAGTACCGTGGCAGGGTTATTGAGGAGGAAGAACTGGAAGCGCCACAGCGGCGCAGTCTGGGAACGGTGGATGAAAAGAAGGGAGGGGAGGTCGATATTCTCAGAGCCGATGTGGATGTCAGCGACTTTCGTCCGCCGACCATCCTCGTTCTTAATACCGCCGGGAAACAGCTGCAGGAGAGCCCTTCCTTCCTGAAGGGGGTTATGGCGCTCAACTCGTGGGGAGAGAAGAACATAACCCCGGAAATGTCCGACATCATCATGGACGACATCCTGCACCGGAGGAACATGGGCGTTATCCGGCATCTGGAAAAGGCCCTCGACCGCTACGATACCGTCGTCATCCCCTGGGGGGCGCTGCATATGAAGGAAATCGAAGCGGAGGTACTCAAAAGGGGGTTCAAGCTGCAGGAAGAACGGAAAAGGGTCAGTATCGATTTTCGCAAGATGTTCCTGAGCACATATATGTCACAATAAACAAACTGCATGTTTGGTTTGAGAATCGCGACAAGATAATGCTATAGTGGCAACGGAAGGGATGATTTGTAAAAATCCAACCATCGTGTCCGGAGTTTATCAATATGGAAACCAAAGAACTATTCGTCCCTATCAGTCTGGAGAGTATCGAACCGGTTATCTTTCCTGATGTTGCCCTGTACATAAAAACCGGCGGCAACTATGTACTGTATAAAAACAACGGTCGTGATTTCAGCGCTCATGACCACGAGCGCCTTTCCAAGCACGGGGTGGAGTTCGTATTCGTTTCCAAGAACGATATGGATGTCATCACCAGCTACATGGAAGAAGCTGCCGAGCGGCTGCTTAAGGGCGATACCCTTACCTCAAGAGCAAAGGGTAAAATGATCTACCAGACATCCATTAACTTCGTGGATGATATTTTCAACAATCCGGAAAAATCCACTGACCTGAACCGTACCAGACGTCTCATCGAAAACCTGATGCTGTATCTTTCGGACGAACCGGACGCAATCAGCTCTCTGGAAACGGTTATGCTGCACAACTATCACACCTTTGTGCATTCGTTGCAGGTGGCGTCCTTGAGCCTGCTGATGCACTCCGAGGCCTACTCGCTGTCGCGCGACGAGATGCTTGATGTCGGCACCGGCGCCATCCTCCACGACTTCGGCAAGATATTTGTCCCGCAGGGGATTCTGAACAAGAACGGAAAGTTGAACGAAACAGAAATCGAGATTCTGAAACGTCATCCCGAGGAGGGATTCGTCTACCTGCAGAACAAGGGAGTACTGACTCCGGTGGCGCTGTCGATTGTCCGGTTCCACCATGAACGCTGCAACGGCAGCGGCTATCCGCTCGGGCTGGAGAATAACGAAATTCCACGGAGTGCCCAGGTAACCGGAATTGCAGATGTCTATTGCACCCTTACAACTGACCATCATGGCAACAAGACCATGCCTCCCCACGTTGCTGTCCAGATAATGGAAAATCAGATGAATGGCCTGTTTTCGCCACATCTGCTGGGTACGCTCGAAAAGCTTGTCTGTACGGAGGAAGTACAGCAATTTATTCTGTAATCGCTCCGGCCCGGACAGATAATCCGGGTCGGTTTTTCAATAGTCATCATGAGGATATGTGGATAATTCGCCGGTAATAGAGAAGATCAAGAAACTGCTGGCGCTGGCCAACTCCAGCAATGAACATGAAGCCGCCCTTGCGGCCGGGCATGCCCAGCGTTTGCTGTCAGAGCACAATCTTGCCATGGCCGATATCGAGGCTTCCCACAGGCCGGATAAGGCCGACAAAGTGGAAACCGTTGTATCAAAGAGCCTGCCGAAATGGCTTCGCCACCTGAGCGCCGGGGTCAGCACGGCCTTCGACTGTCAGGCGATCCACCATCCTGCTACCGGCAAATTGACCTTTATCGGCGTTGGCGCCGATGTTCAGATCGCCGCCTATACCTTTTCCTATCTGGATCTTACCTTAAGAAAACTCTGTGGCGGATATATGAAGCAGCATGTCTCCGGCACGCTTGCCAACCGCCACCGTGAGCTGATGCGCCACTCCTACTATCTGGGGGCGGTCTCCACCATCACCGGCCGCCTGAGAGAACAAAAAGTGCAGACTCCGATCACCACCGGTGCGCTGGTTCCGGTCAAAGAGGGGCTGATCAGGCAGGCAATGAGCGAGATCGGCCAGGTGAGGACCATGCACAGCCGCAGAAGCTACGTCAACTCCGATGCTTACAGCAGAGGGCAGACGGACGGCGGACAGGTCGGCATCCACCAGGGGATCGGCGGTGCTTCCTCGCTGCGCCGGATTGGCAGCTGATGCCCGGCAACTCCATTCCTGATTTTCCCGCCTCACATTCCTTACTTGAAAATGCCGCTTAATAGGGTAGCATTATAATCTACAATCAATAGTAAGGAGACACCGCCATGAAACGACTTATCTCGAAGATCCCCTTCATCCTCTTGCTGGCGCTTCTGTCCGGCTGCGGCTACAACACCATGCAGGCCAACGAAGAAGCGGTGATTGCCGCCTGGGGCAACGTGGAATCCAGCTACCAGAGGCGGGCGGACCTGATCCCCAACCTCGTGGAGGTGGTCAAGGGGTACGCAAAACATGAGGCCGACACCCTTAAGGCGGTCACCGAGGCCCGCGCCAAGGTCGGCTCCATGCAGGTCACCAAGGATGTCCTCAACGACCCTGCCACGCTGAACAAGTTTCAGCAGGTGCAGGGAGAACTCTCCGGCGCCCTCTCCCGGCTGATGGTGGTGGTGGAAAAATATCCCGACCTGAAGGCAAACCAGAACTTCATCGATCTGCAGAAACAGCTGGAAGGGACCGAGAACCGCATCAACGTAGCCCGCGAGCGCTACAACCAGTCGGTGCAGGTCTTTAACACCAGCATCCGCACCTTCCCCAACTCCATGACCAATTCCATGATCCTGCACCTGCAGCGCAAGGAGGCGTTCAAAGCCGAGGAAGGGGCAAAAACAGCACCCAAGGTAAAATTCTAAAACCTTTTTTATTTTTCACTGCGTTACTCTGCGTCCTCGCTTAGAAGCGCCTACTTCTGGCTGCGGTAAAAGTTTTATGGGGTTCCTATGAGCTTTAAAAGTTTTATCATGCCGCTCATTCTGTTTCTGCTGCCGCTTACGGCGCTGGCGCTGGACGTCCCGCAGCTTGCGGGGCGGATCAACGACTACGCCCGGATACTTTCCCCCGGGGCAACAACCATGCTGGAGCAGAAACTGGCCGCCTTCGAGCAGGATCAGTCAACCCAGGTAGTCGTGCTGATTGTCCCGTCGCTGCAGGGTGATGACATCGACCAGTTTGCCATTCGCGTCGCGGATCAGTGGAAGATCGGCCAGAAGGGGAAAGACAACGGCGTGATCCTGGTAATGGCCCAGGCCGAAAAAAAGGTGCGCATCGAAGTCGGCATGGGGCTCCAGGGTGTGTTGCCGGATATTACCGCCGGCCGCATCATCCGCGACGTCATGAGGCCATACCTTCGGATCGGCGACTTCGACCGGGGTGTCGAAGCGGGTATCGAAGCGATCATGGCCGCAACCAGGGGAGAGTTCAAGGCGACGCCCGGAGAGCGGGCGCAGCGCCCGAAGCATCGTGATGCCTCCACCTTCTTAACCTTCCTGCTCTTCACCGGCATCGCAGCAGCGGCCCTGGGCTCCGTTTCACGCCCCATGGCCGGCGTTGCCGGCGCAATCGGTCTTCCCCTGTCGGCCTTCATGGTTTTTCCCGGTCTTGCCCTGACATATCTGCTCATACTGGGCGCTGTCGGCCTGGTCGCCGGTTTTTTGATCAGTTTTCTGGCTCTGTTCGGACGCGGCGGGGGAGGGGGCTACTGGGGAGGCGGTGGTTTCGGCGGTGGTGGCTTCTCGTCCGGCGGTGGAGGATTTCTGGGAGGGGGAGGCGGCTTCGACGGCGGCGGCGCCTCCGATGGCTGGTGACAATATGACTGAGACTATCTCGAAATATCTGAATGCGGAACAAGAGGCCATCATCCGGGAAGCGGTCAAACGCGCCGAGGACGGCACGTCCGGGGAAATCGTCCCCATGCTGGTGGTCGAAAGCGATGACTATTGCGAAGCCGCCGTGCATGCCGCCGTCATCACGGCGGCCCTCGTCTCCCTGGTCGTCGCGCTCGTTATCCACGACACCTCGATCTGGCTCTTTATTCCCCTTACCTTCATTCTCTACCTGCCGCTGCTGGCTCTGGCCCGCCGACTCCCGCCGCTCAAATTCGCCTTCACCCCGACAGCACACGTCCGCTCTGTCGTACATCAAAGGGCCATTCGCGCCTTTCACGAAAAGGGGCTGCACCGCACCCGCGAGGAAAACGGCATTCTCATCTTCATCTCCCTGCTGGAGCGCAAGGTCTGGATACTGGGCGACCGGGGCATCGACGCGGTCATCCCGCCGGAGCGCTGGAGCGCCATGGCGTCAGCGCTTGCCCTGGGGATCCGCGAGGGCCGCATGGTGGAGTCGCTTGTCACAACCATCGCCGAAGTGGGCGACATCCTGAAACAGCATTTTCCGCACCGAAAAGACGATGCCAACGAACTCCCTGACCTGATTGAGGAGTGACACTCCGCAACGGGCCTATCAGCTCCTCGCCAGTCGGTACACCAGACCGCTGCCGGTACGGTAACTGCGGCAGCCACCCGGCGATATGGAGACGACAGGTCTCTGTTCTTTCATTGATGGCAGCAGTGCCGTCAAAATGCTGCTTCCGGAAATTGCTCTTGCACCCTTCATGATGATTGCTTCAAACTCCACCCACAAGCCAAATACAACAATTACTGCGCCGCACAGGGTAATCGGTTCCATTATTCACGCTCCCGCTATTTGATTGTTCATAAACTGTTCGATCTGCCAAATCCTGCCAATCCGCTCATGCCCCGTTACACCAATTTTAAATCAAAGATGAAATCAAGGCGGCAATTACATCCGCCGGTATACGCCGATCACCTTGCCGACAATACTCACCTCGCCATCTTCGGGACGTATGATGATCGGCCCCATGGCCGGGTTCGCCGGCTGCAGACGGATGTGATCCTGCTCGCGATAGAACCATTTGAGGGTCACCTCGCCGTCAACCATGGCAACGACGGTATCCTTGTTGTCGGCATTCGGCTGCGGCCGCACCAGCGCCAGGTCGCCATCCAGGATGCCGGCATTTATCATTGACTCGCCGCTGACCTTCAGAAAAAAACAGTCATGGCCCTTTACAGCCACCGGATCAACGGAGAAGTACCCTTGAATATCCTCGATAGCCGGGGCAAGGTGACCGGCGCGCACGGTGCCGACAATCGGCAGGGACACCGACGGAATGACCGGTGCCTTCGCCGCTGTCTTCAGGGTAATCCCCCGATTTACATGATCCCGCCTGATGTATCCCTTTCGCTCCAGTGCACTCAGATGTTTCATAACTGGCAGCGTCCCCGAAACATTCAGGTGGCTGGCAATTTCCCGCTGACTGGGTGCATAGCCGTTATCACCGGAGAACGAGGTGATGAACTGCAACACCTGATTCTGGCGCTGAGTGAGTGTGTTGGCCGCTTGTGGAGTATAGGTAGTCATATGACTACCTATACTGATTTTTTATTTATCTGTCAACAATTACTGTACTTGGACAGCTGTCAAGGATGGTAAAATTGTGGATATTGCAGTACGACATACGAAGGCAGCCCAACCTGAAAAGCGTGCGGCCAAATCATAAAGTATCCTCACCTTGTTTTTGCTCATACATGTCACCCACCTGTCAAACTTCACCCCGGCGCCACCTATATCTGCTCCCCACAACCGCCCTTACCCGTCCACCCCCCTTTTAAATCCCCTTGCTTTCTCAGTGCGGCTAAATAATACTTGCGAATCGCCCGAATCAGTTTTTGCTGAGCATAAACAAATATGAAGCCAACTGTTGCTATACTTGAGTCAATTCAATAAACCTGATCATCCTGCACCGTTGGCCCCACCCGGAGATGTAATCATGAAAAATGAAACAAACCAGTTCCTGATCTATCGCAGCGAGGATGGCCGCACCAAAATTGATGTCATGCTGGAGGCGGAAACCCTGTGGCTAAACCAGAAACAGCTTACCTAACTTTTCGGCAAGGCCAAGGGGACCATCAGTGAACATATCAAGCATGTCTTTGAAGATGGTGAGCTGAACCCGGAAGCAACTGTTCGGTTTTTCCGAACAGTTCAAAATGAAGGGAATCGTGAAGTAGCCCGAGAAGTTGAACACTACAACCTGGATATGGTGCTTGCCCTGGGTTAACCAACTGGGAGGGCGCACGTATCCGTAGGAGCTTTCAAAATTCCGGGTGATTGATGACAGGAAATATGAATCCGATTTTGACCGCATGGTAAAGCTTGTGCCGGGAAAGAAAGATGAGTGAGCTGATTACTACTTGAAAAGGAGAAACCATGAAAAAATACATCCTGATTCTGTTGACCGTTTGCTGCACGGCCTTGACCGCCTGTTCCGGCGACCAGGGGAAGCAGCAGCTTGAAACGGCGCAGTTCGAAGAGAAACAGAACAACAGGGCGCATGCCGTAAAACTTTACGAAGAGGTGGTCACAAAGTATCCGGGCTCGCCAAACGCAAAGATTGCCCAGGAACGGCTGAATGTGCTGAAGGAGGGTAAGTGACGGGGGGATCGCCTATTTGCACCAAATGGTGGCTGATCAGCCGCCATTGCTGTTTAGTAAACACAGATTAAAGAGCCTGCTTGCCAATGATTATGCTCTGGTGTATATTCTAGCCATATACAAGGAGCTGTAATGGGGCCATTTGACAAGATAACCGGTTTTGAATGGGATAGTGGCAACGAGAGTAAAAACGTTAAAAACGGCGTTGCGCCTGCTGAAGCAGAGCAGGTGTTTCTGAATGAACCGCTTATTGTGCTTGATGACCTGAAACACAGCAATACGGAGCAACGTTTCCACGCTTTGGGCCAAACCGGCGAAGGTCGGTTGTTGCATATCACTTTCACCATTCGCACCGGCAGAATTCGGGTAATTTCCGCCAGGGACATGCATCGAAAGGAGCGGGCAATTTATGAGCAAGAAACTTAAAGAGATACCGAAGTTTGCTGACGAGGCTGAGGAGCGTGAGTTCTGGATGACCCACGACACGACCGATTATATTGACTGGTCGAAAGCCAAACGAGTCACGTTTCCGAATCTGAAGCTGACGACACAATCCATATCGCTGAGACTGC
>JANYBN010000062.1 GCA_025360785.1 Geobacter sp.
CGTCGCGCTTGCCGGAGCCGCCGGCAAGCGCAAACTGCTGGAGCTTGGCGTCGATGTCGGTATGGCGCAAAAAGCTTTCAACTTGCGGCATCTTCGCCTGTTCAGGCCGGGAAAAAAAGGTGTAGTGACAGCCGATGGATCGCTCTCGTTTACTGCCATTGAGTCGCTCTTTACGTTACAGGTCAAGGCGGCAGGACTCGATCTTGCACCCGAACTGAGCGTGCCTACCGATCTCTCCGGCATTTTGAACTTTGCGGGAACTCCGGACAGCTATCGCGGCGATTTTACCCTTGCCAACAAGGCTGACGGGTGGCAGGCGGCGACTGTTTCAGCCTCCTATCACGGTAATACAGAGGGGATAAAGCTGGTCCCTCTGACCGTCAAGGCTTTAGATGGAACGCTGGCGGGAAATCTGGATATGAACTGGCACGACGGTTTTGAGCTGCAGGGGACGATCAACGGCCGGAATCTCAACCCTGCCAGACTCGATCCTGACTGGAAGGGGGTGGCAAATTTCAACGCTGTCGGAGATTTGGCCTGGTCCGAAAAAACAGACTTCACCGGAAGCGTCAGCGGCACCATCCTTGAAAGCAGTCTGCACGGGCAGGCGCTGACCGGCGAACTCCAGGCTGAGTTTGCCGACAGCAAATTTTCCATTTCCCGTCTGGCATTGCAGGGCAAAGGCTTCGACTTGCGCGCTGCCGGAAAATTTGACCGGAAGCTCACACTCTCAGCAGAGATCAGCGATTTTTCCCGGCTGGTTCCTGGATCGGCCGGAACGTTTCGGAGCGATGGCTGGGTGCGCTGGCGCGAAGGCCATCTCAGCGGAGCCGCTGTAGGCACGGGAAGCAGGCTTGCCTACGCCGGAATGAAGATAGCAGCCGCCAATCTGGATGTCCGGCTTGATCAGGGCAGGGATTATCCCCTACATGTCGCCGCATCTTTAAGGGATGTGGTTTATGGCAATTATACGGCGAAAAACGTTTCAGTTATGGCGGATGGTTTCATGCTCCCTGGACAACGCTTCAAGCTGGACGGCACCGCAGTACTGTCTGGAGGGGTGCTGCACCGGAAAAACGGGGATGGGGAGCTGAACCTCGTCTTTACTAAGGCCAGTGCCACATGGGGGTGGCGGAATGAAGAGCTTGCAGGCTCACTTTTTCTGACTATGGCTGAATACAGTCAGGCCAGTGCAAACTTCCAGCTGCCGGTTCCGGCACGCTTCCCGATCACCGTCAATCCGGCCGGGCCACTCCGGTGGACACTGGTCGGGCAATTCAAAGACAAGGGTGTTGCTGCCGCTCTGATACCGGGATTGGTTCAGGAAAGCTTTGGAGAACTTGATGCCGAACTGACCGTCGGCGGGAGTTGGGAAGTGCCGCAAATCGGAGGGAAAGCGCGACTTGTCAAGGGCGGTGCGTATCTGCCTGGCGCCGGCATTCATCTCAAGGATGTTCAGGTTACGGCACATATGGAAAAGGATCTCATTCTGATCGATTCCTACCGGGCACTCTCCGGCTCCGGCTATATCGAGGGTACAGCCTTCCTCTCCATGGACGGGTGGCAGGTGACCGGCTACCGTGGCACCATACTCGGAGAAAATTTTCAGACGTTTCATTTTCCTGAACTCAGGATTCTGAGTTCGCCAAAGCTCACCTTTGAAGGGACACCTCAAAAACTCAGCCTGCGCGGCGAACTTCTTCTGCCTGAACTGCACTTCATCGGCGCGTCATCACATAAGGTCATTGCGCCGAGCAGCGATACAATCCGGGAAGGAATAATAGTTCCGGCTGCGAAGAGTTCTCCACTTGTTTTGGATGTTCAGATCCGGCTGTTGATCGGCGAACAGGTCTTCGTAGATATTGCCGGAATCGAGGCCCAATTGGGTGGTGGGATGGATCTGTCATTGAGCTCTCTCGACAGTATTACCAGCAGAGGCGAGATCAGGGTGGTAAAAGGGCGTTACCGGACATACGGAGTGGATCTTGAAATAGTTCGTGGGCGACTTTTCTTCGCGGGAGGACCGATCGATAAACCGAGCCTGGATTTTCTGGCACTGCGCACAGTCGGCGACGTGCGAGCCGGTGTGTCGGTTGCGGGAACGCTCCAGGAACCGCTTGCCAGGCTCTACTCAGAGCCGCCCATGCCGGATGTCGATGTCCTGGGATATATTGTCCTCGGCCATCCGCTCGGCAGCGGTGGCGAACAAGCGGATCTCATGACAAAGGCTGCCGGCGCACTTCTCACCTCCGGCCAGGCAGAGGTCGTGCAGAATCAGATAAAAAGCCAACTTGGTTTGAGTTCTTTGGAAATCAAGGGTGGAGTCGGTGGAACTAGCGGCTCTATGGGGTACAAACCGCTCCAGGTGACAGCTCCCGGAGCCATACCGACTGTGCAGCAGCCCGGTATTACCGAAACTATGCTCACCGTGGGCAAGTATTTAACCCCGCAACTCTATATCAGTTACGGCAGATCGCTCTTTACCGGAAGCAACCTGTTCCTGTTGCGTTACGATATTTTTAAAAAGTGGCAGATCGAAACCCAGACCGGCAGTGAGAGCGGTGCGGATCTTTTCTACAAGCTGGAGTTCAAGTAGGGTAAGTCGAAACTGTCGAGAGGGTTTTGGTGGAGCGTAAGCTGAGTCACCGGTTGAAACGGCTTCAGCCGAAATGAACCGCCAGCCAGATGGTCTTCTGATCCGGATCTGTCCGCTCCACGCGATGACGGCAGTTGGCGGGAATCATGACATGGTCACCAGGGGTTAGAGTAATCGGTTCGGCATCGCCATCGAACCGAAGCGTTGCACTGCCTGAAACCAGAAGCACCCACTCATCCCATTTCTGATCATACCACTCACCCGGCGGAGTTGCGTGCCCATCAGACACGATCCGCTCGATCCGGGTGCTGCCATGTCCGGCCAGAGTCTGGAAATTCTCTTCCTGAAGTGCGGATGGGATGCCGTCAAACAAATTGTGTGACTGGAGTACCATTAATTCCCTCGGAGTTACTGACGTTGGATTCGACAGAAGCAGCTTTCGTTACTTCGTCACTTTGTGGCTGACGTCATCTGGAGCTGGAACTGGAACTGGAACTGGATTGGCAACGCTGACCTGAATAACGGGGGGGGGAGTTGCCGGAGGAGCCGCTGCCGTAGCGGGCGTCTGCGGATTCAGCTCAGCTTTCAGGAGCTGAACGGCTTGTGTCCCTTCCGCATGCAGGGGGCTCTTGGGAAACTCCTGGAGAAATGCCTCGAACTTTTTCAGTGACTCGGCCTTTTCACCGTTATTCAGGTTCTCCATGGCGAGTTTGAATTTTTCCAGTTCGTCTTCGTTGATTTCGACCTTTTTTTCCTTCCCTTTCCAATAGATGTCGGTCCGGTCATTTTTTGCCCCCTTAACACCTGCGACCGTCGCAGGGCCGTTGCTCTTCTTTCTGGAGGTCAGCTTCTGAACCTTGCCCTGCAGTGTGCCGAGCAGCTCCGCATCTTTTTTTTCCTGTACTCCAAAAGCGGTCACGGCAGACAGCATCAGGGTGATAATCACTATTGTCAGTTTCATTGCGGCACTCCTTCCGTCGAAAAATCTGTAAAAGGCAAAACGGGAGACAGCTAGAGGCTCCCCATTAGTTCAATGGCAATGGCGCGGTATTTATCGGACACATCCCGATCAATGGCAATGGCCTTCTTGAAAGCATCAGCCGCCTTGTCCCGCTGATCCAGGCGCATATAACACTTGGTCAGGTTAACCTGTATATACGGGTCGGCAGGATCGGTTTCCGAGGCATGCTGGTAATCAAGCAGCGCTTCCTTGAAATCCCCCTTGAGAAAATGGATGTTGCCGAGGTTGTTGTTGATGACTGCGTTGTCGGGAGAGAACGAGCCGGCTTTTTCAAAGTAGCGCTGCGCTTCGTCGATTTCTCCGCTTTCACCATAAATAATTCCGATCTGAATCATGGCGTTGACATCGTTCGGATTCTTTTTGAGTGTCTGGAAATGGCTGATACTTAGATACTTCAGGGCGATCTTGCTGATCCGGTACATTTCGTTGTTGTAGCGCTTGTCTACTGCACTCCTTGGTATTACCTGGGCTCGCCAATCGGTAAATGGCAGGGTGGCCGGTTTGTACCGTCCCCAGGCCTTTTGGAGGTCGGTGTGGATGATTGCGTCTAACGCCTTGTTCTCCTTGTAGGTTTTGCTTCCGACTTCCCATGCCTTCATGAACGGGGATCCGACTGTGGTCAGTTCTAACGGGACCCACATCAGGCCGTCGTGGATGACGAACATGTCTCCCATGGTATCATTCCCCATTTCGCTGACCGGTCCGAGGGCAAACATCATGAACAGGTGCCCCGGAACCCCCAGTAACATGGTTCTGACACCGAGAGTTTCCATGGATGCTGAAAAGAGGACCACCAGATCGGTGCAGACTCCGGAGTTGCGTTTCAGCGTGTCTCTTGGGTACTGGACGTAGTCTACATAAGCGGTCTTGCCTTCTGTGATCTGGTATGGATTGGTCGGATGAAGCAGGTAGGTCATTCCCATTTGACCAAGGTAGTCGAAGATTGCGCTGGCATAAACCAGGGGAGAGCTGACGTCCCCGTACTGGGTGACCACGGACCGGGCGAACTCTAGAAGAACCGGGTCTTTGGAGGTTATAAAAGTTGCGACCCGATCCTTTTCTACCCACATCATCCGATGTTTCTCGTACAGGGTTATGGTATGGCTCTTTGAATATGAGCGTGGCTTCTGGTTCTCATAGTAGGTCACCATGACTTCCGCCTGCACGGGGGTGTCTTCAGAAACCTCCAGAATTTTGTTGTTAAACACCGCCTTAAGCGGGATTTCTCTGCTGGATTGAGGTGGAAGATTCTTGATTTCCACTTCGCTCGGGAAGTCCATGAAGGACTTGATGGTGAACGCCAGCTTCAACGAATCTATCTGGCTGCGGGTGTTGTTGGTGAGAAGAATCCTGCCGATTCCTTCATTTTCATAAATTTTGTAGGTATTGGAGAAAATATTGCTCATGTCGATGACATCTAATTGTAGAGGGGGCTTGGTGGCGACCAGTGTCCTGGCCTTGATGCAGGTGAAATCGCTCTCCATGCCGTCCGTACTTATGGCCGCCACAGAGTATGAGTACGGAGAATCGGACTCCAGTTTCCCATCGGAAAAAGAGGTTCCCTTCGTCTCGCCGACATACTCCAGTTTGGACTTTTCATTGTCCTCTTTCCGGTAAATCACGTAGTGGGAGGTGAAGTTGTCCTGGTTTGCCACCCAATTGAGATCCACCGACCATTCCAGGCTGGCGGCAGTGAGCATCTTGGGGGCAAGAGTCTTGTATTTTGTCGGGATGGCCTTTGCCACATCTCTGGAGACAACGCTGTTGCCGTTCATGGCGTTAGAGCTGACCTTGTAGAAATATGGCGTCATCGGTTCAACATTATTATCCTGGAAGGAAGGACTTTTAACTGTAGCAATCTCCTTGAAGTTTTCGGCCTTGCCTGTCGCACGGAAGACTTTGTATGATTCAATATACGGTTCCGAAGATCCCATCCACTTTAGTTCTATGGTCCGCATGCCCCCGGATGCAGTAAGTTCGGTTGGTGGAACAGGCGTATAAACCATGCTGAACATCTGCAACCGCTTGTTGCCGAAATCAGCCACATGGATCCGTGTGGCGTCGACGATGGTGATACCGGACGGCTTGCGAAATGCACCTCTGATTTCCCCCTTGACACCGAAGGAACGTAGGAACAGGCCATCCGTATTAAAGGCCTTTATGTTGCTGGACTCTGCATCTACGACCATCAGTTCATTCCCGGTGATTGCTATTGCAACAGGCTTTTCCAATTTTCCCGGCCCCTTGGGGATATCCCCGATCTGGCCGAGCACTTTTCCGTCGGGTGCTATCCGGTACAGGTAGGGAACGGAGGAACTGAGAATGAACAGGTTGCCCCTGTCGTCCACATCGATGCCTGTGGGGTTCTTTAATCCGGGGATGCCGGTCTCGGCGCCGACAACGTTCAGAAAAACGCCGTCACCGGAGAATATCTGGATCCGGTCATTTCCGGTATCCGCCACGTAAACCGTACCATCCTTCGATATAGCAATGTCATGGGGCTTGGAAAGTGAGCCGGGTCGGCTTCCCGATGAACCGAACTTCAGAGTGAGCTTGCCGTTATTGTCAAACTTTACGATTCTGCTCTCACTATGGTCGACAGCCCACACGTTCCCCTGTCGATCAACTTTTACCGAAACCGGGGTCCAGTCGGGAACTTTCAAGGTCTGAACAACCTTTTCATCTTTGATAACGAGGACCTCATCATTTTTCTCGTCAATTGTATAGAAACGCTCGGTCAGAGGATCCCAAAAAATGTATCTGGACTGAATCGGGGTGTCTTTCAGCCAAAGAACAGATGTGGGTGGGGGAGTCCAATCCACTGTTTCTACCGGTGCCCCCCTTTCCAGGGCAATCGTCTGTACAGTTCCCTTTTTTGTGTCCGCGACATGTATGTTTCCCAGGCTGTCTGCGGCAATTCCCGCAATTTCCCGGAACTGACCATTACCGTTACCCATTGAGCCGAAGGACTGAAGCCGCTCGCCGCTGAATGAAAATTTGAATACACTGCAGTTCTCCTGGTCAGAGACAAAGATACCGTCCGGGGCAATCGTGAGTGATTTAGGATTGACAAGCCCGTTAAGTTTTCCGGCGAATTCTCCGCCCGGCTTGTAGATCTTGACTTGGTTGCTGCTGCTGTCGATCGCATAGATGAGGCCATTGGGGTCTACAGCGACATCGGTGGGGCTCTTTAACATGGCCTCATTGTCGCCGGTGTTGCCGATTGAAGCAAGGAAGACTCCGTTTGCCCCGAAGATCTGGATGCGATCGTTGCTGTAGTCCGCAACGTAAACGACACCCTGGTTAACAAAAATCCCCTGCGGGTTGCTCAATTCACCCGGACCGCTGCCGCTGCCGCTGAAACTGTCCCGATAGACCCCTGATCTTGAGTACATGACTACCTTGTCCAGAGATTTGTCAGTAATGTAGATGGTGTCCCGGTACAGGGTGATTCCGGTCGGTTTCTTGAGTATGGCGACTCCGCTCTCATCCAGGTTTTTCAGTGTCAGTAACGTCTTGCCGTCAGTCCCCACGATGTCCACATTGCCATCTTGTCTGGTGATGAACATCTTGCCATCCGGATCCACTGATAATCGTAAAGGATGTTCGGCCGGAATCTCTCTGACAAACTTTACCTGGGATACAGCATAGGTTGTTAACGGGGAGAGAAGGAACAACATAAAAACTATAATTCTGAGCATATAGGGAAAGCCTCCAGTAACCTGGTTTTGAATGAATCAGTGAATGTGGCCGGCCTTCGGCATCTAATAGCTTGTTCTGGCAATTTGTATTAGATAGTAATGCTTTAGGTCCAATTTTGAGAGGTTAATGAATAATATAAAAAAATAATGTCAAGCGGCCGTAATAATAATATGGTTATGCGTGGCATATCAAGCAACTTCTTGAAAAATTTTCACGATTTACACTGAATTATTTAATATTTGCTAAATTAAAGAAGGGCATGGAACGGTTGAATCAGGCGTTTCGATAATGCCGAAGTCGTACTTTTTGAGATTCAGGCGAATAGAATCTGTATTTGTGACGTTTCGCCTGGCTTGGAGATAAGTAATTAGTATACTTTGTTTTATATTGCTGTTATGTTTCAGCCGCATACGCGGTGTTAGAGTGATTTGTCGGGAAACGCATAGTTAGGTATGGAGGTTAATGTATATGGCAATGAGCGCCCTTGAAAAGGTAATAAAAAAGAGAGCGTTTGCTCCGATACTGAATCGCATGGTTTATGCCATGGAAACATCCATAATAATTGAAGACACCGGTGGCAAGCTCCTGATGGCTACCGACGGAGCCGAAATGCTTACCCGGTACCCGGTGAGTGTCGCTGGTGAGGTTATCGGCTGGGTAAGTGGCTCTGAAAGGGTCGCAGCGATCGCCTCTCTGCTCTCCTATCAGGCGGAATCAGAGCTTGAAAAAAGGTCACTGGCAAGCGAGACTCTGAACAAGTATAAAGAAATTACGCTGTTGTACGATATCGTTGAAAAAATATCATCCTGCCTGGACACAAAAGAGGTGGCGAGACTTGTAATAGAAGAGGCCAGGAGGGTGATCAGGCTGAGTAGTGTGTCGGTGCTGCTGCTGAACAAAGAAACCGATATGCTGGAGCTGGTTGCGGAATATGGCCATGAACAAGATACCTCGACTACTGTCAGCCGTGGCGTGGGTATCGCCGGCAGTGTCTGGGCATCAGGCCGGGCTGAAATTGTCAATGATGTGCATTCGGATCCGCGCTTTATTGAAAGTGCGGTCGCCCTCAGTTCTCTCATGTGTGCTCCGCTAAAGGCCAAGGATGCGGTGGTCGGAGTAATCAAGCTGGGCAATGACCAGATGGTCACATACACTGCAGAAGATTTGAAGCTGTTTACAACACTTGCCTCTCTTGCAGCAGTGGCCATCGAGAATGCAAGTCTTTATGAACAGCTGAAGGACGCCTTTTATACCACAGTCTACACCCTTGCTGAAACGATTGAAAAACGCGATCCTTATACCGGCAACCACACAAAAAGGGTCATGGAGTACAGCCTTGCTATCGGAAAAACCCTGGGGCTGCCGGAGGATGATATGGCAAGACTTCAGCTTGGAGCGGTGCTCCACGATATCGGCAAGATCGGCGTTAGGGACAGCGTCCTTCTCAAGGAGTCATCCCTGACGGACGAAGAGTTCGAACAGATAAAGATGCACCCCGCCTTCGGAGAAGAGATCATCAGCCGTATTTCACAGTTGAAATCAGCGATTCCCGGGGTGAGGCATCACCATGAAAAATTCAATGGCAGGGGATATCCCGACGGGCTGGCGGGGGACAAAATTGATATTACCGCGCGAATCATTGCGGTGGCTGATTCCTTTGACGCCATGACCAGCAACAGGCCATACCGCGAAGGTTTGAGTCTCGACGCGGCTTTTGAGGAGTTGCGGAAATATTCAGGATCGCAGTTTGATCCGGAGATTGTGGATGCTTTTTTTGCCGCTGACGTGATGGAGGCTTTCTTTACCGCAAACTCTCGACAGAAAATTGTCCTCTAATTCTATTAATGGAGAAAACTATGTCTAAAATACTGATTGTTGATGATGAGCCATTTATCCGGCTTCTCCTTGAACAGACTCTTGAAGAGCTGGAGGATGAAGGGGTGGAGCTTATCACGGCCGATAACGGTGAGACCGCACTGGACATAATCAGGAGCGAGACTCCTGAGATAGTGTTTCTTGATGTGATGATGCCAAAAATGAATGGGTTTGATGTCTGTAACATGGTCAAAAACGAACTCAACATAAGTGGTGTGTACATTGTACTGCTTACAGCCAAGGGGCAGGAATTTGACAAGCAGAAGGGCACCGATGCCGGGGCTGATATCTACATGACAAAGCCATTCAATCCTGACGAGGTACTTGAGGTGGCTAGAAAAATTTTAGGATTATGATTCTGTGAATCTCCACTTAATACCCGAAATAATAGCTGCTCATGTACTGTGCCCGGGCTGCATGTTGGATGGAGGCGATAATGAACGGACATGAGCAGTTCGATAGACGGAAAGCTCTCCAGTGGCTGGAGGGTGATGAAAAGATGTTTGTCAGACTCAAAGCCATCTTCATAAGAAATATTCCTCCCCAGGTGGATCAGCTCAAAGCGTTCCTCGATACAGGCGATAATGGCTCAGCCGAAAAAGCGGCGCATACGATCATGGGGTCGTCGGCGATGCTCGGAGCGACCGTCATGAGCGATGAAGCCGGGAAGATAGAGCGGTGCGCCATTAAAGGCGATATGGATTCTGCACGGCTCCACTTCACGAAATTTTTCGGTGCATATGAAAAGGTAATGGAGGCGTTGGCTGTGGATGGAGGTAATTGATGAACATACTGATAGTTGATGATGATGAGATGGTTCGGTATGTATTGACGGAAAAACTTTCTGAATCGGGCTTTTTTACCACCGCTGCCCATGACGGACAGAGTGCAGTGGAACTTTTTCGCGAAAGGACCTTTGACGCAGTGCTTCTTGATCTCAAGATGCCGGGTATGGATGGTATAGAAACTCTCAAGGAGTTGAGGAAACATGATCCTGATATCCCGGTAATCATGGTCACCGCATTTGGAGACATAGCTACTGCGGTGGTGGCGATCAAGCTCGGTGCTTATGATTTTGTCGAGAAGCCGCCTCAAATAAGCAGGATCGTGGTGACTCTCAGGCGTGCCATTGAAAAGGCGGCGCTTGAGCGCGAGGTCAGGGCTTTGGGAAAGAATGTGGAAGAGTCTGCGGCGCTGAAACTGGCGTATGAGAAACTTAAGGAACTGGATAAGGTGAAAACGACATTTCTCTCATCCGTATCCCATGAGTTACGCACTCCTCTCACCTCTATCATCGGATATGCGGAAATCAGCAGAAAAAAACTCGTTAAAATTATTCCGGAGCTTGTTGGTGGAGATCCGAAAATCACCAAAAAAATCCTGCAGGTTGATGAAAATCTGGAGATTCTTGTCTCAGAGTCAGAGAGACTAGCAGGGCTGATAGAGAGTATCCTCGACCTGACCGCGATGGAGGCGGGCACTGCAGAATGGAGATGGGAACCGCTTTCCCTGCGAGAGGTCATTGAGAATATTGCTGCCGCATTTGGGGCGACGTTCAAGGAAAAAGGGCTCGAATTTGTCGTCGCGATAGAGGATGATCTTCCGTTGATCAAGGGCGACAGAAACAGGATTTCACAGGTTATAAACCAGATGCTTTCCAATGCCGCTGCGTTTACCGATCAGGGGCGGGTCACATGTGGCGCCAAAAGAGTTGGTAATGATATAGTGCTGAGGATCGCCGATACCGGCAGGGGGATTCTCGCCTCACGGCACGGCGTGATCTTTGAGAAATTCAGCCAGATCGGGGATACGCTTACCGACAAGCCGAAAGGGGTCGGCCTTGGCCTTCCCCTCTGCCGACTGATAGTGGGGTATCACGGCGGGAAAATAGATGTCGAGAGCGAACCAGGCAAAGGGAGTGTGTTCACCATTGTCCTGCCGGTTGAGAGGGAAGATGAGTTATGAACATTCAGGCGACTAAAATACTGATTGTGGATGACGATGTCTTTGTACGTGAGATGCTTTCGTCAATCCTTGAAGCCAGCGGATACACAATCGTGACGGCTGAAAACGGCCTGGAAGCGCTTGGGAAATGCATCTCAGATCCAACCATCGATCTGATCGTTTCTGACGTCAATATGCCGGAAATGGATGGCATCAGGCTGATCAAGGAGGTCCGGAAGCAAGGCCTTGAGGTGCCTATAATCATGGTGACCGGAGTAAGCGATATCTCGGTTGCAGTAGATGCCCTCAGCAGCGGTGCCATCGACTATGTGCTCAAAGACGAAGGCATAGAGGAAACCATCAATATTACCGTTAAAAGAGCCCTTGCGAAGCATCAGCTCAAGTTGCAGAATCTCCAGCTCATTGCCGACCTGGCAGCCAAGACAACAGAACAGGAAGATACGCTTTCCTATCTGACCGCTATCATCAACAATATGCCGGACGGCCTGCTTGTCACCAATGCCCAGACTCGAATAACGCTTGCCAATCCTGCCCTCGGGAGGATGTACGGGGTAAAGGAGACCGATCTGCTCGGCAAAAATTGTCAGGACGCCTTTAACGGAAACCTTGCGCCGCTGTTTGAAATGGTCTGCTCGCAATTGGACCACCCTGTGTCCGTACAGGTAGAGCTGGAGGGAGGGAGGACCGGTTCGGCCGTTGCTGCGGCAATCCGTAAAAAACAGGCATCCTCCGGCAAGTCGGACGAGTTCATCGGTAACCTTGTAATCGTGCGGGATGTGACATCCGAGAAAGAGGTCGAGCGGATGAAGGATGATTTTCTCTCCACTGTTTCCCATGAACTCAGGACGCCATTAACATCGGTACTTGGTTTTACCAAGGTTATCAGGAAAAAGCTTGAGGAGGTCGTTTTTCCTCAGCTTCCGCCAGGTGATGCCAAAACCGACCGAACGGTGCAGCAGATAACCGACAACATCGGGATCATCGTTTCCGAAGGTGAGCGACTCACGGCTCTGATCAACGACGTCCTTGACCTTTCAAAGATGGAAGCCGGCAAAATCGAATGGAAACAGGAACCGGTTCCGATCCCGGAAATCCTGGAACAAGCCATTGCTGCAACTACGTCGTTATTTGAAAACAAAGGGATAGCAATCATTAAAGACATTGCATCGGGACTTCCCACTGTGTCTTGCGACAGGGACAGGATCGTACAGGTTGTAATCAATCTCCTTTCCAATGCGCTTAAATTCACCGATTACGGTTCTGTCACGGTAACGGCACGGATAAGCGCAGGTAATGATTCTATCGCAGAAAAAGAATACGGCTCTATTAAGGTTTCGATTGTTGACACCGGGATAGGTATTGCCGATAAAGATCGAGATAATGTCTTTGAAAAATTCAAACAGGTAGGTGACACGCTGACTGATCGACCGAAAGGGACAGGCCTGGGACTCCCTATTTGCATGCAGATAGTGGAACATCATGGGGGGAGAATATGGGTGGAGAGCACTTTGGGAAAAGGGAGTGTCTTTTCTTTTGTCCTGCCGCTGCTGTCTGGAAATGGTGAAATTCAGCAGTGAACACCTGGTTAAACGCAATACCCACCAGTTTTAAAAGCCTTGCAGGTCTTGAATAATTGCAGCTTGGACGGAGGAGTCGCAAGTATGGAACCAGAAAACGAACAACTGAAAAGTGAACTGATCCTTGACGAGCTCAAAAAACGGAAGCGTACAAAAGAGGTCATCGATATTGAGGAGGAACGGGTCAAGGTTGTTATTTTCACCTGCGGTGTAAATCTGTATGCTTTTTACGGCAGTGATATCAGGGAAATACTTCCCTCATGTGAGATATCCTGGGTCCCCTCCCTTCCAGACTATCTTCCAGGGCTCATTAATGTGCGGGGGGATATTGAGTCGGTCATCGATCTCCGTCACTTTTTGGGAGAGGAAAAGGACGACCGTGGCAAACGTTTGATTGCAATGGCCGTGCGGGGAGATTTTCACTCCGGTGTGATGATAGAATCCATTGAAGATGTGGTGGATGTCCCGCTTAGTACGATTCATCCACCACTTGCCACCCTGAATGGCACAGCCCGAGACCTGGTGATCGGAGAAATTGAATATGGTGGCAAAACCATTTCTTTGCTCGATATCGGTAAGCTGGCTGCTCTTATTACGCTATGAGTGACAATGACGATACTCGGCTCGACCTGCTCCTTTTCTCAGTCGGTGGAGCTCATTTCGGAGTTGACGCCGGACAGGTGACCGGAATAGCGGTATATGAGGGTGAACAGGCTGATGATCTGTTTTGGTTCCATACAGAAATGGGCTATGAAGACAATAGCGTCACGTATAATTCGCCTACTATAGTCACCATCAGGACAGGCAAGGGATCGCCATATAGGATGATTATAGATTCAATGGAGGATATTGCAGAATTCAACCTGAATGACATCCGTATTTTTCCGGCGATATTGGAGCCATTTGTCATACGAAAAGGTCTGTGGGGAATTCTGTCTCGAAACGGAATTATGGTGCTGCTGGTAGATTTTCAACTTATGCTGAAGCAAAAGCGGATAAAAAATAAATGATACGAAACTTGAAGTGTGAAGGAGAGAGATAATGAAATTGACCACCAAGTTTGTCCTGATAAACGTCATCATCGTAACGATGGCCATTGCGACCACGTCCTGTTTTACCTTCGTAAGTATCCATAATGAGATACGCCGGCAGGCGAGTGTGTCTCAGGAAGGCATACTGAAGATGTTTTGGGAACTTCTCAAGTCCAAGGGAAGTGATTTTCATGTTGCCAACGGTAAGTTGATGGCGGGCGGATATGTCATTAACGGTAACTATGAGCTTCCTGACAAGATCAAGGAGGCTTTTGGCGGTACAGCGACCATTTTTATGGGTGATACCCGCGTTTCAACTAATGTTCTCAAGCCCGACGGCAGTAGGGCAATTGATACCAAGCTGCTTGGCGCGGCGTATGATGCCGTGGTCAAGGAAGGCAAGCCGTACCGCGGCGAAGCAAAGATCCTGGATGTCCCCTATTTCACGGCATATGATCCGATCAAAAACAGCAAGGGTGAAGTTATCGGCGTAGTCTATGTCGGGGTGAAAGAGAGCGATTATTTTGCCGCTTACAACCACCTGCAAGCGATTATGGTTGTCGTCGCGGCGGTCATAGCAGTTATATTCGCCTTTATCACCGGTCTTCTGGTGAGGAAAACACTTTATCCGATCATTGGAAAGGTTTCCGGTATATCCGAAAAAATCCATTCCCACGTCGGAGCTATTGCGTCAACTATGGATCAACAATCCGGGTTTTCTACTCAGCTTTCCAGTTCGGTGGTGGAAATTTCGTCCACCATGGAAGAGTTTTCTTCAACGGCAAGCCAGATAGCCCAGCACAGCCAGAGTGTTGTGGAAAGGGCCGACAAGACGCTTGACGACACCAAGATAGGTGCCGCCGAGGTCGAAAACCTTAACTTCAAGATCAACGACATAAGCCAGAATATTCAAGCAAATCTGAGTGAAATCGTTGAACTGGGAAGAAAGTCGAAAGAAATTAACAAGGTTATGGAGATAATTAATAATATTGCCAACCAGACCAAGCTGATAGCATTCAACGCCGCACTTGAGGCGGCCAGCGCCGGGGAGGCGGGGAAGCGTTTTGGTGTGGTGGCTGTTGAAATCCGGCGTCTGGCCGACAGTGTGGTCGAGTCGACAACCGAGATTGAGGGAAAGATAACCGAGATTCTTGATTCGGTTAACCGTCTGGTGATGTCTTCGGAAAAGAGTTTCCAATTGATCCAGGAAGGGCAGGAATATGCCTCCCATACGGTAGTGATGCTGATAGAAAGCGTTGACGGCGTAGAGGAAACGGCTGATGCAGCACGTCAGATTTCTCTCTCTACCCAACAGCAGCAGATTGCCAGCAGTCAGGTGGTTCTGGCGCTCAAGGATATTGAACAGGGCGTTCGTTTCGCCACTGACTCCATCCATCAGACAAACAATGTGACTGATGATTTGCTGGAGCTGTCTGAAATGATGAGAAAACTGGTCTTGAGTTTCAATAACGGTAAAGAGGTTGGCGGGCAGGAAACTGCGGTATCCGTCGAGACACGCTAACCGGTGGCAATCACCGATAATATTATACGGGTGCTTATGGTTGATGACAGCGATCTGGTGCGCGACATGATCCGCGCCATACTGGAATCTGATCCTGGCATCGTGGTGGTCGGTGAGGCTTCAAACGGGATGGAAGCGATCGCCAAGGTAGCCTCCCTCAAGCCCGATATCGTGACCATGGATATCGAAATGCCTGTAATGGGTGGACTTGAAGCTATCGAAAGGATCATTGCCGAGCATCCTGTGCCGATTCTGGCGGTAACCGCTCTGACGGGCGTGCGCACCGCCTTTGCTGCGGTGTCCAAGGGGGCGCTCGATGTCATTGAAAAGCCGGACATCAGCCTGGAAAATATGAGGAATCTTATTAATAAGATCCGGCTCCTGGCCAAAGTAGATGTCTCCGCCCATCAAAAGGCGTTGAAGAGGTCATCCGGTGCCGTAGGCATAAGTAATGTGACGAATCAGAGGTGCTTTTCTAAAGGAGGAATCGTCGCTATTGCCGCTTCAACCGGAGGTCCACAGGCCATCCATACAATACTGTCGCATTTGCCTGCCCGGTTTCCCGTCCCAATTGTCATATCCCAGCATATTGCCGACGGGTTTACTCAGGGGATGGTTGACTGGTTGAATGCCGTAACGCCTCTCACGGTCAGCGTTGCGGTCAATGGCGATGTTATTGCCGCCGGACATGTCTATATAAACCCGGCTGAACATTCCATGAGGATCACCGAACAGGGGATGATAATCCTCGGAGACAGGGAGGCCGGTAAAGTGTATCACCCCTCTTGTAATACTCTCATCTGCTCGATAGCTGCCGCTTATAAGGAGAGGGTGGTCGGGCTGATCATGAGCGGCATGGGGGACGACGGCGTTGTCGGCATGCAGGCGATCAGGAAGGCCGGAGGGGTTACGCTTGCGCAGGATGAGGCAAGTTCCGTGATCTTCGGTATGAACCGGATGGCGGTGGAAAGCGGTTGCATCGACAGGGTGGTCGCACTCTCGGATATCCCGGCTGAACTGATGCAGCGGGCCGGAGGCAAGTAATTGAACCTTACCCCCTTCAAAGAGCTGATGTTGCGTAGCTGCGGCCACAGTTTTGAAAAGGAGCGGGAACAGGCGCTCTCAGCCGGATTGTGCAGGCGGATGGCGGTACTGGATATTGACAGTCCCGAAGCCTATTACATCCGGATATTACGCGATCAGGAAGAGCTGCTTAGACTGACGGAACTACTGACGGTCAACGAAACCTATTTTTTCCGGGAACCTGAACATCTGAACCTGATGGTAGACAAGCTGTTACCGGTGTTCATGAACACCGGTAATCAGAGGCCTGTCAGGATATTGAGTGCGGGCTGTTCCACGGGAGAGGAACCCTATACAATAGCTATAATGCTGAGGGAACGGTTTGGAACCGAGAGTGAACGTCTGTTCACCATCACGGGTGTTGATATCGATTCCACCGTAATCGTATCGGCAAAGCAGGGCGTTTACGGATCAGGTTCATTCCGGGGTATGGACAAGTCCATGCTTGATAGTTATTTCGAATCGCACGGACCGGGGAAATTACGGGTCAGCTCCGCTATTAGAAAACAGGTTGCATTCGAGGTGGTAAACCTGTTGGGATCAGCCTATCCCCAAAGAATGATGATGCCCGATATAATCCTGTACCGGAACGTTTCCATCTATTTTCCCGAGCAGATACAGCGGGAGATATTCGGCAAACTTGCGGAGCTTCTCGCCGATGGCGGCTGCCTTCTTGTTGGCGCATCGGAAACGATTCATCATGACATTGGAGTTCTTACCCTTGTGAAACAGGAATCGCTCTTTTTTTACCACAAAACACCAAAGCTGGTTTTTGAAGAGCGTCGCACGTCCAACCGCTATTTTTTGACTTCTGAACGGGTTCCTGGTGTGCCTCTGCAGACGGCTCCAGTTTCCGTGCCCAAATTGAATGCTCACAGGAATCGGACACAAAATGAACATAATCCTGAATCCATCCGTAAGCATCCGCACGCCTCCATTAAACCGGATGTCAAGGAACGATTCGATGCTGCAATCGAGATGGCCCACAACAATCAGCACGATAAGGCTCTTGCTGCTCTTGATGCCATCATCGAGCAGGACGGAACCTTTGAAAAGGCTTACTGCCTGAAGGGAAGTCTGCTGCTGAGCGCATCGCGTTTCGATGAGGCCCGCATTGTCTGCGAAGCCATTCTGGTTTTGGATTCGCTCTGTCTTGAAGCGTATCTTATGCTCGGGATGATAGCGCGACAGAAGGGGGACTACGACGGCGCTTTCAAGCGATTCAGGGAGGCCATCTACCTTGACTCATCCTGTTGGCTGGCCCATTTTTATTCCGCAGAAATACTGTTTGCGCAACAGGATTGGAAACGGGCGCGAAACAGCTTTGACACAGCTCTCAAAATCCTTGAAAAAGGGTCTCTGAAGGAACAAGGGCAGGCATTTTTCCCTCTTTCGTTCAATGCGGAGCAGTTTATCGTTATCTGCCGTCACAAATTGTCGCTCCTGGCCCAAAAAAAGGGATAAATCATGGCATTCGATCACTCAAAATTTCTGGCGCGGTTTGTTGAAGAAGCGCGCGAACATTGCTCCCGGATAAGCGAGGGTCTGCTGAATCTGGAAAATTCGCCCGGCGATGCCGAAATGCTCAACGGACTATTCCGCTCGGCCCACACCATTAAGGGATCATCGCGTATGATGAAGCTTACCGGCGTTACGGAGCTTGCCCACAAAATGGAGGATATTCTTGATGCGGTGCGAGGGGGCAAAATTGTCTTGACCGTACCTGTATCCGATGTCCTCTTTCGGGGAGTGGACGCGCTTTCAGCGATGTTGGAACGGATAACTGCGGGTGATACATCAGTTGAAGCACCGGATGCGCTCTGCGAAGAGCTGGCCCAGGCGGCATTGATTCCGGCTGCGGGTGATGCGCCTGTTATCCCGGCTGTGCAGGTATCTCCTCCGGCACCTGTCAAGCCGGCACCATTGGAGCCAGCCGTTGAACAAACCATTGCTGCCGTTGCTGAGTCAGCCCCGTTACCCACCCCCGCCAAGGGCCGCCAGGTTGATTATCTGCGCATCAATGCTGCAAAGCTGGATGAACTGATCAGGCTCATGGGTGAGATCGTCTCAGAACATGGCAGATTCAGAAGGCATATCAGCAGGCTCAGTGAAATCGAGCGGGCGACGGCCAGGCATCTCAAGGTTGTTGCCGGGCAGTTCCATACCGGTGATGATGAACATAAGCCACTGATCGAGGCCGGTACCGCACTGCAGCTTTCTCTGCGCCAGTCGGTCAGATCCATGTCCGACGCGTCCCTCATGCAGGATCATCTCGTCGCCGATCTACAGGAAACTTCACTCAGGATGCGCATGCAGCCGCTCTCTACCGTCTTTGATCCTCTTCGCCGTACGGTCAGGGATCTTGCCCATGAACATGGCAAGGATGTTGATTTCGTGGTGGAGGGTGGCGACACCGAACTGGACAGGAAGATTATCGACCGAATCGGTGACTCCCTTATGCATATGATCCGCAATTCGCTTGACCACGGGCTGGAGAACGGCGCTGAAAGAAGTGCTGCAGGAAAATCACCCAAAGGTACCATTAATCTTTCCGCGTTTTATGACAGCGGCTGCGTCACCATCTCGCTGAGCGACGACGGCAAGGGTTTGTCTGTTGAAAAAATCCGCGAGAAAGCGCTTGCCAAACGGCTGTTCGAGTCTGAGGTGCTGGAGGGGATGAGCCGGGCTGAAATAACCAACCTGATCTTTATGCCCGGTTTCAGCACAAGCCCCATCATAACCGACCTGTCCGGTCGGGGAGTGGGAATGGACGTGGTCAGAAAAAGCATCGTCGATGAGCTCAAGGGCACGATTGCCATCGAAACCAGGGAAGGGAGCGGAACAGCTTTTCTCCTGCGCCTGCCTCTTAACCTGGCCGTATTCCCCCTGTTTTTCCTGTCAGCGGGTGGGAAAATCTGCGCCGTGCCGGCCACCGCACTTGTCGAGATGATCTCGATTCAGCGGGGGGAGATCATTGAGATAGTCAATAAACGCGCTATTCGTCTCCGTGAGCAGATCATCCCGGTAGAGAACCTGGCTGCTCTCCTCAGGCTTACGAATGAAGCGGCTGCCGAGGCGAGTGAGGCGCTGATCGTTATCATCAGGGATGGGGAAGAAAAACTGGGGCTTATCGTAGACGAGATCATCGGCCGGGAGGAAATGGTGGTAAAGCCTCTGCCGCCGCATCTGCAGGGACTGCGCATGGTTTCGGGCGTTACCATCGGGGAGCGGGACAGCATCATCAACGTCCTTCATGTTCCGGAACTGATCAGGCAGGCGCGGGAAACCGGTGATCCAGGCCGGCTTCGCCCAGCCGTCAAGGAAGAACGCGCGGCAACGGTGCTGGTAGTGGATGACTCCATCAATACCAGGGAAATCGAGAAGAGCATTCTCGAAGCATACGGGTATGTCGTAGTCACGGCGGAGGACGGCGAAGAAGCATTTGAAATGACGCGCGAGGTGCTGTATGACCTCGTCATCACCGATGTGGAGATGCCGCGGCTCGACGGTTTTTCTCTGACCAAACGGCTGCGTGACGACGATCGTTACCGGAATGTGCCGATCATCATCGTAACCTCGCTGGAAAAAGACGAAGACAAAAAACGCGGCATTACGGTCGGAGCCAACGCCTATATCGTCAAGGGCGCTTTCGATCAGTCCAATTTAATAGATACGGTCCGCAATCTGATCGGATAACAAGGAGCAGATATGAACAGCGACACACCCGCAACAATTCTGGTGGTGGATGATGATGAATTTACGGCCGAGCTGACCGGAATGATCCTGGAGTCGGCCGGTTTCGACGTAGTGACCGCCGTAGGAGGCATGGAAGCCCTGGAGAAAATTTCGGAAAACACCGCAATCCGCATGGTGGTTTCGGATATGAACATGCCGGTCATCGATGGAGTCCAGCTCTTTGAGGAACTGCGTGAACAGGGGTTTAATCAGCCCTTTGTACTGCTCACCGGAGATGATGCCGCCCCTCTCAGGCTGGCTCATCCGGACATGGATGCCGTAATGACCAAGGACGAAAACATGCAGGAGGTCTTGCCTGAACTGATCGAATCGCTTCTTTCTCGCAGCTGAGAACAGGGCGACAAATAAGCAGAAGTATGTACTCATGATTCAGACAGCTTGGAGACTTGGTATGGAAACAGGAAAAGGCACACTACTGGTGGTTGATGACGATGCATTTGTGTCCGAGATGCTGGCGGACATACTGGACGGCGACGGCTACAAGGTGCTGACGGCAGAACGTGGCATGGAGGCTCTGAAAAAGTTGGAAGATCTTCCTGAAATCAGTCTGGTTATTTCTGATATGAATATGCCGGAAATGAACGGGCTTGAATTGATAGAGGCTATCAGGAAAAGTGGTTCAGATGTCCCGATCATTATCCTGACCGGAAACAGCGAAATTTCCGTGGCGATCGCGGCTCTCAACAAAGGGGCCAACGATTATCTCATAAAGGATGAGAACATCAATGAAACCATAACCATATCGGTAGAGAAGGTTATGGAAAAACAGCAACTCAAGCTGCAAAACATCCAACTGATGGAAAACCTTGCCCAGAAAAACAGGGAGCTGAAAAAGGAGCGGACACTGGCAAGCAAGGTTCAAGCGAATATCCTGCCGATCAAACTTCAATTATCCGGTTTTCAGACCGGCATCTATTACCGGCCCTCCAATCAGATCGGCGGCGATTTTTTCGACGCCCTGGAAACGAAAAATAGTATTCACTTTCTGATTGGTGATATCTCCGGTCACAGCACCTCTTCCGCGCTGGTGATGGCGGTCTGTAACGGCATGTTCCGTTCTTTGGGACAGACGATGGAGAATCCGCTGGAAATTGTCACCGCTGCCAACCGGATGCTATGCCAGATGCTGATGGACAGCGGCATGTTTCTGACCCTTGCCTATATGACGCTGGATCGTGAGAATAACGTGCTGAGTGTCGTCTCTGCCGGCCATAATCCGGTTTTCCTGTTTAACGGCACCGATATTGAAACGATTGAGTCAACCGGGCCGGTACTCGGCTGGGATCCGGATGATGATTGGGAGGTGCTGGAATTCCCGTTTAATCCCGGCAGCACATTATTCCTGTATACCGATGGTCTCGTGGAGGCAAAAAACAGTTCCAATGAAGAGTTTGAAGCGCGGTTGATAGAGTCCTTGATCAGGATTGAAGGGCCACCGGATGAGCTGGTGACTACCCTGCTCAGGGAAGTCTCCGATTTCTGCGGTGGCAGATTTGATGACGACCTGACCATGTTTGCGATCAAAAGGCTCTGATTATGGATGAACGTACGCTTGTTATGGAGTTTGAGGCTGATTTCAAAAACGTCGACATCGCCCGGGCTTCGCTGCAGGGAATCACCGCCGACTGCTTCGGCAAGGACACCGAACGCGCCTCAGATATCACTATGGCTGCGAATGAAGCTATGAATAACGCCGTTGAACATACCGGTTCAACGACAGTCAAGGTGGAGGTGGCCTGGAACGATAAAGTATTAAGTGTCTTCGTAATAAGTGACGGTCCGCCCTTTGACCCCGTGGCCGCCGTCGCCGAACTTAAGCAGGAAGACATTCTGGAACGGGACGAGGGAGGATACGGACTTTATCTTATCCGGGAGCTTGTTGACCGTTTTGAATATGAATATCGTGATTCGCATAATATCTGGAAGTTATTTAAACTCACGGGAATTTGATGTGAGATGGGGGAAGCGGCATGGATATGAAACTTGAAATGGATGGCGAAGTGGCTGTTCTGATACCTGAGGGAAATCTGGTCGCGAGTAAGGTAGAATCCTTCAATTCCCGGATTGAAATGCTGGTTGGTAAGGATTTTCGATTCGTGCTGTTGGACATGAGCCGGATAGATTTCATCGATAGCAGCGGGCTTGACGCTGTCATGATGTTCAACAAACGTGCCACCGGTGGCGGAGGAATCCTTGTGTGCGCTGCACTTAAAGATAACGTCCAGAAGGTCTTCCGGGTAACCTGGGCAGATCAGAAAATACCTGTAGCAGCAACCAGGTCGGACGGTCTGCAGATGATGCGGGAACTGAGAGCTGTTTAAGGTTGGCTGAATAGAATACGGATGTTTATTACTCTATGGCTTGTGAAAGGGAGGTGCTGGTTATGGATTACAAGATCGAGATGGCTCACGATGTCGTCGTACTTGTTCCTACAGGAAATCTTGTGGCGAGCGAAACGGAGTCTTTGAAGTCGCAGGTGGAAAAACTTATTGAAAAAAAATTCCGCTGCATCTTACTGGATATGAGCCGGATTGACTTCATGGACAGTTCAGGTCTTGGCTCGGTCATGGCCGTCAATAAACTGGTTACCGGTGCTGGTGGCGTTTTCGCCTGTGCCGCTCTTCAGGAAGGGGTACGGAAAGTATTCCGGGTAACACGGGCCGATCAGAAAATTGCGGTCGCAGCAACCCAGTTGGAAGGTCTGCTGCAGATTCAGGAACGTACACTCCACGTGAAGGGGCTATGACCTATGGCGGAAAAAAAACTGCTGGGTGAAATTCTTGTTGAACAAAAGCTGGTATTGCCGGAGCAACTGCAGACCGTCCTGGAGTTACAGAAAAAGACGACACCATACCAGACGATTGGCCGTCTTATCGTTAAACAGGGGTTCATGAAGGAGTGCGACCTTCAGTCGGTTCTGGAGCGGACCGGGAAAAGGCAGAATCTGGCAGAAATTTTCTTTCGATACCGCTATGTGGAGAAAGATGATTTATTGCTCGCCATCGATATGGCCCGCCAGGAACAGCTCCCCTTGGGCACTGTGCTGAAAAATCTCGAATTTATCGACGATGAAATCATGGCGAAAACGGTTGCCCTCCAGTACGACCTGCCGTTTATGCATATAAATACGGTGAAGTCCTCCCCCGTGCTGGTTAATATCATCAATCCCGGTTACGCCAGGAAACATAAGATCGCTCCAATAGCAAAGACGAGTGAAACGCTGTCGCTTGCTATGGCACAGCCGCTCGGAACCCTGGAGATAAAGGACCTGGAGGCACTGATCCGCCTGAAAATCCAGCCGGTCATTGCCATGGAAAGAGAGATACTTGCCCTCCAGGACAGGCTTTACAGTAATGGTGCGGCAGACGGCAAGAGTTCGCGTCCGGAAGTGGAGATAACGCTTGACGACAGCTTTATCAATTCGTTGGATGACGGCAAGTACGAACCAGATGTGGAAGCTGACGTCAAACAGGTCACCGAAAAAGACAGCAACCTTGTAAAACTGGTCAACAAGATCATTTATGATGCCTATATGAAAAAAGCCTCCGATATTCATATCGAGCCCTATCCCGACAGGGAAGACGTCGTCGTCAGGTTCCGTATCGACGGCTGTTGCGAAGATTATCTTCATATACCGCACAAATACAAATTTGCGCTTCCCTCCCGTATAAAGATCATGGCGGATCTGGATATTGCTGAAAAACGCAAGCCTCAGGACGGCAAGATCAATTTCAAAAAATTCGGCCCTCTTGATGTCGAGTTGCGGGTGGCGACCATGCCGACGGCTGGCGGCCTGGAAGATGTGGTCATTCGCATACTGCATACCGGAGAACCGACCCCTTTTGAAGCACTGGGTCTCAGTGACAGGAATCAGCAGGCATTCGGCGACGCGATAACAAATCCTTACGGGATGATTCTGGTGGTCGGGCCGACCGGTTCCGGCAAAACTACGACTCTTCACTCGGCAATCGCTAAAATAAACAGACCAAAGTTGAAAATCTGGACAGCCGAAGACCCGGTCGAAATTACCCAGAGAGGGCTGCGACAGGTTCAGGTTAATCCGAAAATAGGTTTTACCTTTGCCAATGCCCTGCGCTCATTCCTTCGGCTCGATCCTGATATCATCATGGTAGGTGAAATGCGGGATGAGGAAACAGCTTCAATTGCCGTTGAGGCCTCCCTGACAGGGCACCTGGTTCTTTCTACGCTCCACACCAACACCGCACCCGATACCATAACCCGTCTGCTGGAAATGGGGCTCGACCCGTTCAGCTTTTCCGATGCCCTGCTGCTTATCCTGGCCCAACGTCTGGCCCGCAAGCTTTGTGAACACTGCATGGAGAAGTACACGCCGGATGACAGGGAATTGACCGGGTTGATCGATGAATATGGTGGTGATGATCTATTGGCCGCCAGCGGTTACAACCGGGAATGCATAACCCTGGCCCGGGCTGTCGGATGCAGCTACTGCACGGACAGCGGCTATCTTGGCAGGCTTGGTATCCACGAACTGCTTGTCTGTACCGATGAATTAAGAGAGTTGATAAAGAAGAAGGTGGATACCGTCAAGATCAGGAAACAGGCCGTTGCCGACGGGATGGTTACCCTGAAACAGGATGGCATTCTGAAGGTCCTGCAGGGATTGACTGATATTCATGAAATCCGGCGGGTCTGCATCAAGTAGGAATAGAGTGGGAACCTGATTGGGAACATGTTGTCACAAGGTATAAGGAGGCTGAAATGTCCGAAAAACCGAAACTGGCGGTCTACTGGGGCGCATCGTGCGGCGGCTGCGAGATTGCTGTTGTCAACCTCCATGAGAAATTATTGGATGTCGATGCGGCGCTGGACTTCATGTTCTGTCCCTGCCTGCTGGACACCAAGAAGAAAGACATCGAGGCTCTGCCGGATGGCGCCATTGCCGTGACTCTCTTTAACGGAGCACTCCGCACCGAGGAGAATGTCGAGATGGCTCACCTGCTGCGGCGGAAATCGCAGATGCTGGTGGCCTTCGGTTCCTGCGCCAAGGGGGGCTGCATCCCGGCTCTGGCCAATTTCACCACAAAGAATGAACTGCTCAATACCATATATATAGACAATCCCTCGGTTGATAATCCGGGGGGAGTCATCCCCTCCGGCACCACCTCCTTTCCCGAGGGCGACATCCACCTGCCGGGGCTTCTGTGGCGGGTGAAGCATCTGGCCCAGGAGGTGGAGGTGGATTACTATATTCCCGGTTGTCCTCCTGAATCGCAGCAGATCTGGAATGTGATCGAAACAATCCTTTCCGGCGACCTTCCCCCCAAGGGGAGCACGATCGGGTGCGGCACTCTGACGGTCTGTGACGACTGCGACCGGACCAAAGAGGAAAAGCGCATCACCTCCTTCCGGCGCAATTACGAATTCTATCCCGATCCCAAAGCCTGTCTGCTCGAACAGGGTTTGCTCTGCATGGGCATCGCCACCAGGAACGGCTGCGGCGCCCCCTGCACCAAGGCCAATATGCCCTGCACCGGCTGCTATGGCGCACCGGAAGGGATCAGCGACCAGGGGGCAAAGATGGTTGCGGCACTTGGTTCGGTGATGGATATCGGCGATACCACCGGCCTGTCGGAAGAGGCGATTGCCGGGCGGGTGGACGCGTTTCTGAAAACGATTCCCGACTATGCCGGACTGTTCTACAAATACACCCTGGCCAGTTCGACACTGGGCGGCAAAGTGGGGAGGTAACTGATGGCGCGTATCACGATTGACCCGATCACCCGTCTTGAAGGGCATGGCAAGATCGACATCTTTCTGAACGATCAGGGGAGGGTGGAGAATACCTATTTCCAAATTCCGGAACTGCGCGGTTTCGAACAGTTCTGCGTCGGGCGTATGGCCGAGGAGATGCCGGTCATCACGAACCGGATCTGCGGGGTCTGCCCCGAGGCGCACCATCTGGCGGCCACCAAGGCGCTGGACGGCGTCTTCGGCGCCGAGCCGACATCGGTAGCAAAGAAGTTGCGTGAATTGCTGTATATGGCCTTTTTTGTCACCGATCACACCACCCACTTCTATGCCCTGGGTGGCCCGGATTTTATCGTCGGGCCGGATGCACCACCGTCGGAGCGCAACATCCTGGGGGTGGCCCGCAAGGTCGGGTTGGAGGTTGCAGGTTCGGTAATCGCCTGCCGCAAGCGCAACCACGAGATCATCACCTTTCTGGGGGGGAGGTCGATCCACCCTGTGGCCGGGGTCCCAGGCGGCTGGAGCCGTGCAATCACGACGGAGGAGAGAACGCAGATCGAGGCTGCGGCTCGTAAAAACATCGCATTTGCCCAATTCACACTGACCACTTTTGAGAACATCGTCCTGAAGAACCCGGTCTATCTGGACCTGGTGACTTCGGACATCTACCTGCACCGCACCTACTCGATGGGAACCGTTGATACCGGAAATCAGACCAACTTTTACGACGGCATGATCCGGGTGGTGGATCCAGAAGGTAATGAGTTTGTAAAATACAATCCTTCCGAATACCGCGAGCATATTGCCGAGCGGGTGGAAGCCTGGACCTACCTGAAATATCCCTACCTGAAAAAGGTGGGGTGGAAGGGGCTTAACGACGGGATCGAGAGCGGGATTTATAGCGCGACACCGCTGTCACGGTTGAATGTCTCCGAGGGGATGGCGACGCCGTTGGCCAATGCCGAGTACCAGAGGATGTACGAGACCTTCGGTTGTAAAAAGATCACCGCTGCCCGCTATGAACCTATCCATCACCGCCTCGCCACCCACTGGGCGCGGCTGATTGAGCTGCTTTACGCCTCGGAACGGATGCTTGAGCTGGCGCTCGACCCTGAAATCACCTCTCCGGAAACCCGCAATATTCCAGATCCGGCCCGCTTTGTAGGCGTGGGGATCGGCTCGGTCGAGGCCCCGCGCGGGACTCTGACCCATCATTATGAAACAGATAAACGGGGGGTGCTGACAAAGGTAAATATGATCGTCGGCACTACCAACAACTATGCCCCGATGTCGATGTCAATCAAGCGGGCCGCGGAGAAGCTGATCACCAGCAACGCCCCTGATGAAGCGATCCTCAACAGGGTGGAGATGGCTTTCCGCCTGTATGATCCCTGCTTGTCCTGTGCGACGCATTTTCTCCCCGGTAAGATGCCGCTGACCGTGTCGATACGCGACAGTCAGGGCGATTTGCTGCGTGAAATGCGGAGGCAGGGATGAAAGACTCTGGAACTGTCATCATAGGGATGGGCAACCGGCTGCTCTCCGATGACGGGGTCGGGTTTGCCGTCGCTGTGGCTGTGGCGGAACGCTTGAAGCACCACATGGATGTGACCGTGACGGAACTGCATACCGGCGGTATACGGTTGATGGAGGCCATGGCAGGTTTCAAACGGGCCGTGGTGGTGGATGCCATGTTGAGCGGCGCACATCCCGGCACTGTCAGGCGTTTTGATCCAAGAGATTTCGTCACCACCAAGAACACGTTTTCCAGCCACGATACCGATTTCGCGACCGCCTATGATCTGGGGCGGATGGCGGGTGTTCCGCTGCCGGAGCAGGTGTCATTCTGGGGAGTAGAGGCCCGCGAGTTTGACCTGTTTGGCGAACGTTTTACCGACGAGGTGGCAGCGGCGCTGCCGGTGGCTGTTGATCTTATTGTTGCAGAGATTACGGAATGGGAGGGGGTGGCATGAAAATCGGGATCTATTTTTGTAACTGCGGCAGCAACATCGCCGAAAAAATCAGCTCCGAAGCTATCATTGCGGCGGCCAAAACTTTTCCGGAACAGCCCTATGTAACAATTGTAGATTTTATCTGCTCGGAAGATGGCAAGCTGCAGTTCGAGGAGAGCCTGAAGTTGGAACAGCCTGACCGGGTGGTCGTGGCCGCCTGCTCGCCACGGGACCACGAGGCCACGTTCCGGCGTTGCCTGATCAATGCGGGGATGAACCCCTACCTGATGCAGATGGTCAATATCCGGGAGCAGATCGCCTGGGTAACGGAAGATCCTGCCGTTGCTACCGAAAAAGCGATTGGAGCCGTTCGGGGTGCGGTTATGCGTGTGACGCTGCAGCAGCCGCTCGAAAAGAAACAGCTGGAGGTCTGTCCCGATGCACTGGTGATCGGCGCCGGTCCGGCCGGTATGAAGGCGGCGCTGTCGCTGGCTGAAGCGGGGCGGTCTGTGGTGCTGGTCGAGCGGACACCGTTTATCGGCGGCCTGCCGGTCCGTTTCGAAGAGCTCTTCCCGGCCCTGGAGTGTGCCCCCTGCATGCTGGAGCCGCTGATGGGGGATCTTCTCCATGGTGACCATGCCGGGAATATCGAGCTGATGACGATGGCGGAGCTGGTCGAGGTGACCGGTTTCTATGGTAATTTCATCGCTAAGATCCGGCAGAAGCCGCGCCATGTCTCGCTGCACGAATGTATCGGCTGCGGCGAGTGTGTTGAGGCATGCCCGGCAATTACGATGAACGTATTCAACAGCAACGCCAGCGAGCGCAAGGCGATCGACTTCGCTTTCGCCGGTGTCCTGCCGAACGCCCCGTTTCTGATGGAAGAGATCTGCCTCCGCTATAAAGCTGAAGAATGCCGCGCCTGCAAGGACGCCTGTCCGATGGGCGAGGATGTTGTCAATCTGGAAGAGGTGGAAACGATAGTCGAACGCAGGATCGGCTCGATTATTCTGGCCACCGGCGCCGGACTGTATGATGCCTCTCAAATCGCCGGCATGGGTATGGGGACGCTGCCGGATGTATATGATGCCCTGCAGTTTGAACGGATGCTGTCATCCACCGGGCCGACCGGCGGGGAGATCGTGACAACAGCCGGTAATGCCCCTTCGTCGGTGGCGATCATCCATTGTGTCGGCAGCCTGGATGATGATCATAAGCCGTACTGCTCCGGTATCTGCTGCCAGTACGCTTTCAAGTTTAATCACCTGATTACGGCTAAACTGCCGGAAACTACGATCACCCATTATCACCGTGAACTGGTCGTGCCGGGGAAAGAGGCGCACACTCTCTACAAACATGCAGTCAAGAACAAGAACTCCTGCATGAAGCGATACGACGGCATCAAGGATCTCGCGGTCACAGTGGATGTTTCCGGCCAGCAGCAGGTGAGCGCCAAAGGGGATGCTGCTCCTGCGGATATGGTCATTCTCTGTCCGGCCGTTATTCCAGCGGAGGGGGCCGGCAAGCTATCCGCTCTGCTTGATGTCAGCCGTGATTCATTCGGATTCTTTCGGGAACTGCATGGACGGATGGATGCCGCCCAGAGTACCATCAAAGGGGTCTATCTGGCCGGCGCCTGCCAGGAACCGATGGATACCAGGTCGGCGATGCTGGAAGGGATGGCTGGCGTCGGTTATACCCTGGCCGGGCTCCAGCCGGGGCGCACGCTGGAGATTGAACCTATAAATGCCGAGGTTGATGAGACTCATTGTGCCGGTTGCCGTCTCTGTGTTTCCGTCTGTCCGTATCGTGCCATTTCGTTCGACACGGAGCATAACGCTTCCAGCATCAATGCCGTGCTCTGTCATGGATGCGGCACTTGCGTTGCTGCTTGCCCGGCTGGAGCCATCACCGGTCACCACTTTACCAATGAGCAGATTATGGCCGAGATAGAGGGGGTTCTTAAATGACAACAGAGAAAGGTTTTGAGCCGAAAATCATCGGTTTCCTCTGTAACTGGTGCTCGTACGCCGGAGCCGACAAGGCCGGCGGAATGCAGGAACCGTATCCTCCCAACGTCCAGGTTATCCGCGTGATGTGCAGTGGTCGGGTTGACCCGCAATTCGTACTTTCAGCCTTTGAAAAGGGGGCTGACGGTGTTATTATCCTGGCCTGCCACCCCGGAGACTGCCACTATAAGGAGGGGAACTGCCGCGCATTGCAGCGTCACAGCATGTTGAGCCTGATGCTGGGGCAGCTGGGTGTAGAAAAAGAACGCTGCCGTTTGGATTACGTTTCCGCCGGAGAAGGTGAAAAGTTCGGCCGGGTCATCCGTGAGATGGTTGAAGCCGTTCATAAACTGGGTCCGCTTTGTTTGTCGCAGGAAGATTAATACAGGATTAGTCCGATGATGATTGGATTGCAATAGCTTCACAAGCATAAATAAATCACAAGGAGAGATACGTTATGTCTGTTTCAGTACTCGATGCACGAGGTCTCAAATGCCCCCAGCCAACCCTAAAGGTCACTGTTATGTCGATAAAAATGAAGCCGGGTGATGTTCTTGAAGTTATCGCCGATTGCCCTACCTTTGAAAAGGATGTGCGTGATTGGTGTTTACGTGCCAAAAAGACCCTTTTGTGGGTCAGGCAAGAGGGTACGGCAAAGAAAGTGCAGATCCAGTTCTGATAAGATAAAGGATGCAGTCATGAGCACGAACACTGTCGTAGTCGCGGCAAAGCTGAAAAAGATCCGTGAGGCTTACATTAAGCAGCTCCCAGCCCAACTGGAAGGGATCCGGTCCTCCTACTCCGAGTTTGTCCGGGGTGAAAAGGGGAGCGCGCCGCTTGAAGAACTGCATCGTCGCATCCACACCATGAAAGGTGCGTGCGCCTCGTTCCGGTTGAGCAAGTTGAGCGCAGCGGCCACTGCGGGGGAACATCTGGCAAAAGAGGCGATGCAGGACTCGACAGCTACTGACAGACAATGGCATCAGAGGATGCAGGAACAGTTAGACCGGATGGAACACGAAATTGCCAATGTCGATCCGGCGCAGGGAATGGAGTTGCAGATTCAGGAGCTGGCGTTTGCCGCCGGGGAAACCAATGAAAGGGAACGAAAGATTTTGTATCTGTGCGAAGACGATTCGTATCAGCGTCTGACGCTGGCAACGCAGATAGGATGCTTCGGTTTCGAGGTCCTTTCTTTTGGTGAACCGGAGCAGTTGGTCAATGCCGTGCAGAGTGCCGTTCCGGATGTGATCGTTATGGATATGATCTTTCCCGACAGGCCTTCGGGAGGTTCTGATGTCATGCAAACCATTCAGATGGCCCGCGAGAACCCGATTCCAACAGTCTTTATCTCCTCACAGGATTCGCTCGCCAGCCGCTTGTCGGCCGTTCGTGCCGGATCCAGCGCCTATTTCGTAAAACCGGTCAATATGACTGAACTCTGTTCTACCCTCAGTCTGCTCACTTCTGCGGTTAAGCCGGAACCGTACCGGATAATGATCGTGGATGATGACCCGCCATTGGCTGAATATCACGCCCTGATACTCCAGGAAGCGGGAATGATCACCCAGACGGTAAGTGATCCACTGGATGTTATGCCGCATTTATTTGAATTTAAACCGGATCTTATTTTAATGGATATGTACATGCCAGGCTGCAATGGCATGGAGTTGGCCAAGGTTATTCGGCAGATCGGCGCCTATATCAGTATTCCCATAGTGTATCTCTCCAGTGAGACCGATGCCGACAAACAGTTTCAGGCGATGCAGACCGGGGGGGATGAGTTTCTGACCAAACCGATCAACCCCCAGCGCCTGGTTTCTTCTGTGATTGTCCGCGCCGAGCGGATGAAGATTATCCGCTCCCAGATGGTGCGGGACAGCATGACCGGTCTGTTCAACCATTCCGCTACCAAGGAACATCTTGATACGGCGATTGCATACTCCCAACGCAGGCTGGAAGAGGTCTGTTTTGCAATGATAGATGTAGACAAGTTCAAAGCGGTGAACGACACATACGGTCACCCGATAGGTGATCGCGTGTTGATTGCCCTTGCGCGCCTTATCAGGCAACGCGTACGTAAAGCGGATATCGTCGGTAGATTTGGCGGTGAGGAGTTTGCTGTTATTCTACCCGGCTGCGGCATTTCCGAGGCGGTTATCCTCCTTAATGAGGTGCGTGAGAGCTTTGCCGCCGTACGTTTCCAGGCAAAAGATGAAACCTTCTCGTGCACCTTCAGTTGCGGGGTTGCTCCGCTCTTGCTCTATGGCGATGCGGCTGCACTTAACGCGGGGGCAGATGAAGCGCTCTATGCCGCCAAAAACGGTGGCCGAAATCTGGTTGTGGCTGCCGAGGGACACTGACTGAGAATGACAGAACAGGAAAACGTAACATCAGCTTTGGCGCAGTAGGGGAGATCTAATGAGAACATTCCGTCTGTCTGTCCCTGTATTTTTTGCATTATTGTTTTGCTTTCGTAACAATGCCTGGAGTGAAGCGTCTCCGGATGTCAACATTGAGGTAACTGCTGCCACGGCTGATGATCTGCTTATGTTTTACGAAGAAAACGAGCTTGTCACGGCAACAAAACGTTCAACATCACTCCGCAGGGCTCCTGCCATTGCTTCCATTATATCTGCTGCTGAAATCAAAAATATGGGTGCCCGAAACCTGATGGATATTTTGAAAACGATTCCAAGCATAGGGATTTCTATTGATGAATTCGGCAGGTCACTGGTTGAAGTGCGGGGTGTGCGAACCCAGGCATCCGAAAAAATCCTCTTCATGCTGGATGGCCATAAACTGAATGACGCCTGGACCGGGAGTGCCGTTGCCAATGTTTACAATGACCTTCCGGTTGAAAACATCAGGCAGGTTGAGATTATCAAGGGACCAGGGTCGGCGCTGTACGGCTCAAATGCATTTGTGGCGGTGGTAAATATTGTCACAAAAGATGCTGACGACACAGATGGCATTGAAGTAACGGGCTCCGGCGGCAGTTACGGTACCGGTAAAGTCAATATTACCGGGGGCAAGGTCTTTGGAAAACTATCAATAGTGGCCAGCGGTGATTATATCTCATCGGAGGGGGCACGCCTGACTGTTCCCAAAGATTATCTTTCATCAATCCCTTCAATGACGTCTGCGGCTCCGGGTAAAACCAGCCAGCAGCTTGATCGGGGTGATTTCTTTTTGAAAACATCTTATGGTGATTGGAGTCTGATGGGGCAGTACGTTAACAAATCCAGAGGGGCTAACATCGGCATCAACTATGCTTTGACCGGTATGGATAATCTTAGATACGAGAATTACTGGTCCGAACTTGCCTACAAACATGCATTCAGCGACTCGTTTTCTGTGAAAATCAGAGGCTATTTCGATCAGTTTGTCCTTGATTCCAGGGTAGGTTTTCTCCCTCCCGCAGCGACTGCTGCCTATCCAGGCGGTATGTATGCAACAACTCAACTAACAGACCGAAACATCGGCACTGAACTTCAGGCTGATTATGATGTTTTTAAAGGAAATCATGCAATTTTGGGATTTCAATATGAGAATATCAACCAGTTCGATGTCAAACTGCTCGCCAATTTCAATCCGCTTACCAGTGCACCGCTCGGCCAATATCAGGATATATCTTCCAATCTGAACTTCAACAAGAATGCCAGTCGTGATGTGTATGCACTATATCTTCAGGATGAATGGGCGTTGCTGTCATCGCTTCAGCTTACAACAGGGGTCAGGTATGACCACTACAGTGATTTTGGCGATGCCGTTAACCCAAGGGTCGGTGTTGTGTGGGAGATCAATGAAGAGGCCGAACTGAAATTTTTGTACGGGCAGGCATTCAGGGCACCCAACTTTAAGGAGTTGTACGATCAGAACAACAAAGTTTCAATTGGCAATCCAGATTTGAAGCCTGAAAAAATAGATACCTATGAAGCCGGATTTGGGTATTCTTTTACGAAGGTAAAGCTGAATATGAGTTACTTCTTCAGTCGGATTTACAATATGATAGATCTCGACACTTCCAAGCAGTACATAAATAAAGGAACCGCCGAAATCCATGGTCTGGAGGCCGGGGCTGCCGCTGCAATATCATCACAAACCCTTCTGCGTGTGGGATATCTGCACCAGAATGCCCGCGATACTGTAAATGATATAGCATTGGCCTGGGTTCCCAACGACCGTATCACAACAAGCCTCGATCAGGAACTTGGCCGCTATTTTCATGCCCGCGCCGACGTCGTCTGGACCGGAAGCCGCCCACGACCTGTTGGCGATCCCCGTACGGAATCCTCCTCCTATACAACAGTCAACCTTACAATAGTTGCCCGTAATTTTATTGATAACCTTGAGCTGACCGGTACGGTTCGCAACCTTTTTGATGAGCGCCAGAGTGACCCCGATACCTCGGGCGCACTGAATAAAATCCCTGGTGACCTGCCGAGAGAAGGTATTTCTGGCTTTATCAGCGCTTCGTACAAATTTTAGACAGAATGTACAAAACCACTTCTATTCATAACCACCCCCAACCCTCTCCTTATAAGGAAGGATGGGACATTAAGCCCTCCTCGGGGTGGTTGGGTTTACTTTTTGTTGTCATTATGCTGTCATTAGCAAACACCTCCTGGTGCGCAGAAATAATTATCCTCGGCGATACCCAGCTTAAGCCGGTTGCCGAAGTCATTGCCGGAATCAGAAAAACCGTACACTCCTCCCCTAAGATCATCGCACCTGCAGATGTAAAAGGTTCTTTCAGCAAAACTGTCGCCGCTGAAGATGCAAAAGTAGTCATCGCGCTGGGGAAAGAGGCGGTTGAAAAAGCGCTTCAGCTCCCCTCCAATATTCCGGTTATCTGCAGTCTGGTTATTGCCCCGCCAAAATCAACCCGCCCGAACTTTACCTGTGGCCTGATGGCGACGCCTGTCAGCGAGTACCTGAATTTCATTCGCCAATATTTTCCTGTCTTTAAAAAAGTGGCGGTTGTTTCCAGTCCAGAGATTCAGCGCTCTATGTTGACCGGATTCCAGGGGCAACTGGCCGTGCATCAGGCGGATACGTCATTTGAATTTATTTCGAAGATAAGGCAGCTGAACGGAGTCGATGCTTTGCTGCTGCTCCCGGATGTATCTGTCTTGACGTCAACGGCGCTGGACGAAGTGTATCTGCATTCTTTCAGACACAAAGTTCCGGTTTTCGGGGTGTCGGAAAAACATGTCAAGCAGGGTTCGCTGTTTGCTCTGGTTTTTGATACACAGTCCATTGGCAGGCAACTTGGAGAAAAAGCGATCGAAGCTCTCTCCGGGGCTGACCTAGCCCCATCTCAATCGTTCACCGCACGCAAATTCAATGTTTATCTCAACACGGATACTGCACAGAAAATGGGTGTCGTTATACCTGATGAATTGCTGCGCCGGGCTAAAAAGGTTTACCCGTGACCGCCCCGCGCTGGTTCATGAAGTTGTCGTTCAAAGGCAAGGCGTCTCTGCTGCTCATTCCAATCATTATTTTTATTTCCCTTGCTTTTTCCTACCAGGCAATCAGCACACAGCGTTCAATTCTTCATAACGAAATGATAAACCGGGGGGAAGCGATAGCGTTGATCGTTGCCACGAATGCCGAGCTGCCGATATTGTCTGAAAATGTCGAACTGCTGACCCGTTCATCGCGCGCCCTCAGGGAAATCAAGGATGTTACCTTTGTCGCTTTTTTCAGGAAAGACTTTACCCCCTTGCTGCAGGAAGGGATTTCACAAGGCTTCAAGCCTCGTTTCGATTTAAGGCCTGAAAAGGTGCAGTTTTTTGAACAGAAAGGCTTTTTTGAATTCTATGTTCCGGTATTTACCATTAGGACTGCGGAAATCGATTTCTATTCTGATACTCCACCGACGCGCCAGATAAAAGAACACGTTGGTTGGGCATTAATCGGTCTTTCCAAGCAGGTTATAAACGACAGTGCCCGTTCAATCATGCTCAGCAGTCTGGTCTATGGATTTTTGTTTACCTTTGGCGGTGCCGTTCTCATGTATGCGCTGATTTCAATTGCCCTGCGTCCGGTATCGGATCTCCTGAATGCTGTCAAAGCGTTGAAGGACGGCGAGTACCATGAAATAGAAACGGTCCATGCCACGGACGAGATCGGGCGCCTTACCGATGAATTCAACCGCATGAGTCTGGCAATCAAGGAACGAGAAGGGTTTTTGAATAGTATTGTCGAGAATATTCCCGATATGATCTTTGTCAAGGATGCCAAGGAGTTGCGCTACGTCAGATTTAACAAAGCCGGAGAGGAACTTGTCGGCTACTCTCGTGAACAGCTGTACGGAAAGACAAGCCATGAGCTGTTTCCACCAGTCATGGCTGACAATTTTATCTTGCAAGATCGCGAGGTACTTTTAAGCGGAAGAATGCTTGATATCCCCGAAGATGTTATGTATTCCGCAAATAATGGCGAAAGAATCCTGCACTCCAAAAAAATACCGATTATGGATGAGAAGGGTTACCCCCAATATTTGCTGGGCATTTCGGAAGACATCACAGAACAAAAGTTGGCGGAGGCCGAGTTGGACCGCTACCGGAATCAACTCGAAGAGTTGATCCAGGAACGCACAGCAGAGTTGACCGTTGCAAAAGAACAGGCGGAAAGCGCCAATAGAGCCAAAAGCGAGTTTTTGGCCAACATGAGCCATGAGCTGCGGACGCCGCTTAATGCCGTTATGGGATATACCCAGATTCTTAAACGTCAGGAGAATATGACCGATCTTCAGCGGCAGCAGTTGGAGATTATGCGTGGCAGCGGTGAGCATCTGCTGACCCTCATCAACGATATCCTGGATGTGGGCAAGATTGAGGCACAGAAAATGGAGATAGAGAGCGCTCCCTTTGACCTTCCTGCGCTGATTCGTCAGGTTCTGAACATTACCCGCCTGAATGCAGAACATAAGGAATTGCTTTTCCAGTATGAGGAACAAACGCCTCTGCCGCTTTATGTCCGTGGCGATGAGCGCAAGCTGCGTCAAATTATGCTGAATCTGTTAAGTAATGCCGTCAAATACACTCATCAGGGGAGTGTCACGCTGCGCGTTAAATATAACGAGCCTGAATCAGGTATGCTTTGCTGTGAATTTGTGGATACCGGGATCGGTATTCCTGCAGATAAACGGCAGGAGATTTTTGAACCGTTTACACAGCTGAACAGGGATAGACAGGCGCGTGAAGGTACAGGTCTGGGACTGAATATCACCAGGCGACTGCTGGCTCTGATGCAGGGTGAAATTGGCGTGACAAGTGAGCTTGGCGTGGGGAGTACCTTCCGGCTTGCTCTGCCGTTGCCGTCTATGGATGGTGGTCTTTCAGAACAGTCCGGATGGTCAAAGAACGCCCGTACAGCCGTGGTAGCTGAGAGTATTCCTGCACACTCTGCTGATATCTTTCCTGTTGTGCCGTCGCTTGAACTGGATGAACTGTACGAACTGGCCATGTTGGGCGATATGAGCAGGATAGAACAGTGGTGCGACAGGCTGGCACAGACCGATGTTGCTTGTCAGCCTTTAGCTGACAAGTTGCGCAAAATGGCCAGTGGGTTCAAAACCAGGGCGATTATTACTCTGGTGAACAAAATGCGAGGTGAACAACATGAACTCTGACAAGAAACATCCGGCTTCAGCAGGTGATCGGAAACCGGTTATTCTGGTCGTTGATGACGACCCCAATAATCTGGCGGTGGTCAGGGATTGTCTGGCAGAGTTTGAATATACAATTCTAGTCGCGGAAGATGGCGAAACCGCCATCCAACGAGCTGATTACGCGCGTCCGGACCTGATCCTGCTGGATATTATGATGCCCGGCCTTGATGGCTATGAGACCTGCCGCAGGCTGAAGGCACAGAAAACTACCAGAGCCGTTCCGGTTATATTCATGACAGCGCTGGCGGAAACAGGACATAAGGTGCAAGGGCTAGAAGTGGGAGCAGTGGATTATATTACCAAGCCGTTTCAACAGGAAGAGCTGCTGGCCAGGATATCCGTGCATCTTCAGATTCAGGATCTGTCAAGGAAGCTGCAGGAGGCCAATGAAACCCTTGAAAAACGGGTTGAAGAGCGAACTGTTGATCTTGCCATAGCAAATAGTGAGCTTGAAGAGGAAATCGCCGAACGCCAGTCTGCTCAGGAGCAACTTCAGGAGCAGGCTGTGATGCTCGAACAGATGGTTTCAGAACTGCAAATTACCCAGGAAGCCCTGATTAAAAGCAGTCGGGAACTTCGTCAGTCGCAAAAAATGGAGGCTGTAGGCACTCTGGCTGCCGGTATTGCCCATGATTTCAATAATATTCTGACCGGTATTCTTGGCTACGCCGAAATCTCCATCAACAAACTCCCGGAAGATTCACTTGCCAAAGAAGGGATGGAGCGTGTCTATGAATCCGGGTTGCGAGCCGCTGATCTGGTTAAACAGATCCTGACATACTGCCGCCAGGGTGAACAGGAAATGAAGCATATATATGTCGCGCCGGTCGTCAAGGAGGTATTCTCGCTGCTGCGTGCGTCTCTGCCGGCAACAATCCGGATTCGTCAAGAGATATCATATCCACTTTCCAGCCTTATGGTACATGCAGATCCGACCCAGCTTTATCAAGTCTTGATGAACCTGGGCACTAATGCCTTACACGCCATGAGCGAAAAAGGCGGGGTATTGAGTGTGGAGATGGCAGCACTTGATCTTGACGACATGTTTGTTAAACATAATCCCGACCTGAAAACAGGTCCGTATCTAAGGCTGACTGTCAGCGACACAGGGTATGGTATGAAGCCGGAAGTCATGGAGCGTATCTTTGATCCGTATTTTACAACAAAGAATATTGGCGAGGGAACCGGCTTAGGATTGTCGGTCGTGTCCGGAATCATTAAAAAACATGGCGGCGCGCTGACTGTTTACAGCGAGCCGGACAAGGGGGCCGCATTTCATATTTACCTGCCGCTGGTCGAAACAGACGTCTCTGATTCAATAGACTCAAAAGCTGCACCTCCCCGTGGAAACGAGCGTATTCTGTTTGTTGATGATGAGGAAGTGATTGTAGCTATGGGGCAGGAGATATTAGAAGATCTTGGCTATCATGTCACCGTTGAAAAGAACAGTATGATGGCGCTGAAACGTTTTAGCAGTAATGCAGAATCATTCGATCTGCTTGTCACAGACATGACTATGCCGGGGCTTTCCGGTAAAGAGTTGGCCGGCAAAATACGGGAGATTCGTCCGGGTATGCCAATCGTCATCTGTTCCGGCTATACAGAATTAAATACTGCGTCTGAGACACTGGAAGCAGGATTTGACGGTTTTTTGATGAAACCATATACAACTAGGATGCTTGCAGAGGTGATTCGCAACGCTTTGACGCCGAGCTGCTGAGTGTCGGTGTAGAGTTGTAATCAGCCACGTCCGCTCAGATATTAGAGCCGGTCGCCAGCATCTCGGCGGCGTGTTTCAGGGCGGAATCTGTGACGGTGGTGCCGGCCAGCATGCGCGCCACCTCACTGGTCCGTTCCTTCAGGTCGAGTTCAAGGACGCGGGTGGTTGTGCGCCCGTCTGTGATCAGTTTCTCCACCCGCAGCTGCTGATTGGCAAAGACCGCCACTTGCGGCAGATGAGTGATGCAGAGTACCTGCTGACCGGTCGCGACGTTTTTAAGTTTTCTTCCGACCAGTTCGGAGGTCGCTCCGCCGATTCCGGTGTCAACCTCGTCGAATATCAGGGTCGGAACGTCGCTGTCAGGCAGCACCTGCTTGATAGCCAGCATCAGTCGGGATAATTCACCGCCTGATGCGATTCTGCCCAGCGGGCGCGGGATTTCCCCCGGATTGGGAGAGAAGAGAAACTCAACCTTTTCGAATCCGTTTGAACGTGGCTCAGTCAGCGGCTCCAGAGTCGGTTCGATGATGGCACCCTTCATGGCCAGCTGGTGCGCTTCACTTTCCAGCGCATGTTTAAGTTTTTTGGCACCTGCAACCCGGGCAGTCGTGAGTTCCCCACCCAACTGTTTCAGCTGCTTCTCCAAATTATCCAGTTCGGCTTCCAGAGTATGTCTGCTCTGTTCTCTGTCGTGCAATTCCTCCAGTTCAGCGTCAATACCCACCTTGTAGTCCAGTATTTCTTCTGCTGTCGGAGCATATTTCTTTTTTAATTTGCCGAGCTGATCGAGCCGGTCATCGATCTGTTGCAGCATAGCGGGATCGGATTCGATGCGAGAGGCGTAATCGCGCAGGGTTATCGCCGTATCCTCCAATTGCAGATAGGCTCCTTCGAGCGAAGCGGCAGTACCCTGCAGCGAATGGTCAATGGCAGAAAGTTCAGTGATGGAGCCGGAGATACGTTTGAGCTGTCCCAACAGAGCCCCGTCGCCGCCGTAGAGGCGATCAAAGGCTTCGCTGCTGACACTCCCTAATTTCTCGGCACTGGCCAGAAGCTGGCGCTGCTCTAGAAGCTGTTCCTCCTCACCAGGCTTGAGTGCGGCCTTTGCAATCTCCTCAGACTGGTATGACAGCAGATCGGTGCGGCGTTCAGCCTCCCGTTCTGCCTGTTCCAATCCTGCAAGAAGGCCGCGTACGGATGCCAGACGGCTGAACAAATCTGAAAACTTTTGCCGTAGAGCCACGCTGCCGGAAAATGCATCCAGCAGCCGCAGGTGATTGTCAGGTTTGAGCAGGGTCTGGGAATCATGCTGGCCGTAGATGTTGATCAGGCGAGGTGCGATGTCAGACAATAGCGCCAGGGTAGCCATACAGCCGTTGATAAAGATCTTGTTCTTACCGGATCTGGTGAGGGAACGTTTTACCAGCAGCTCATCTTCGCAGTCAAACCCCGCCTCACCCAGCTGCTGTTTGATTTCCGGCAGGGCAGAAATGTCAAACAGCGCTTCTACGACCGCCTCCTCTTCGCCGGAGCGGATCAGGTCGCTGGATGCCCGGCTCCCCATGATCAGCCCGACCGCATCGATGATTATCGACTTGCCCGCTCCGGTTTCGCCGGTCAGCACGGTTAGTCCCGGTTTAAGCATGATATGCAGGGTATCGATTATGGCAACGTTTTTAATGGTGAGGTCGGTTAACATGGCAGTTACCTATCGGGTGTGAAGTTTTCTGAAATCGCACTAAATCATAACCGGACGAAAATAACAAATAATTAGGAGTTGACTGATCAGTGCCGGTCTGCCGAAACAGTGTTGTCCAGCAGAATGAAGAACTTTCCAAGCGCATCCGCCATATCCGGATCTACCTGTGTCAGAGCGGAGTGAATTTCGTATGCCGAGACCTTGTCTCCTGTTTCATAACAGATCCTCCCCGCCTCGAAATAGGCGGTTGCAGATGTCGGGCTGACTTTGATGGCGTTACTGAAAGCGTTGATTGCTCCGGTACGGTCTCCAAATCGGTTAAGAGCAACTCCTAGATTGAAAAGTGCTGTGTAGGATTCAGGATTGATTCTGGCTGCATCCTGAAGATGCAACAGCGCTTGCTGTGGGCGGTTATATTTGAGCAGCTCGGCTCCAAGATTGCCTTGGGCGACCCAATTGTTGCTGGTGACATCCAGGTTGTGTTCGAAGAGGGTGATACTGTCCTTCCAATAGGTCGTCTGTTTCCAGGTTACAGCAGCCAGTGGGATCATGACTGCAGCCGAGATCAGGCTGATGATGACCTTTTCATAGCGCTTTCCGGACAGAATGTCAGACAGCAGCCACACCACGAGGATAAAGATTCCGATTGACGGAATGTAGGTGTAGCGGTCAGCAATAGAATGGACTCCGATTCTCACAAACCCCGCCACGGGAGCCATCGTCACCAGAAACCAGAACCAGCCGATTGTAACGTATGGCATTCGCTGTCTGACTGCACCCGCCAGTATGGTTAATCCCGTAATCATAATTGCGGATCCGGCGATTAGCCAGAAGGTAAGCTCATTTACATAAGGATATATTACGCCCAGATCGGAAGGCCAAAATATTTTACGTAAATAGGTCGTATAGTTAAACAGTGCGTGGAGCGAATTCTCGATCAATGGTTGATCTGCCGCTTCGTACATCGCCCCGCCGTTTCTCTGGACTATAAGAGTTACAATGCACGAAGCAATTGACAGCAGCGCAAAGGGGGCTTTTTCCCGCAGGAGCATCGCGATACTGAAGATTTCCTTGTTGCTGTCAGGAATATTTGGAGATATGCGGCGCAGAGGCCAGAAGTCCAGCAGAAGCAGGACGAGGGGCAGACTGACCAACATCGGTTTGGCTGCCAGACCGCACAGGTAAAGGAATATTGCGGTCCAATACCGGTAACCGCTTCGATCTGTTGTGTATTTGATGTAGGACCTGATAGTCAACAGAAAGAACAGGGTGCTGAGAACATCTTTGCGCTCTGCGATCCAGGCGACTGACTCGACGTGCAGTGGGTGCAGGGCAAACAGAAGTGCGACGGCGGCACTGCGCCAGATACGGCCTGTCAGGCGGGTGAGAATGCACATAAGCAGCAATGCATTGGTAATGTGCAGAAACAGGTTTTCCAGGTGGTGCCCGAGAGGGTTGCTGCCGAAAAGGGTCATGTCAAGCATGTGCGACAGCCACGTCAGCGGAAACCAGTTGGCGTCGTAGGTCGCTGTCAATGCCCATTTGATGGAGTTGAAACTGAGTCCAGACCTGACGTACTCGTTATCAATCAGGTATTTGACGTCGTCGTAGCCGATCAGGGTGTTATGCTGAACGTTCCAGTAAGCAATCAGCGTTGACAGGCTGATGAAGGCTCCAGCGAGTATTGTTTTGCTTTTATCTGAGAGATTCATCTGGATGGACGATTCTGTGAGCTGAAGTGACAGGTGGTCAACGCTCTCCCCACTTAAGTTTGGTTCGCAGGATTTCGAAATAATCACGGCTCCGCGACATTACCAGTGAGGTCGTCTTCAACGCCTTGCGGACCTCGACCGAGTCGCCTTCGCGCAGCTCGAAACCAACCTGGCCGTCGAGAGTCAGGTAAACTTTTTCATCAAATGAGGAGGTGACGGTAATAGAGATGGTCGATTCATCCGTGACGACAATCGGCCGGTTGGTCAGGGTGTGCGGGCAGATCGGGGTTATAAGGATGCAGCTCATCAGCGGGTGGATAATCGGGCCGCCGGCGGAGAGGGAATAGCCGGTAGAGCCGGTAGGGGTTGAAACTATCAATCCATCGGCCTTGTAAGTGGTCAGGAAATGACGGTTGACCTTGGTCTCCAGGTCTACGATCCGGGCCAGGGCGCCCTTGTTGATTACCACATCATTCAGGACGTGGCATTTCTCGATTTCCTGACCCTCCCGGTGGAGAGTCACTTCCAGCATCATCCGTTCCGACACGCGCGGATTCCCTTCCAGGCACTTTTCCAGGCGTGTGTACAACTCTTCAACGGTTATCTCCGTCAGAAATCCAAGGCTTCCCAGGTTGACTCCCAGGATCGGAACATCCTTGCCGCTGAAGAGCCGTGCCACCGAGATAAGCGTGCCGTCACCCCCAAGCACCACCACCAGTTCGGCCTGCTCACGAATCTCGTCTTCCGTCAGCGCTTTCGGATAGCCGAGCTGACGCGTCAACTCCTCCTCAGCCATGGGGGTACATCCGCGTGCCTCCAGCCAGTTGATCAGGTCACTGGCAATATTGAGGCAGCGCGGGTCATGAACTTTAGCGAATATGGCGACATTCTGGAACTCTTGCATGTTTTTTCCTGTTTTTAATATCTGCGGGTACAATTCCCCGCAGCTTGCTGCGATGTGAGCATCAAATTACTTGTCAGATACCCCGCTGCTTGCGGCGGGGTTATTCATTTTGATGGTCGCTAAGCAATCATCTTTTTGCTTTTTGATGCACAGTCATCCTGGTGCTGGCTTGGTAGAGTAATTCACTCAATTCCCATGTTTGCCTTAATAATTGCAAACATTCGTTCTCTACTCCAAAGCGGCCCCTGTGCGATGATTTTGGTTTCTTCATAAAGCTGTCTCAGCTTAAGATCTTTCAGCAGATTCCTGCCGGACCGTACACTGTCTACGTAGCCTTCAGGTAATTTTCTTTGAAAATGACCTATTCTCCATGGAGTGATTGCAGGAAGTCGGGCTAAAAACGGGTCTGCCAGAGCATGAAAATCAATAATGATCTTCTGTGTACCCGTCCAATACCCGTAAAAACCAATATAACCAGAAATCGACACCATGGTTTCACTCAGTCTAAAATTTAATCCATTTATACTCGTTGAATAATAAGGAAAAGGAATACGTCCGTTATTTTTGACATAAGCCCAAATAGAAGTGCTTGGGAAGAAAAAACCTCTTTCATCTGCAATTCCGTACTTGTCGATCGCTTTATAAGAATTGGACTTATTATAGTTTATTGGTGTAGCGACAGGGGTATCCGCAAAGTTAAGCCAATAGGCTAAGCAGACAATCATTATACTTGCCAATGTTTTGAAGCTAATGTTAACGAATGAAAATACTGCACAAAGAGAAATAAGATAGGCATACGACAGGAAACGACCCTGCATGAAATCGCCGCCCACATTCATGACATAGAAAAGGTTAAGCAGTATTCCCCCTGCCACAAACAGAGCATATTTGTTTCGGGATAAAACAAGCGTAATGGTAGCGACGGCAATGGCCGTTACTGTGACGGAATCGTGCTGTAGTGAGCTTAAAAAATACTTTCCTCCTTGCGCCCAAAGCTCACCCCTTGGAATGCCGGTATGGAGTTTTGCGTAAGCTGTATTGGGAAATGGAAAACCATAATATATCAAGCTGAAAAGTGACCATAAGATGATTGGCGATAACCCTGCAGCCAGCAACAGGCAAAGTTTTGTTTTAGGTAGACGTCTTTGTTCCCAATAAACCAAGAGGGCTGGCGGTAAAGTTAGCGTCAACAGATCATGGCGACAAATCAGCAAAAGTCCGAAGCAGATCATTAGCAGGAAACAATCACGGTAAGATTTTGTGCATGTATCAGCGTTACGCTTCAGCCGACTAAAATATAACAGGAAAAGGGTTAACAGAAAGTAGGCCAGAGCATTTTCAATACCGGAGGAGGTAAAGTCAAAGAAGCCTTTTGAAGATACGAGCAGGAATACAATGCACATCCATTTCATTGGAGCATTGACAATTTGTTTTAGAACATAAAGAGAGCTAAGGCAGAGCAAAAGCGATAAAGCGAGGCAGTTTATGTAAACATCATGTGAAAATATACGTAGAAACGAATTTAGAAAGTACCAGAGAGGGCTGGTAAAAACCTGAACTCGTTCGTGGGGGTTCCAAACTGGCCCATTTCCAGCGAAAAGTTGCTCAATTGAACGAAATAAAATATACGCGTCTTCTGCTATCCAGGCATTTTTAATGAAAACTATGGTAAATAGCAGCATACCAGAAAGGTATATAAAATTTTCCATTCGTCTCAACAAAATACAGTCTCCTATATTTTTACGGCATCTATTTTACATTATTAATCAATAATACTTGCTTTTACCGTTTAATAGTCGATAGACAGGAGCTTTCTGTGTCGAAACCAGTTCAGTATCGAATGTGAAAGTTATCCTCTCATAAGGTTAGTCACAGTATTTTAGCCACTTCCATGCAGGTGACTCTATTTAAGTTTTCTTATCTTGTCCAGACTCTCTTCAAGCACCAGCTTTTTGCTGTTTACATCCGTCAGCTTCTGGCGCTCTTTGGCGACGATCTCCGCCGGGGCGCGGTCAACAAAAGCGGGGCTCTCCAGCTTTTTGGAGAACATTTCGATCTCCTTGTCGATCTTGCCGATCTCCTTAAACAGGCGCTCCTCTTCGGCGGCCACGTCCACCAATCCCTTGAGCGGCACATATATCCGGACATCACCGGCAACCTGTATCGAGGCGTCTTCCGGCTTTTCGATGCCAAAGCCGATGGCAAGGTCGGAGATCCTGGCCAGGCTGATAATGGCGTTTTCGTTGTGTTTCATCAGACGCTGGGTGGCTTCGCTGTCACAGGAGAGGATCACAGCGATCTGTTTCGAAGGTGGCACTTCCATCTCGCCGCGAATGTTGCGGATGCCGCCGATGACCGCCATGATCCGTTCCATGTCGGCTGCGTCCTCCGGGAAGTTTCGCTCCGCCAGCGGGGCAGGGTATGGGGCCTGCATGATGGTCGGGGTCGCTTTGGTCCCAGGCAGAGCCTGCCAGATCTCTTCGGTGATGAAGGGCATGAACGGGTGCAGCAGCCGCAGCAGGTTCTCAAGCGTGTACCAGAGCACATACTGGACGGCCTGCTTGCGCTCCGGCGTACCGTTGTAGATGTCCTGTTTGGACAGCTCCAGATACCAGTCGCAGAATTCGCTCCAGGTGAACTGGTAGAGCGCCATCGCGCTCTCGTTATAGCGGTATCCGGTCAGTGTCTCATCAACAACACGGGCGGTTTCATTCAGGCGGTGCAGGATCCACTTGTCCCCCTGGGAAAATTCAAGCGCGTCATAACTGATTCCGTCCGGATCGAAACCTTCAAGGTTCATGAGGGTGAAGCGGGCCGCATTCCACACCTTGTTGCAGAAATTTCGGTAACCGGCGATCCGCTCCTCGGCCAGCTTGATGTCGCGCCCCTGGGCGGCAAAGGCGGCGAGCGTGAAACGGAAGGCATCGGTGCCGTACTGGTCGATAACCGTCAGCGGGTCGATCACGTTTCCTTTGGATTTTGACATCTTATGCCCCTGCGCATCGCGCACCAGGGCGTGGATGTAGACGTCGGTGAAGGGGACTTCGTCCATGAAGTGCAGCCCCATCATCATCATACGGGCCACCCAGAAGAAGAGGATGTCGAAACCGGTCACCAGACAGGCGGTCGGGTAGAAGGTCTTCAATTCGGCGGTCTGCTCCGGCCATCCCATGGTCGAGAAGGGCCAGAGGGCCGACGAGAACCAGGTGTCCAGCACGTCGGTTTCCTGTCGCAGTTCGTCGCTGCCGCATTTTGTGCAGGTGGTAGGCGTTTCCATCGCAACTGTTATTTCTCCGCAATGATCGCAGAACCAGGCCGGGATGCGGTGACCCCACCAGATCTGGCGCGAGATGCACCAGTCGCGGATGTTCTCCATCCAGTCGTAGTAGGTGTTTTCCCACTGTTTGGGGAGGATACGGGTCTTGCCGGTTTTTACGGCATCCAGAGCACGTTCTGCCAGCGGTGCGACTTTTACATACCACTGGAGCGACAGGTACGGCTCGACAACAGTTTTGCAGCGGTAGCAGCCGCCAACCGACATAGGGTGATCATCGATCTTCTCCAGCAGTCCTGCGGCCTCCAGTTCGGACACGATGCGGGTACGGGCGGCAAAACGGTCCAGCCCTTCGTACTGGTGGCCAGCGGCGTTGATGACGCCGGACTCGTCCAGGACGTTGATCCTGTCGAGGCCATGGCGCAGGCCGACCTCGAAGTCGTTGAAATCGTGGGCCGGGGTGATCTTGACCACGCCGGTACCGAACTCGCGATCCACATAGTCATCAGCCACAACAGGGATTTCGCGATTCAAGAGCGGCAAAAGAACCTTTTTACCGACCAGATCGCTGTAGCGTTCATCTTCCGGGTGTACCGCCACGGCGGTGTCTCCCAGCATGGTTTCAGGGCGGGTGGTGGCCACGACGACAAAACGTCCCGGTTCGCCGACCACCGGGTAGCGGATGTGCCAGAGGTGCCCCTTGTGATCTTCATGTTCTACTTCGATATCCGACAGGGCGGTGTGGCAGCGCGGGCACCAGTTGATCAGGCGGTTGTCGCGGTAGATCAGGCCATCCTCGTACAGTTTGACGAAAACGGTGCGCACCGCTTTCGAGAGCCCTTCGTCCATTGTGAAGCGTTCGCGCTCCCAGTCACAGGAAGCGCCCAGGCGTTTCAGCTGGCCGATGATCTGGCCGCCGGACTCCGCCTTCCACTTCCAGACCCGCTCGATAAAAGCTTCGCGCCCCAGATCGTGGCGATCCTTGCCCTCGGCGCTCAGCTGCCGCTCGACTACGTTCTGTGTGGCGATGCCGGCATGGTCGGTGCCGGGCATCCAGAGCACGTTATATCCCTGCATTCGTTTCCAGCGGCAGAGGATGTCCTGCAGGGTGTTGTTGAGGGCATGCCCCATGTGCAGGGCACCGGTGACGTTAGGAGGGGGGATTACTATGGAGTACGGTTTTTTATCCGAGGTTGCGGCGGCGCGAAAATACCCTTTCGTCTCCCACTCTGAATACCATCTCTTTTCAACATCATGGGGTTCGTACCCCTTGGCTAGCTCTTTGGTCATTTGTTCGAATCCTTTTTATGAAAAATCTGAGCGTAAATATATACTACTGTTGGCTGATTCAGGTCAAGCGCGCACTTGGGAGATGGTGAAAAACTGAATCTGCGCCATTTCGTTTCGCTTGACGGGCGTCCTAATGTGTATTATTCTAACACGACAAAAGCTGTCCTATTATGCCTGGGGGGGTACAATGACTCAAATCACCTTTGGAACATCCGGTTGGCGCGGAATTCTGTGTGAGGACTTCACCTTTGATAACGTTAAGGTCGTTGTTCAGGCGATAGCCGATACCATTATAGCTTCAGGAGAACAGGGAAAAGGTGTCGTGATCGGCTGCGATACCCGTTTCATGGGGCAGCGTTTTGTTGAGGCTTCCGCACGTGTTCTGGCTGGTGCCGGAATCAAAGCGTATATATGTGAGCGGGATACCCCTACGCCGGTTATCTCCTATGAAATATTGCGGCGTGGCGCTGCCGGCGGTATCAACTTTACCGCCAGCCATAACCCGCCAGAATACAACGGTATAAAATTTTCTCCATCCTCCGGTGGCCCGGCTCTGCCGGAAACTACGGGTGAGATCGAGCGCCGTGCCAATGCGACGGTTGGAACCGTGTGCTACAAGGAATTATCGCTTGAAGATGCCGGTAAACTTGGGCTGGCCGAAACAATCAACCCCCACGAAGATTATATGAAGTCCCTGGAGCAAAAGGTGGATTTCGATGCCATCGGCCGACTTGGTCTGGTTGCGCTCAATCCGCTCTATGGCACCGGGCGCGGCTATCTGGATGAACCGCTTCGCAAACGGGGAATCCGGTATACCATCATTAATGATCGCCCCGATCCCTACTTCGGCGGGCATCCTCCTGAGCCGTCCGAGGCGCACATCCCTGATTTCATTTCTCTGGTCAAGAGCGATCCGGATATCAAGCTCGGCCTTGCGACTGATGGTGATGCTGACCGTTTCGGCATCCTGGACGCCGACGGCAGCTACATCGAGCCGAATTATATCATCGCCCTGCTGCTGGATTATCTGATTCGGGTGCGCAAGCTTGAAGGTGGTGTGGCACGCTCTGTCGCGACATCACACCTGATCGACGCTGTTGCGAAGAAACATGGCGTTCCGGTGTATGAAACTCCGGTCGGTTTCAAGTATATCGGTGAGCTGATCAGTCAGGACAAGCTGGTCATCGGCGGGGAAGAGAGCGCCGGGCTGACAATCAAGGGACATGTCCCGGAGAAGGACGGTATCCTGGCCTGTTTCCTGGTCGCTGAAATGGTCGCCCGTGAAGGAAAGAGTATCAGAGAACTGCTTGACCGGTTGTACGGAGAGGTGGGGCGTTATGTCACACGTCGCGACAACCTCAAGCTGTCGCCGGAGCTGGAAATTGCCTACAAGAATAAGATCAATGCGGTTCCCGCCGAGATTGCCGGAACGAAAATTAAAGAGATTATCAGGATCGACGGGACCAAATTATTGCTCGATGACGGCAGCTGGATGCTGTTCCGCAAGTCTGGCACCGAGCCTGTAGTGCGGCTGTATGGCGAGGCGGGCAATGAAGCGCGTCTTGCTGAAGTGATGGCTGCAGGCCGTAAGTATATACTAGGCTAGAATTAGAAAATCATATTTCAGGGAGATATACCATGTGGGATTATACGCCAATAGTTAAGGACCATTTTCTGAACCCCCGCAATGTCGGGGATATACCTGACGCCGACGCGATTGGAGAGGTAGGCAGTCTGGCCTGCGGTGATGCGCTTAAACTGTACATCAAGCTGGATGACAACAAGGACAAGATTGTTGATGCCAAGTTTCAGACCTTCGGCTGTGCCAGCGCCATCGCCTCTTCGTCAGCCCTGACCGAGATGGTTAAAGGAAAAAACCTCGACGAAGCCCTTGCCATCAGCAATCAGGATATTGCCGATTTTCTTGGCGGGCTGCCGGAAGAGAAGATGCACTGCTCGGTCATGGGGCAGGAAGCGCTGGAGGTTGCTATTGCAAAGTACCGCGGGCATGAGGCGCCGGTGCACAGTCATGACCATGATCACGGACCAGCCTACCCCGACCAGGAGGGTACGATTGTCTGCAAATGTTTCGGCATCACCGATATTTTTCTGAAGAAAGTTATCGAGACTAATCGTTTGACCACGCCGGAACAGGTGACGCACTTCACCAAGGCCGGTGGCGGCTGCGGCGGCTGCATTCCGAAGATCAAGGAACTGATCGATGAAGTAATGGGGGCTAGTCCCGAGGAGCCGCGCAAGCGTCCCGAAAAGCTTACCAACATGAAGAAGATGCAGTTGATTCAGGAAGTCCTGGAACGCGACATACGCCCGCTTCTCTGGGCCGACGGCGGTGATCTGGAACTGATCGACATCGACGGCGCCAAGGTGCAGGTAGCATTTCGCAAGGCCTGTGCAGGTTGTGCTTCTTCCGGTAACACCGCACGCATGGTGGAAATCAAGCTGCGTGACCTGGTTGCCGAGGATATTGTGGTAGAGGAGGTTTCTCAATGAAGGAGATCTATCTCGACAACAACGCAACTACCAAGGTTGATGAAGCGGTATTTGAGGAGATGCGGCCCTATTTCTGCGAACTGTACGGCAACCCCAGTTCGATGCATTTTTTTGGCGGGCAGGTGCAGAGTAAGGTTACTGAAGCACGGGTTAGAGTTGCCGACCTGCTTGGCGCGGCACCGGATGAAATCATCTTCACCGCCTGCGGTACCGAAAGCGATAACGCCGCTATCCGTTCGGCGCTGGAGGTATTCCCGGAGCGTCGTCACATCATCACGTCCCGTGTCGAGCATCCGGCTGTTCTGACCCAGTGCCGCAACCTGACCCAGCGGGGGTATCGGGTGTCGGAGATCGGTGTCGATGGCGCCGGGCGCCTGGATATGGACGAATACAAAGCCGCCGTAGATACCGATACGGCGATCGTCTCGCTGATGTGGGCCAATAACGAGACCGGTGTTGTTTTTCCGGTAGAAGAAGCGGCCGCCATCGCGAAATCGAAAGGTGCGCTTTTTCACAGTGACGCAGTCCAGGCCATCGGCAAGATTCCGATCGACATGTCAACGTCAAGTATCGACATGCTTTCCCTTTCCGGTCACAAACTTCACGCTCCCAAGGGGATCGGCGTGCTTTATCTGCGGCGTGGTACTCCGTTCCGTCCGTTTATGGTGGGGGGGCATCAGGAAAAGAGTCGCCGGGCGGGTACCGAAAACGCCGCCGCAATAATTGCTCTTGGAAAAGCCTGTCAGCTGGCCGGTCAGCATATGGAAGCAGAAAACACGGTTGTTAAAGCGATGCGCGATCGTCTGCAGGACGCTCTGATGACAGCCATTCCCCATGCCCGCATCAATGGCGGCGGAGCCGAAAGGCTGCCGAACACCACCTCGATCGCTTTTGAGTTTGTCGAAGGTGAGGCCATATTGCTGCTGTTGTCGGAGTTCGGCATCTGCGCATCATCGGGAAGCGCCTGCACCTCGGGATCGCTTGAGCCTTCCCACGTTCTGCGGGCCATGGGAGTGCCGTTCACCTGCGCCCATGGCTCGATCCGCTTTTCGCTGTCGCGCTATACCACGGATGCCGAGATCGACACCGTTATCCGCGAGATGCCGCCGATCATTGCCAAGCTGCGGCAGATGTCGCCGTTTGGGCGTGAGCATTTGAAAGCGCAAGCGTAGAGATAACTGATCTGGAATTAACAAAGGGCGACCATTTTTGGCCGCCTTTTGTTTTTGCTGGAGAAATGGGTGAAATGAGGTAGAATATCCTCATTCAATAAGAACTTGTAAATGAATTCAAGCTGTTTTGACGGAGCAACCCATGGAAATAAAAATACCTGAAGTAGGCGAGTCGGTGCGTGAGGCGCTGCTGGCCAAGTGGTTTAAAAAGAGTGGTGACGTTGTCAAACGGGACGACCCGCTCTGCGAAATCGAAACAGACAAAATTACGCTTGATCTTAATGCCGATGCATCAGGGGTGCTCGCCATATCGGTGTCTGAAGGTTCGACGGTGGCAGTCGGGGCGGTGATCGGCATGATTAACGAGTCGGCAGCTGTGCCGGAAACACCGGTTGCTGCCACTTCAACAGAGCTGGCTGAGAAACTGGTCGCTCCATCATCGTCACCATCCTTGAGGCGTGAGATGCGTGAACAGAATATTTCACCGGATGAGGTTGAGGGGAGCGGTAAAGGGGGGCGTATTACGCTTGATGACCTGTTCTCCCGTATCGAGGAAAAGTCCAAGACTCCGCCTCCATCACGCCCTGCAACGATTGACGTGCCACCGGTGGTTACGTCTGAGCCTCAGAAAGTGGCTTCTTTGCCGGTTTTACCGCCAGTGCCTCAATCACCAGCTCCACCTGTCGTAGAGTCGCCGGAACCGACAAAGCCGTTTTCGGTGCGCACGGAAGAACCTCCGGTCTATTCATCCGGTCGTGAGGAGCGCCGTCCGATGACGCCGATTCGCAAGCGGATCGCAGAGCGTCTGGTCGCGGCCCGCCAGCAGACCGCCATGTTGACTACTTTCAACGAGGCTGATCTGTCCCATGTAAAGACGCTGCGCAACAGCTATCGTGAACATTTCATTCAGCGTCACGGCATCGCCCTCGGGCTCATGCCGTTCTTTGTAAAGGCGTGTGTCGAGGCCCTCAAAGAGTTTCCTCTGGCTAATGCCAGTATTGACGGAGATGATATCGTTTATCACCATTATTATGACATCGGCATTGCTATCGGCGGTGACAAAGGGCTGGTGGTGCCGGTTTTGCGCAATGCAGACCAGCTCAAGCTTTACGAGATCGATCAGGCTATAGTCGCCTATGCGGAAAAGATCAAAACCAACCATCTGGCGATCTCGGATCTTGAGGGGGGCACGTTCACCATCAGCAACGGCGGCGTGTACGGCTCGATGCTTTCTACGCCGATACTGAATCCTCCCCAGAGTGCCGTGCTGGGAATGCATGCTATTCAGGACAGGGCGGTAGTGCGAGACGGCCAGATTGTTATTCGACCTATGATGTATCTGGCGCTTTCCTATGACCATCGCATCATCGACGGTCGCGATGCAGTCGGATTTCTGAAGAAGGTGAAGGAGTATATCGAAGCACCGGAAGAGCTGCTGCTGGAAGGGTGAAGGACTTATGGTAGGGGCGCATCCTTGTGATTGCCCGCCTTTTAATGGTCTAGTTAATCAAATAACGGAGGATTTCAGTATGTCTGAAAATATAATATACGATTTAATAGTCATCGGTGCCGGACCGGGCGGCTATGTGGCCGCTATTCGCGCCTCACAGCTTGGAATGAAGGTTGCCGTGGTTGATAAACGCTTTGCATTAGGCGGTGTCTGTCTTAACGAGGGGTGCATTCCGAGCAAGGCGCTGCTTGATTCAAGCGAGCTCTTTGCCGTGGCGCGGGACAGATTCGCCCTGCATGGCATAGCTATAGATCCTCCCCGCCTCGATCTGGATGCCATGATGCTGCGCAAGGATGATGTGGTCAAGAAGCTGACCGATGGCATCGCCTATCTTTTCAAAAAGAACGAAATCGTCCGGCTTCACGGCACCGCAATTCTCAAGGGCGTTAATGCAGCCGGACAGCACCAGGTGGAGGTGTCGCAGGCAGTATCATCTTCCGCATCAACCGGTCAGCAAAGTCTGCTGGAACAAGCTCCTCAGCCAACGGTAACGATCAGCGCTCCAAAGGTGATTCTTGCGACCGGCAGCGAGGCGTCCGGGTTGCCGGGAATTCCTTTGGATGGCCATGTTGTCGTAAGTGCGCGCGAAGCGCTCTCCTTCGATCAAGTACCGGAACATCTGATCGTGGCCGGTGGCGGTTTTATCGGACTTGAACTCGGCTCCGTCTGGCGGCGTCTGGGTGCCAAGGTTACAGTGATGGAGATGCTGCCTCAGATTCTGCCGAATATGGATCGTCAGGTTGTCGATACGCTCTATCGGTCGCTGCGCAAACAGGGCATCCAGTTCAAGCTGAGTACACGCATTACCGGTGTCCACCGGATCGGTGCCAAGGCGATTGTCCTGTTTAACTCCGGTACCGGCAGTGAAGAGATCGACTGCGACAAAGTGCTGGTAGCTGTAGGTAGGCGGCCATCGACTGATGGTCTTGGTCTTGAGGAGATTAGCGTGACGCTGGATGAATCGGGGAGGGTGGCTGTAGATGATTCATATCAATCGTCGGTGTCAGGAATTTATGCCATCGGTGATCTGGTGTCCGGCCCCATGCTTGCCCACAAGGCGTCTGAGGAAGGGATCGCCTGTGTCGAACGGATGGCCGGGATGGCGACCAAAGTGGAATACGAGTTCATTCCAGGAGTCGTGTATACCTGGCCGGAAGCGGCCAGCGTCGGCGCGACGGAGGAACAGCTCAAGGCTGCCGGCATACCCTATCGGAGCGGCCGCTTCAATTTTGCCGCCCTCGGCAGGGCCCGCTGCATGGACGAGACGGAAGGTTTTGTCAAGATTCTTGCCCATCAGGAAACCGACCGGGTGCTGGGGATTCACATCATCGGCCCCCGGGCGTCCGACCTGATTTCCGAGGCGGCAACGGTTATGAATTTCGGCGGAACAGCCAGAGACATAGCGCTGATGTGTCACGCCCATCCGACCCTGCCGGAGGCGATCAAAGAGGCAGCGCTGGATGTTCATAAAGAGGCGATTCACGCCTGAACTGAAAGAGTAAGGAGGCCTAACATGCCGAAAAACCTGACAACAAAAATTCTTGAGGCCCACCTCGTGGAAGGGAAGCTTGTTCCCGGCACTGAAATATCAATCAAGATTGACCATACGTTACTGCAGGATGCCACCGGCACGATGGCAATGCTGGAATTTATCGCTATGGGACTTCCGCGCGTCAAAGTTGATCTGGCAGCGCAGTATATTGATCACAACCTGCTGCAGACCGATTACAAGAACGCCGATGATCATGCCTTTCTGACATCGGCTGCGATGAAATTCGGCGTGCATCTCTCCAAACCGGGCAACGGCGTCTCCCACCAGGTGCACCTGGAACGCTTCGGTGTTCCTGGCTTCACCCTTCTGGGGGCGGATTCCCATTCGCCGACAGCTGCCGGCATCTCGGTGCTGGCCATTGGCGCCGGCGGCCTCGATGTTGCGCTGGCGATGGCCGGACATCCATTCAATCTGCCCTGTCCGGCGGTTATGGGGGTCAAACTGACCGGCAAGCTTCTGGACTGGGTATCGGGCAAGGATGTGATTCTTGAAATGCTGCGGCGGCACACGGTCAAAGGCGGTGTTGGCAAGGTCATCGAATATTACGGTCCTGGCGTGGCGACGCTGTCGGCTACGGATCGAGCCACTATCGGCAACATGGGGGCTGAGCTGGGGGCGACCTCTTCAATATTTCCTTCGGATGACCGTACGAGGGACTTTCTGGTTTCACAGGGGAGAGGCGAAAGCTGGCAACCGCTGGCGGCAGATGAAGGGGCTGGTTACGATGAGTACGACGAAATTGATCTCTCCGCGCTGGAACCGTTGATCGCCTGCCCCTCATCTCCTGACAACGTGGTACCTGTTCGAGAGGTGGCGGGGACTAAGGTTGATCAGGTGATAGTCGGCAGTTCGGTGAACTCGTCGTATCGCGATTTGATGACTGTCTGTCGGATTATGGAGGGGAATCGGGTCGCAGCGGGGGTGCATTTCCATGTTAATCCGGGCAGTCGCCAGTCGCTGGAAAATGTGGCCCAGGACGGCGGTGTCCTGATGCTCTTGATGGCCGGCGTCAGTATTCATCAGTCCGGCTGTCTGGGGTGCATCGGTATGGGACAGGCGCCGGGCACCGACCAGGTGAGTCTGCGCACTTTTCCGCGCAACTTTCCCGGTCGGAGCGGCACCAAGGGGGACAAGGTCTATCTCTGCTCGCCGGAAACTGCCGCAGCGTCCGGTATCAATGGTGTCATAACCGACCCGCGCAAATTGGGCGAGATCAGATCATACCCAGCTGTGCAGAATCCCGAAAAATATCTGCTCGACGATTCCAGTATTATCTTTCCGCTGGAGGACAGCTCTAAAGTCGAGATTAAAACCGGGCCGAATATCGTGCCGTTTCCGGATTTTGACGCATTGCCTGAATCCCTGCAAACCACCGTTGTAATTGCGCTTGGCGATAATATTACGACCGATCATATCATGCCGGCCGGCAATAAGGTTTTGCCGTTGCGCAGTAATATCCCTGCCATCAGCGAGCATGTTTTTGAGCAGGTGGATCCGGATTTTCCTGCCCGGGCCAAAGTGGCCGGAAACGGTATTGTGGTTGCCGGTGAGAATTACGGTCAGGGGTCGTCTCGCGAGCATGCCGCCATTGCGCCTCGCTTTCTGGGAATCCGCGCCAAGATCGTCAAAAGTTTTGCCCGCATTCACAAGGCCAATCTGGTTAATTTCGGCATATTACCGTTGATTTTCAAAAATGCGGATGATATCAATCTGTTCAGGCAAGGGTGTCATGTCTCGTTTCAGGGCGTGCGGCAGCTGATTGAAAGCGGAGCCAGTGAAATCCCGGTGTCAGTGGATGGCAAAGAGGTCATCACCCTGCTGGAAATCTCCGCCCGCCAGCGCCAGGAGCTACTGGCAGGTGGCACATTGAACCTGGTTAAACATCAACAACATTGAAATTGAAGGAGCTTAAATGCCGAAATTGATCCGTAAAACCAAGATTGTGGCCACTGTCGGCCCTGCAAGCTCATCTCCGGCAATGATTCAGAAACTGATGAAGGCAGGCGTAGATATCTTCAGGCTGAATTTCTCGCATGGTGAAAACTCGCAGAAGCTGGAATTGATCCGGATCATCCGGCAGGTGTCGGATAAACTGGGGCATCAGGCTGGCATTCTAGGTGATCTTCAGGGACCCAAAATCAGGACAGGTAAAATGGCTGGCGACGGCATGCTGCTGACCAAAGGACAGGAAGTTGTCATTACCACCGATGACATGCTTGGTAATCATGGTGTTATTCCAACTATTTATCGCGCTCTGCCACACGATGTACATCCCGGTTCTAAAATACTGCTGGATGACGGACTGATGGAGTTGAAGGTTATTGGAATCGAAGGTGAGCAGGTACGCTGTTTAGTTGTGGCGGGCGGTCTTCTCAAGAATAACAAGGGCATCAATCTGCCGGGTGTGGATGTCTCTGCGCCATGCCTGACTAAAAAAGACCTGATCGACCTTGATTTTGCTCTCGAAGCCGGTGTCGATTTTATTGCGCTCTCTTTTGTGCGAACTGCCGAGGATATTGAAGAGATAAAGAGGATAATCTCTGCTAAAGGGAAAGACACTCCGGTCGTGGCTAAAATAGAGAAACCGGAGGCGCTCCGAAACTTCAAAAAAATCCTGGAGGCGACCGATGCAGTTATGGTTGCGCGAGGTGATTTGGGGGTAGAAATTGAGCCGGAGAAAGTGCCGATCTACCAGAAAAAAATCATTCAGGCTTGTAACAGAGCAGGCAAACCGGTCATAACTGCTACCCAGATGCTGGACTCCATGATACGTAATCCACGTCCGACCAGGGCAGAGACTTCTGACGTAGCCAATGCCATTATTGACGGTACTGATGCCATCATGCTTTCGGCAGAAACGGCCTCAGGTGATTTTCCAATAGAATCAGTGGAGACGATGGTTCGCATTGCCATGGATGTGGAACATACCGATTTTCCTGTTAGGCTGGATGCGTCGATATGCCCGGTTTCTACTGTTGCCCAGGCGGTCGCCGAATCGTCCTGTCGAACTGCTGCCACACTCAAGGCCAAAGCCATCGTGGTTTTTACGCGTTCCGGCAGTACGGCGGCCATGATTGCGGCTTTTAGACCGATTACTCCAATTATTGCATTCACCGCATCGCTGGAAATACGCCGTCGGCTTTCAATCTTCTGGGGTGTACATTGTGCAGAAGTCGGCATTATGGAACATACCGATCAACAAATATTTGAGGTAGAAAAAAAACTGCTGGCAACAGGTTTTCGCAAAGGCGATCTGATTGTAATTTCTATGGGGATTCTTGAAACAAGTGGTTCGACAAATCTTATGAAAGTGCATAAGCTTGGAACCCATGGTTTTTATGAGGTTTTTGAAGAGTAGTGGAAATAGCCTTCGATTTATTTTCATCGGCAGTCATTTTTATTTTGACAATGTTTTGAAGGCTGTGTTAGAAAACGAGTCCCTTTTGAGACGCAAGTTTTTGGGGGCGCAGCAGAGAAAAAAGCTTGTCTGGTCTTTGAAAACCGAATAGCAGTTATTAAGTGATTTGTGCGAAGTAACAAGCAAGAAATTGCCAGAAGTACAATTTTGAGAATAAGTTATCGAACTTTCATAATAAACTGGAGAGTTTGATCCTGGCTCAGAACGAAC
>JANYBN010000064.1 GCA_025360785.1 Geobacter sp.
TCAAATCGGCATCCAAATATGTCAGAAGGTCAATGCCAGGGTTACTTTTCATGTTCGAGAAAAGAGCCGCTGTACGCAATGCCGTTGATGAGAACCTTGATTTCATTGCCCTGTTTTTTCAGGATAAATACCGCAGGCATATAGACTGAAAAACTGTATGCATACGAGCTGCAGATGAAGACCTTACCATTGGTGAATGTCAGGGCGGTTCGGGCGTCACATCCTTTAAACTCGCCGGCAACCCTGGTTTCTTCCACAACCTGATATCCTTCTTTAGCCAGCGATTCAAGATCTTCTGAAACCGCCGGACCGCAGCATATAAGCACCAATAAAACGCCTGCAAATACAATCACTGTTCTCATACTCCACTCCTTTCAAAACTATGGTCAGAAATGATCGGTTCTGCTTATTCCCGCCGGTTTACTCCCTTTGACCGGCTGTTCCCGGAAGCTTCCCTGCCAGTTATCCACCCAGTCTTCCCCGGCAATCCATGGAGGGAGACTGACTTGAAAGTAGGAGGCCAGAGCAAAAACGTACGGTTCGTACATCAGACGCAATTCCTAAAGTTTCAGTTCGGCGGCCTCCCCTTCATGCAGTTTCAATCCGCTGCCTGCCAAAAGTAAACGCAACTCCACCAGTTTCTCCGGCGATAACCTTTCGGGGTTCATTTTCCGCGGGTTGGTCTTGAAAACCAGAGAGAGGTCGATTACGGCGTGGCGGGCCATAGCAAAGGTAAGTTCCGCCTGGCGTTCGCAGGCGCCTTCCAACCCGGCTATTATCAACGCGCAGGTATCGAGGATTGCGGTCAGGGCCGCGAGCCACGACTGATTGTCGTGCTGGGAGCGAAAATAGGCGAGTACCGGATAGGAAAGGTGTCCTTCGAGGAACTCGGCCGACCAGCGTTCCCATTCGTGCAGAAGCTGTTGAAGTGCTTCTTTCCCTTTTTCACTGCCGTGCCTGCGGAGCATTTCCGATGCGGTAGGAGGCGAACCGGCGCGGGCGTCAAGCAGCGAGATGCTCACCTCGCGGCGGGCAAAGGACTGGTTGAGAGCTGGCAGGTAACCAATCACCAGGGCAAGAAAAGCGAAACCCATTCCAGACTCGACAACCACCATCAGTCGCGACGGGAAAGTTCGTGGGAGAACGTCTCCCAGTCCAAGAGTAAAGAAGGTGGTGCCGCTCAGGTAAAGATCTGTGAGAAAGCCGGTTTTCCCCGTCATCGTCAACACCGCTGAACCGAGTGCCCTGTGGATAAGGGCGAAACCTATGATCAGGCCGCCGGCCCAGACGCTCAGGAGCAACAGGAGTGATAACGGGCCAAAATAGCTCAACCAGCTTTCCCGCCGCCGGGACGGGACCAGAATTTTAATCAGTTTCACCCATGGTCGCCAGCTGCCACGGTAAAAAAACCGGGTAAGGCGGAAGCGGCGTGTTACGCGGCGCGGCAGGATGATGGTTTCGAATCCCTCCCACAGAACCATGACAATCAACGCTACTCCGCATATGGCCGCAACAATTACCATGCTGATCTCCGTCGATATATCTGAAAATCGCACTAATCCGGGATTATGCCTGTTTCCCGAGGAACGCCAGGAGTTCCCTGTTGACTTCGTCGGCATGCGTCCAGTTCAATCCATGCGGACCTCCGGCTATCACTGCGAGCCGGCTGTCCTTGACATGGGCGGAGATCCGGCCGCCGGTGGTGGCAAGCGGGAGGATACGGTCGGCATCGCCATGTACAACCAGAGTCGGCACGTTGATACGTTCAAGATCTTTCCGGAAATCGGTCAGCCACGCAGTTACGCAATCCAGTGTGCCGACAGGGGAAGCACCGGCGGCGACTTGCCAACTGAGCCGGACATCATCGTCGCTGATCCGCTTGCCGGCTAGAACATCCAGATTGTAGAAGTTGGCGAGGAAAGCGGTGATGAAGGCCGGTCGATCGGCCACTATGGCCTGCTTGATTCCATCAAAGACTGCGCCGTCCACACCTTCGGCGTTATCAGCCGACTTCAGCAGAAAGGGCGGAATTGCTGCCATGAATACCGCACTTCTCACCCGCTTTGACCCACAAGCACCAAGGTAGCGGGCGACCTCGCCTCCGCCCATGGAAAAGCCGACCAATGTCGCATCGCACAGATCCAGGTGGGTCATGAGTTTGTTCAGGTCTGAAGTCAGGGTGTCATAATTGTAACCGGTCGCCGGGCGGCTGGAGTTGCCGAACCCGCGACGGTCGTAAGTGATAACCCTGTAACCGGCTGTCAGTAAGGCCGGAAGCTGTTTTTCCCAGGACGCGCCGCTTAGCGGCCAGCCATGAATCAGCACAACCGGTCTGCCGGTGCCATGATCTTCATAATAGAGATTGATATTGGTAGAATTCTCTTTCCCGACTGAAATATAGTTCATAAATTGTCTCCTTTTTCTGAACGAAGTGAAGTTCCGGTATCATTGCACCGCCGCCGCAATACGCTCAACACCGGCGCTGATCTCTTCCCTGGCTGTCAGGAGTTCACGCCACTTGAGCGGCAACGCATCGACGCCAAGTCCGGCACCCAGCCAGGCTCCGATCATGGCCGCCCGTCCCGCGTTATCGCCTCCTGCTGCGGCGTTGGCGCGCAGTGCGTCGACAAAATTTCCGCCATGGTGCAAAGCACACTGCAGCGCAGATGGAAAACTTGCTTTCAGAGGACATGCCTGACCAAATTGATGGGTTGCCTCCCAGACGTCCAGATGCGTAGCCGCCATGGCAGCATTAATCCATTCATTCACCTCAGAACCTGCAGCACCCCTGGTCGCCATGATATCGCCGGACGCGCGAACGGCGTCATGAAGATGGCTTCCCGAAAACAGTTCCCGCAATATCAGGGCATGAGCCAGGGCATAAGCCACCGCTCGCTGATTGTTCTGACATACCCGCGTGGCACGCTCCACCACAGACAGATAGTTTTCAGATCGAAAGTAGAGCGCTGCCAGTGGAGCCAGACGGCTGACCGTCGCCGGTTGATCGTCATCGGCGCCATCCTGAAATGTATAATCTGCTCCGGGATTCCCATCATGAAATGTGTGGAAGTTGGCGATGGTTTCTTTGGTGGCATGGTCGCGATAACCCTTGTAGCCAGGTGAATCAAACAAGGCCATGAAACGTAAACCGAAATCGACCGTATCGAAAGAGCCCTGCGCGGCCAGCGACTGCAGGATTACCAAGGCGCCATCACCATAATGGGACAGATCCCCCGACCGTTTTCCGAAATGATAATGCCCGGCGACCGGTGTTTCAAACCCCTGCGGTCCATTCGGGAAGCGCTGATTCAACTCCACCAGATCATAAATCCAGTGGCTGCCCAGGCAAAAGGCATCGCCCACAAATTGTCCCCAGATGGCACCGCGGATGCGGTCGTCAAGAGAGTGCTCTTTTTGGGTTCCTGATCCTTGATCGGGCATATTGACTCCAGTTTTATGAAGTTTTTTCCTGTACGTTCCCACCTTCGGAAATTTTTCAAGAAATTCTTCTCCATGTGGTGCCTCGGCCATACATTCCGTCAAATCCATCCCCGCCTGATGGAGTACCTGATGAGTTCCCTGCTGCCAGTGGAAACTGCCGGTTACATCGAACACAGATTCCTTGTAAGCAATGTATGCCGGGGCTCCGTTTATACCGTTGTACCGGTTGAGCTCCTGCGTGGTAAAATGTCGATATTCCACATTCTGCAGTTCCCTTGACATTACCGGAGAAATTTCGACACAAATGGAGATGTATCCCCACGCCGCAGAAAGTGGCCGGACGGCCCTTCTCCAAGAAATTCAGAGAACCACGATTCATGTTCGATTTCCTCGTTCAGAATCGCCTGCGACAGGTCATAGGTGCGATGATCTTTTCCAGCCGTCAGATTGCAGATGTGGGTATACCCTCGTACTGCACACCGCTCCGCTTCGACGAGCACTGTCAGCATCGCCTTGATATCCGTGGGATCTTTCGGCAGACGGGCTGGAGGACAAGCCGACATGTCATGGAAAGCTTTCATATCATCCGGCAGTTTGCCGCCAAGCTCATATATGCGCGGCACCAACGCCTCAAAGTGATTTCGATCCTCAATGCGCGCCGTTTCGGCAATTTCCTTAAGCCCCTCCCCCTCCAGCCCGATCAGATTTACCCGCAGAATGGTGTAATAATAGAAAGTGGTTAATTCAGCCGCCGCATTCTTGATGAGCAACTCCACCAACTGGTCAACATTAACTCCTGTTTTTTCGACCATCTCTCGCGTTACCTTGGCCATGACATGCCTCCTGTTCGTTAAATTGATGTGTAGAGACGGTTTTTGCATCATACATACCAAGGGGCTGCAAATAACATTAGCTCTATCAGTTTAGTTAGTTGTGGCAGTTACTTATTATTTTGGTGCAACAATACCGGTGCTACCAAAATGACATTCCCAGGGCGATCTGGTAAAAGTATTTACCAGTGATGTTGTGACTCCAGGGTAATGCGCTTTATCAGCCCACCTGCCTTGACGCCCCGCTGCATCCGGTGTAAAGTTCACCAGCATAAAATCAAAAATACTATCCGGAGCCCCATATGCCGCAGACCGACTTAACCTGGAACACCGCCCTGCTCTACCCTGCCCCCGATTCGCCGGAACTGGAAGCCGATCTTGGATCGTTTGAAAAGCTGGCCGCCGATTTCCGGGACAAGTTCTTTGAAAAAACAGCGACCCTTGACAACACGGCTCTGCTCGCGGCAATTCGTGAGTACGAGGCGCTTCAGAACCTCATGTCAAAACCGTTCTGCTATGCCCATCTGCTGTTCGCTTCTGACTCCGGAAATGAGGTATACAGGGCTATTTCACAGCGCTGTTCCGAGCTGGGCAACAAACTTTCCCAACAGCTGTTGTTTTTTGATCTGGAACTGATGGAGCTGAGCGATGACCGTTTCGAATCATTCCGGGCGTTTCCCGAAGCGGCGAATTACCTTCATTTCCTGGAAGGAATCCGCAAATTCCGTCCTCATACTCTTAAAGAAAATGAGGAGCGCCTCCTGACCCGCAAAGACCTGACCGGGGTTCGCGCCTTCACCAAGCTGTTCGATGAGCTTTCCGCCTCATTCAGCTACCAGATGGAATTGGATGGCGAGCTGAAAACGTTCACCGGCGAGGAGTTGCTGTCACTGCTGCATCACACCTCCCCTGATGTCCGCTTCCGGGCAATGACCGTTTTTCTGGAACGTCACGGCGAGCACGGCATCGTCTATAATGCCGTCTTTAACAACATGGCTCTCGATCATGGCCAGGAGATGGAATTGCGGCAGTATCAGACGCCGATCCAGCCGACCAATATCGGCAACGAGATTCCCGACGAAGCCGTTGAGCACCTGATGTGCGTCACTGAAGCCAATTATGGTCTGGCTCAGGAGTATTTCCGGATCAAAGCCGGCATATTTAAGATGGAAAAACTGCGCAATTGCGATGTCTACGCACCGGTTGCCGAGGCGGAGCGAAAATATGATTTTGCCGAGGCCAAAGCTGTGGTGGTGGATTCATACCGTGAGTACAGCCCGGAATTCGGGAACATCGTCGAGGCGTTCTTTACCGAACGGCGGGTCGATGTGCTTCCCCGCACCGGCAAATCCGGGGGCGCCTTTGCGATGGGGATCTCGCCCGAACTGCCGCCGTTTCTATTGCTGAACTTTACCGGCACTCTGCGCGACCTTGCCACCATCGCCCACGAAGCCGGGCATGGCCTGCACTTTGTCATTTCCCAGAAGCAGAGCCTCTTGAACTATCATGCACCGCTTCCTCTAGCCGAGACCGCCTCCGTGTTCGGCGAAATGCTGCTGACCCGCAGACTGCTTGATAACGAACAGGATCCGGTCGTACGCAAATCGCTGCTCTGCGCCAAAATAGAAGACATCATCGCCACCACCTTCCGCCAGACCGTGCTGACGCGCTTCGAGCTCCGTCTGCATAACGAACGTACCGCAGGACTTCTCTCGAATGACCGCATTTCTGAAATCTGGCTGGAGGAAAACGGGAAACTGTTCGGCGATTCCGTCGAGATGATTCCCGCCTATAGCTGGGGATGGAGTTACATCAGCCACTTTATCCATAGCCGCTTCTACTGTTATTCCTACACATTTGCCGAACTACTGGTGCTGGCACTCTTTCAGAAGTATCGCGAGGAGGGGGATTCATTCAAGCCGGGCTACCACGCCCTGCTGGAATCCGGCGGAGCTCTTTCACCGGCCGAGACCGCACGACTTGCCGGCATTGACATCACCGACAGCGGTTTTTGGCAAAAGGGGTATGATGTTCTGGCAGGCTTGATTGAAGAGTTAAAGCAGATCGTCTGATTCAGGTTACAATTGATAATTTGAGGGGAAACAAATGGCCGTCCATGAAAAAGTACTGCTGGAAGCGCTCAGCAGTTCACACATACTGACCTCGATGATTACCCCTGCGGTGCTGATATCGGCGTGCGGAACGCTGATATTTTCCACGTCAGCCCGCTTGGGACGCATCTTTGACCGGGTCAATGTGATGAAGGGTGAAGTAGAAGCGATTATCACGGGGAATATCTCGTATCCGGAAGAACGGATGAAGCATCTGCGCGGCCAGATATATCTGCAGAGACGAAGAGCGAGGCTGATTCAGAAAGCGATGGTATCTTTGTATTCCGCTACGTTACTCTTTGTAACTTCAAGTCTTGCTATAGCAGTAAATGTTGCCTACGGAGACAATGATCAGGGCTGGATTCCGACGTTAATTGCTCTCTGCGGCGGACTTTTTCTGTTCGTAGCATCGGCATTATTGCTGTACGAGAGCCGCTTTAATCTCCGCTTTGTCCACCGCTCGATCGATTTCATCGAATTTCTTGAGAACAAAGCGGAGGAATTGCAAAAAAAATAATTGTCCACGAAAAACACGAAAAGCACGAAATAAATCAGTAAATTTTTCAAAAGCGCTGTAATTAGTGCGACCTGTTTGGTGAATTGAAAGTTTACTGTAATTGTTAATTTTCGTGTCTTTCGTGGATCAGTTTATCTGACTTTCAATCCAACTTCTTTCGCCAGCGCCCGCCAGGCCGGCAGACTCCGCTCAATCATCCCCATATCAAAGCAGTAGGCGATTCTGAAGAAACCGGGTGCGCCGAAACCGGCGCCCGGCACCAGCAGGATGTGATGCTTCTGGGCCAGCTTGACAAATTCCACATCATCAGCCAGTGGAGACTTGGGAAATATATAAAAGGCGCCGTCCGGTTTCACCATTTCAAAGCCCATGCCGCTGAGTTCTCTCACCAAAAGATCCCGTTTAGACTGATACGCTGCAATATCTACCGACTCATCCTGCAGCTTGGCTACCAGTCGCTGCATCAGTGCCGGGGCGTTGACGAAACCGAGTACCCGGTTACTGAAAACCGCTCCCTCCATAAACTGCCCGGCGGTTGCCATGCGGGGATTTGCGGCCAGGTAACCGATTCGTTCGCCCGGCAGTGCCAGGTCTTTACTGTGTGACGTGACAATGATCGAGCTTTCCACCAACGGAAAGATGTTCGGCACATGATTGCCATCAAAAGCGATCCGGGCATACGGTTCATCGGAGATGACATAGATCAGGTGGCCGGTACGTTCATGTATTTTCTTCAGAACATCCCCAAGCTGCTTCAGGCTTTCTGCCGGATAGATGACGCCGGTCGGGTTATTGGGAGAACAGATGATGATGGCCCGGGTTTTTGCCGTAATCGCATTTTCAATGGCATCTATATCAAGCTGAAAGGTATCGCGATTGGTCCAGACCTCGACCGGTACGCCGCCATGATTGTCGATGTAAAATTTGTACTCGACGAAGAAGGGCGCCAGAATGATGACCTCCTCCCCCGGATTGAGAATGGTCTTGAGTACCACATTGAGGGCGCCACCGGCACCGCAGGTCATGATGATATTGTCGGCCGGCACAGCCAGGCCGGCGTCTTTGGAGATCTTTGTCGCCACGGCGGAGCGTGTTTCGGCATAACCGGCGTTGTTCATGTAGCGATGCATTCCGGGCAGCGGGTTCCGTGCCAGTTCCAGCAGTTCGCGACTGAATGATTCGGGCGGCTCGACATCAGGATTACCGAGGGTGAAATCATAAATACTCTCGTTACCGAATTCCTGGCGCAGGCGCTCCCCCTCCTCGAACATCCTGCGGATCCAGGATGATTTCGATATTTGACTGGCGATCTTCATAGCAATAGCCATTACAATTTCCTCCATAATAATTTTTCTGATAAGATAGTCGCGCAAAATACAACAATTAACGGAGAACTCAAATGGAAATTCCTCCGTATCCAGAGTCTCGGCCACTAATAATAACCGACAAACCGCTCCTGGACCGGTTATGTGCCGATATTCAGCCGCGCATTTCTGAACTTACCTTTGCCGGTCTCTACCTGTTCCGATATGCGCATGAGTATAAGTTGGCATCGATCGCTGATTCGATCATCCTGTTGGGCAAAGGGTATGATGGAGCAGAATATTTCCTGCCGCCGTTAGGTGGAGATGTCGCTGCAGCTCTGAAGGTCATGTTTGCAAGCGGGCTGCCGCTATACGGCGCTGATGATCAGTTTGCAGCAGAATATCTTGCCGGAAATTCCTTTCAGATTACCGAATTGCGTGACTCTTGCGACTATCTTTACCTTCGCGAGGAGCTGGCAACATTGCCGGGAGGCCGCTTCCACAAGAAGAAAAACAGGATCAACTATTTTACCAGCCGTCATGATTACTCCGTCGCCCTCTTTTCCGGAGAGTATCTTGATGGCTGCCTGAATGTATTGGACAAGCTGGTTCGGAGTACCATTGATGACATCGGAAGTTCGTTGCGTATGGAGTTGGCAGCCACGTACGAGGCGTTACGTTGCGCCGAGCAGCTCGGCCTTGAAGGGGTTGTCGTGCTTGTTAATGACAGCGTGGCGGCCTTTGCTCTTGGCGAACGCCTCAACCGGGATACCGCGGTGTGTCATTTCGAGAAATCCGATCCTTTTACAGAGGGGTTGTCTCAGCTGGTGAACCGCGAGTTTGCCCGGCTGCTGTTTCAGGAGTGCCGTTTCCTGAACCGCGAGCAGGACCTGGGCGAAATGGGTCTCCGCAGCGCAAAGTTATCGTATCATCCGGTGGAGCTGGTAAAGAAATATCTGGTAGGACTTCCCTCATAACTTACAAAACACTTTGCAAAATACAGCTATCAACCGAGGACAAATATGTACCCTGAATCCGACGACCTAAACGACTATCTGGTTTCCGACACAATCATCGACTGGCAGACTCCGGCAGTCAAACAGAAAGCCCTGGAACTTACCCATGGATTAACGGATGAAGTTGCTAAAGCCCGTTGTTTGTACGAGTGGGTGCGCGACGCCATCCCGCACTCCAATGATTCCTGCCTCGAAATCGTGACCTGCACGGCGAGCGAAGTACTTAATCACGGTACCGGGATCTGTTTTGCCAAAAGCCACCTCCTGGCCGCCCTGCTGCGGGCCGTCTCGATCCCGGCCGGTTTCTGCTACCAGGTTTTGCGCCTGGATCCTCCTGTCGATAACGAGCCGGTTTTGCACGGCTTTAACGCCATCTATCTCGCAACCCTCGACAAATGGATTCGGGTTGATGCGCGGGGCAACACCAACGGCATCAATGCCCAGTTCAGCATCAAGAAAGAGCAGCTCGCCTTTGCCATGGATCCGGCGGCGGATGAATTTATCTATGAAACGATTTTTGCATCTCCGGTGGACTGCGTGGTCAACAGACTGAAAATGTACAAGACCAGAAGCGAATTGTGGCTTGATTTGCCGCAATCGTTGTAATGATCGATTGTCCCGGAGACTCAATGGACTACATAGCCGACCTGCACATCCATTCCCCATATTCTCGCGCCACCAGCCCGCAGAGCACCTTAGCCGGCTTGGCGGGGTGGGCCCGGATCAAGGGGATTCAGGTCATCGGCACCGGTGATTTCACCCATCCCGGCTGGTTCAGCTGTATTAAGGAAGAGCTGGAACCGGCTGAACCGGGACTGTTCAAACTGAAGAACGAGGCCGCCATTGTCTCGCCGCTGGCGGAGGTGGCGCCCGCCCCGGCACCGGTGCGCTTCCTGCTTTCTGCCGAAATCAGCAGCATTTACAAACGTCACGGCAAGGTGCGCAAGGTGCACAACCTGCTGTACGTGCCGGATTTCGCCTCGGCTGAACGACTAAACACCCGGCTGGACAGTATCGGCAATATCAAATCTGATGGCCGCCCGATCCTGGGGCTGGACAGTCACGATCTGCTGGAGATCATGCTGGAGCTGGCACCCGAGGGGTTCCTCGTACCGGCCCACATCTGGACCCCATGGTTCTCCCTGTTCGGCTCCCGGTCAGGCTTCGACCGCATTGAGGATTGTTTCGGCGACCTGACGCCGCATATCTTTGCCCTGGAAACCGGGCTCTCTTCCGACCCGGACATGAACCGGCTGATCTCTGCGCTTGACCGTTTCACTCTTATCTCCAACTCCGACTGCCACTCGCCTTCCAAACTTGGGCGCGAGGCCAATCTCTTCTCCACCAGGCTGGATTTTTTCTCCCTGCGAGACGCCATTCGCGAGGGGCGCCGTGATACTTTCCGAGGTACGGTGGAGTTTTTCCCCGAAGAGGGAAAATACCATGCCGACGGTCACCGGAACTGCAATGTCTGCCTTGAGCCCGCCGAGACTCGCCGCCTGGGCTTGCGTTGCCCGGTATGCGGCAAACCGCTGACCGTGGGCGTCTGTCACCGGGTCATGGAGCTGGCTGACCGGGAGCAGCCGCTGTATCGCGACGACTCGCCCCGGGTCTTCAGCCTGATCCCGTTGCCCGAGGTGCTGGGGGAAATCCTCGGCACCGGACCGGCCTCCAAGAAGGTGATGGAGCAGTACCGACGCAGCATTGCCTTCTTCGGCTCGGAATTCAACCTGCTCCTGCATGCCTCGCTTAAGGAAATCAGCCATGAGTCGGCTATTCTTGGGGAGGCACTGGCACGGATGCGCAGTGGCCGGGTGATCCGCAAGCCCGGTTTTGACGGAGAGTATGGCGTTATACGGGTTTTTGAAGACAGGGAAGTGGCGCGACTGGCCGGCAAGGGGAGCTGATTCGTCCCTTTGAACAGATAAAATATGGTTTTTAAACTTAATTATCTAGGTTTT
>JANYBN010000072.1 GCA_025360785.1 Geobacter sp.
CGCAGGAGGAAACGAAGGACGTCAGGCTGGCGGCCAAGTCTTTACTGCACCGTTTGCTGGAAGAGCATCCCAAGGTGCTGGTACACTTCAAAATCTCTATCCTTGATGCACCCGCAAAAATGAATCACGCCGCTTGAGATGCGAAGCTGGCGAATCCATAAACATTGGGGCAAAATGCCCCGGAAAGTTCTTGTAGATAGTCCAGTAGTCGTAAAATGTGCTTTTTGACAACACCGATAAAGCTATTTGAGGAACGGTTTGACCTTGTTTTCCGGGTTTCGTACCTTTTGAGGCGATTTTTGAACGCCACTGCTCGCAAGACGTTCAATCCGGTCGCTTTAAGTACCGCCGCCAGCCTGACTTGTCGCATCCCTCGAACCCGGAGATGCTTGATCCCGGTTATTCGATCAAGGTCCGACATGGTCCCTTCTGCTCCGGCACGGAAACGATAGACTTCTCTGAATGCTTCCGTCTTCTCTTTTGCGCGACGTCTGGCAAGCCGGAGGGCCTTGGTGTCGTAACTGATGGTTGCGCTCTGCTTGACACGTTTCACCGGGCAGTCGGACTGCCGCGGACAGAGATCGCAAAGTGCTTTGTCGAAATGAACGATCTTGCCGCCATGCTTGCCGGTCTTGGTCCGCAGCGGCTTCTTTCCTTCGGGGCAGGCAGTTGTTTCGTCGCTGGCGGAGAAAATAAATTCGGCAAGCCCGATCTTATGCGACCATGTACCCATGGTCGGCGAAACAACCTCGACACCCAGTTCCTTAGCCTTCTCCACGTTGTCATCGCCGCCATATGCGGAATCGGCCAGGAGCTGTGCCGGGGCAAGATCCCGCGTGGTCGCATCTTCGATGGCAGGAAGCAGAGCCTTCGAATCACTCTCGTGGGCCGCTTCGACTTTGATATGAGTAATCAGGTTCGGCTGGCTCTTGTCCTCCGAATAGGTCTCCATAACCTGCATCTGGTAGCCCTTCCCCTTGTGGCCTGAGTAGCCGGCATCAGGGTCGGACGGATTTTGGAGCGAATCGGATGGTACATCCTTGTTCGGCTTGATAACCACGGCGGTCGCTGTCCCGGTCTTCTCCAGCACGCATTGCTCGGTAAACATACGAAGTAGATGCTTATAGGAATCCATGGCAACAACGGCTTCATGCTCCTTGAAGCGTTCCACCAGCATGAAGCAGTCATCGCCTACTTCCTGGAGCTTGCGGGACGATTCGCTCGGTTTTACAGCAAATCGACCATCGTTTTTCTCCTCATACCGGACAGCAACCTCGCCCAGAGCCTGATACTGGTCGGCATGGTGTCTTTTGAGGTTGACCAGGAATTTCCGGATGGTTCGCACAAACAGGCGGATTCTGCCCAGATGGGCCATATTGGAAAAGATGTGGATGGAATCCAACCGCTGCTTGGACGGATCAATCTCAAAGAGTTTCGTCAGAGCACCGGTGACATTTTCAAAGAGCGACTGTTCCAGACCCAGTCTGCCGACGATGTCCCGCATGGTCCAGAGGGTGCGGGGAGACACGTATGAGCTTACGTCAGATGTGTCCGTGACGTTCAGCGCATAGTGCCACATGATGTTGAAAGAGAACTGCTGAATCGCCTCATCGTCAGTCAGATCCTGTTGCTGTTGCAGAAGGACAATGCCAAGCATGGCATACAGTTCTTTCGTGCGCCGGCCATAATGCTCACTGTACAGGGAGAACAATTTCTCCGCCGGCAGTTTGTGGAGGATTTCTTCCCGAAACAGATGCGCCCAGGATGATTCCAGTAGTGCCAGCCGTTTCGGCCCGAGGTGCCCGAACGGATTAAACATGTCGTACTGTTTGTGGTCTTTGACGTGGATCATAGCAGTTACCCATAACAACCTGTATTTGTTGGGCTATTATGGCATAAATCACGTCAATATGATATATGAAAAATGGTAAATAGTAAATTATTCCAGATGGTTAGCTATTTGAGAGCTTTTGCAGCTGCATCAAGAATCACATTTCAAGCTGGTAGAGCTTGGAATCGACATTGGGGCCGCTGCTGCCGCCGACGTTTGCTACTCCCAGATACAGATTGCCGTCAATGCTGTAGAAGGCGCAGTCGGACGCGCCATTACCGGGGACTGTCAGATACTCCGCGAAGCGCGTGCCGTCCCAGCGATAAATCTTGGAATCAAGTTGGTACGAACCGTTGTCGTTCTTCCAGGAGGCCGCGGCCAGGTAGTAGCTGCCGTTAAAGGATGTAAAATCCCAGGAGACTGCACCGGTTGTCCGTATTGCCTGGAATTCGGCGAATTTTGCCCCGTCCCACCTGAAGATTTTTGAATCTATCTCCAGATTTGTACGGTTCGGCCCGCTGTGCAGGTTTGCAATTGCCATAAAACTGTCGTTTCCGATAGTAAAAAATTTCCAGTAATGGGCGCCGCTGGTTGGGATCGACTGGAATTCAGCGAATTTTGCCCCGTCCCAGCGGTACACTTTTGAATCAATGTTGAACGTCGTGGTAAAGTCGGTCGAATAGTTGGCTACGGCCAGAAATGCATCGGTTCCGATATTGAAAAACTCCCAACGGAGCGCGGCATTGGTCGGGATTGACTGGAACAAGACAAATTTCACGCCATCCCATTTGAAAATATCGGAATCAACATTGTAATTTTTAAAATTACCGCCGTTATTGGCAACGACAAGAAAGGAGTCACCAGTGATTGTAAAAAACTTCCATCCGGATGCCCCTTTTGTGGGGATGCTCTGAAATTCCTCAAAACTACTGCCGTTCCAGTGATAGACCTTGGAATTGATGTTGTAACTCGTAGATGAATGATTGTCGGCAACAACAAGATAACTTTCAACGCCGATCGTAAAATATTCCCATTCGGTTGCCCAACTTGTAGGGATGGCCTGAAAATCGGCGAACCTAGTACCGTCCCAGCGATAAATCTTTGAATTTATTTCTGGTGATTTACCGTCCCACGTTGACGCAAGCGCCAAAAACCGGTCGGTGCCGATAGTGAAGTACCGGAAATCACGTCCCCCATTTGCGGGAAGAGACTGAACCTCTTTAAAGTGAGGTGTGACCGGCTGTTCCGAGGAGCAACCGGAAACAAAAAAGACAACACAGAAGAGGGTGATGAAAACGCTTTTGACTGCTTTTGCGGCATCAAGCATGGCGTAATTCCTGACTAAGTTCAAAACCTGACATCGAAAAGTATCCCGGTAATGACCCGCGAAATATCGAATGACGGGACGTTTGAAATATTACGATTGTAGAGCGCTCGAAGTGATACGCCGTATTTTTCATCAAAATAGGTTGTCAGCGTGACAACCGCGGACCAGGAGTTATCCGCCCGTTGTCCCCCGATGGATTTGTAGAGACCGTCATAATCCTTGCGGTAATATTCTCCGTAAAGATCCAGCAGGGTATCCCGGGGGAGGATAAAGCTGCTCTCGATATTGACCTTATGTCCCGTGCCGTCCCAAAGTGGACTTCTTGCTTCGTCCACATCGGCGGTGTATCCGACACGCACAAGCGCGGACGGTGACAAGGCCATATTATGGGTGATTGCCCCACTGTAATTGGAGCCGGTTCTGTCGGCATTGTTTTTAAAGATCGAGACATTGCGGTATTCGGTTGAGCGATAACGGAGATCAATGGCGGTATTGTGCCCTTTCCCTTCGGTAATTATGATGGAAGGGCCTGTCATGACGGCGTAGTCAAAGAGCTTGGAGCCGAGAAGCAAGTGGTGAACCGCAGTTGAATAGCGCAGGGTGACATGCTCGTTCAACCTGTATCTGCCGGCAAGTTCCGCCAGGTTCTGCGTCAGGTTGAAGTCATCCAGCTCCGCATGCTGGCTCTGGAAAAAAGCGTAGTTGAGAGTCACGTCACCAAGCGGCCCCTTGAGCGGCACATAACTGCCTGACAGGTTAAGCACAAATCGCGAATCGCCTTTTTTGCCGATATCAGGAGGAATCGGAGAGCCTTCCGCGTTAAGGATCGCGTTGCTGTCATACTGGTAGCCGGTTGTTATTTTCAGGAACATTTTTTTGTCAGGGGAGGGCGCCTTTACCAGTTCGGGCATTGACAACATTCCAAACGGCTGGGCGCTGAAAAACCATGGCTGTTGTGCATCCTCTGTTGCCAGGGCAGTGTCGGCGCCGGGGGAAAACAGGCAGAGCAGCGCCGCCAGGCAGAGCAGGCTTCTGTTTGTGAAAGGATTCATTATGACCCTTGGGATGATCGGCATTATTCGTAAATTTCGAGGATTCTTCCATCCGGATCGCGCAGCCAGGCAATTACGGCGCTTAATCCGTATTCGGAAAGATCAAGCGGTCCCTGCGTAATTTCCGCCATTCCGGTTATGTCAGCCAGTATCGCCGCGACATCGCTTACCTTGATGGCAAAGTGCCGAAAGCCGGTGGTGGTCGGTCCCGTGGCCCCCGGCATTAACTCTGAAGCTCCATTTGCCTCGAACAGTTCCAATACGACATCGCCTGATGAAATAAATACCAGCCGGTTGTCGCCAAGCTTGATTTCGGTATCACGTCGGAAACCTAAAAATCTGGAGTAAAAGCGTTCCGTGGTTTCGACATCGAGGCAGTTGAGGCCGACATGGCCGAATTGTATGCCGCAGCTTGTTGTCGTCACTGCAGCAACTCGATGATTTTGCGGGCAAACAGGTGGCAATGGCCGCCGCTACGGGCGGTCACCAGGTCGCCGTCAACCACCACGTCCTCATTCACATACTCGGCGCCCATGTTGCGGGCATCACCAAGCAGATTGTTGTGGACAACGAGCCGTCGCCCGCGCACAAGCTCCGGAACAGGGGCCGCCAGCCACAAACCGTGGCAGATAATCCCCTTGATGATCGTTTTCTCGGCGAAGGCACGTTTCAGGAATTCCACCGCCGGTGGAAGCTTGTCTATATCCTCGGTATAGCGGAGCCGGTCGGCAACCATCCCGGCCGGAACGATCACTGCCGAGAAGCTTCTCAGCATCTCGTCGTCCATCCCCTCGAAAGAGTCGCGCACTTCAAAGGGAGCGCGGAATTCATGGCCAAGAAAAGTGAGCGCAGATTGCCCCCACATGCGGGTAAGAAAAAGTACCTCGGCCCCTTCCTCGGCAAAACGGAGCCGGTAGTACCAAATTTCAGGCTCATACCAGTCCCCTTCCATCAGGATGGCAATTTTTTTCCCTTTGAGCGACATTGAATGCTCCTTTTATTGCGGCACGGGTTCCGGCACTGGTCTTTTGGGGCTGAACACATCGATTGCAACCGAATCTTCCATCAACCTGAACTGATGCGGCACGCCTCCGGGGATGAAGTAGGAGTCGCCCGAGTTAAGGATCGCCTTCTCTTCTCCGATCGTAACCTCGATGGAGCCTTTAAGAATGTACCCGAACTGTTCCTCGGCGTGGTCATGGACCGGCGAGATCGTACCTTTCGGCGTTTGCCACTGCAGTGCATTCATGCTCTCGCAGCCACCAAGGTCGGTCAGGACGATGCCGTAGCCGAAAGCGATTTCTGTAAGTTTGTCCTTGAAAACGAACATTTGAAAACTCCTTCCGTCAAACTCGCAAACTACTAATTACGGGAGAATCTTTACGACGCGGAAACTCAAGTCACAGTAGTAAGTGTAGGCCCAGTTGGTATTGGTATGATAGGTAGTCCAGGGGAAATTGTTGGCGTAGACCAACCATGAACCGCCGCGCCGTTGCCGATATACCCCGGAGGTATCGTTGACCGGGTTGCTTCTTTTGTCGGCACTGGTGTAGTTCTTGAAATAGGTATACGAGGAATAATAATCCTGAATCCAGTCGGAAGCGTTACCTCCCATGTCATAAATCCCGAGATAGGTCTTACCGGATTCATAGCTGCCCACATCCTTGGTGCCGAGACCGCTTTTGAAATTGGTATACAAGCTTAACAGCGGATCGGCTCCAAATTGGCTTATGGCGGTCAGGTATTCACTTGCCCAGGATAATGGCCGTCTCTTCGCGCCCATGTTGTCTACGTCAAACCTCGCTGCATACTCCCATTCGGCCTCTGTCGGGAGGCGATATCCGGAAAAACCGTAAATCCTCTTTGTGCCGCCAAAGGTGCATGACCAGTCCTGAAGGTTGTACAGCTTGGTGAGTCCCTGCCATTCGCTCAAGATATTGCAGTAGAAGGCCGCACCGTACCAAGTCACATATACGACCGGGCGGTTATCCAGCCCCGATTTGACGACAAACTTGCTGCCTTGGAACAGAATCTCGCTCGGCTTTCCCTCATAGTTCGCGTCCAGAATGAGCAGATTCTGGGAATCCCCTTCCTTATTCTTCACGGAGACATTGTTTGCAAAATCGCCGGAGAGATATCCCTTGTTCAGTGCGTAGTTGAGCATCTCGCAGTATTGGGCGTTCGTTATCTGGTACTTGCCCATCTGGAAATCGGTGAGAGTGACCTTATGAACCGGGCCGGATGGTCCCGGAGAATACTGATTACCGGAGGGGAGCTCTCCGGGATAGGGAGGAAGCCCGGTGTAGGTGTCGAATCCTATTTTGGCGCTTCCAGCCGGAACAGTTACCATCACCGGGATTTTGCTTATGGAGTCGCTCCCTTGCGGAGGTGTTTGTGTCGTGCTGTCCGAACCGCAACCGGCGATAAATATGACTAACACCTGACAAACAAGGCAAGACAAGAAAATATTCCTATTTAACAACAGCATTTTTACCCCCAAAGTACCGAACCGCACGATTTGTGAAAAAAGGAATCAGAACAGCCCAGCAGATGGCTATAATCAGGAAGCTGACCAGTTTGTGCTGCTGCATGGAAACAAGCTCCATGCGGGATGCGTTGCCGAAAATCAGGAACGAAAAAACTGCTCCAACTATTACCGGCGTAATTTTATTCTTCGCGAGAAATCCCCAGAAGATATAGAGCATGAAGCCGAAGTTCAGCCATAATACAAGAATCCACTCCGGGCAGAGCGGAGCCGGGATGAGCCATCTTGCACTCTCTTTCACCGTGTAGACGTCGAGCATTATCAACGTGGTATCGGCGATAAAACCAATGCCTGCTACCAGCAGGGTTATCAGGAGCCGCTCTTTTTTAAGATGTGTGTAAGGGAGGAAAAATGCAACCAGAAGGGCGAAAATAACCAGTCCCAGCCAGGGTATTCCATGCAGCGCCCCCTGATAACAAGAGAACGATGTCAGGAAAAAAAACGGGAGATTCATTTTTTGTATGAATTGTGGATTCATGGCTACTCTATGTTTCTTTGGAATAATATAGAATGGAATACAAGGGGCGACACTAGGTCGCCCCTTGTATTCCATTACTCTTGAGGCCAGAATTTGAATGGCATTACAGGATCCGGATCAATGATGACATCGATAATGGAAGGCTTGTCCGAGGCGAGCGCCGCCTGGAAGGCAGCCGCAAAATTGCCGAGCTTTTCCACGCGGAAACCGTTCGCGCCGCATGCTTCCGCATACTTGGCAAAGTCGGGACAGATGATGTGGTTGAAAACCTCCTTGCCGTGAGCGGCAAGGTTGAACAGCTTGATGATACCGAATTCGCTGTTGTTCAGGATTATCCAGATGATCGGGATCTTGTTCTGGATGGCGGTCAGAATCTCGAAGCCCGACATTTCGTAGTCGCCATCGCCGCAGCCGACAATCACGCGCCGATCAGGGTTGGCAAGCTGCACACCGATTGCGGCGTTGACATGTGATGCCATCGGCCCGAAGCTGCCGGGGTTCTTGAAGTTCTGCCCCTTGGTGAATTCCATGAAGGTAGCCAGCCAGATCATGTTCGCCCCGGCATCCCCCAGAACGATACTCCGCTCCGGCAGGTATTTCGATATCTCCTGGCAAAGAGCGCCCGGATGGATCTTGTCGCCCGCATACTCGACCTTGCTCTGGTATGTCTTGGCCTTGACCGGCTGCTTCGCTTCTATTTTAGGGTTTTTCTCCGACAGAGCCTTGGTGAGCGCCTGAACAGCCGGTTTGACATCGGAAACCATGCCATAGTCGGCATGATAGACTTTACCGATCTCTTCCCGCTGAATGTTGATATGCAGGAGCGTTTTTTCATCGAAGAGACCCGGCTCGAACTTCCACATCTGCCACTTGGGAAATGAGTTGCCGATTGCAAGCACAACCTCTGCTTCCTTGAAAGCCTGCTTTGCGCTGGCGTCGCCGCATGTTCCCGGCATTCCTAGGGAAAGCGGATGATCCTCGCGAATAACCCCTTTCGCATCCATTGACGTTATAAAGGGAATCTGGAATTTTTCCACAAATTCGAGAAGTTCAGCTTCGGCATGACTCCTGACGCAACCGTACCCGAGAAGCGCCAGGATCTTTTTGTTTGAGGACATCGCATCGGCAAGAACGGTGGCAAAAAGATCGACCGATTTGGGGAGCGGTAGACATGGATTAATATCAAGCTTGATCTCGCGATGCCGTGTGGCCGGCATTGCCGCCACATCATACGGAAGATCGATATGCACAGGGCCTGGACGCCCCTCAAACGCAAGATTTATGGCTTCCTCGACAATATCGCAGACCTGGTCGGGATGTTCGATCAGGAATGTTTTCTTGGTGGTGGCGCCGAACATGACCTGGGAGTTCGGCGTTCGTCCCATTCCGGTCACCTCGCCCAAATCGCCGAAACCTCGCCATTTTTTTGGAGAATAAGATGCAATCGACAGAACGGGAAGGGATGCGGAAAGTGCTACGCCAAGGCCGGAGAAAAAATTGTAGGAGCCGGGACCGCCCTGAGCATTGCAGACACCCAGTTTTACCCGATTGAACATGGCATAACCGCAGGCCATGAAGGAAGCTGCCTGCTCGTGCCTGACCATGATGGTCTTGATCTGCTTTGACTCGGCAAATGCGAACAGGATTTCGCCGGAACCCTGACCGGAACCAG
>JANYBN010000093.1 GCA_025360785.1 Geobacter sp.
CCGAGACCGGCCGGGCCGCTGCCGACGATGATCACGTCGTAATCGTGTGAGGGCATGGAAGACTCCTTGAAACAAGGCTTTTGAACCAAGTATACACCCATTATGCTGCCCGTGGGAGTAGATGGGGCGTCCCGCAGGGGAGCGAAAGCCGAATTCCGCTGCACAACGTAGGGACCTGTGTGTCATTTTTTTGAAAAATGTAGTGCCATTCTGCTACAATGACATAATGGGTATCCGAAGCAACGTGCCGGCCCGGCAGTTTCGACGGCATCCCACGGAAGAGGAGCGATTTTCAGGATGGACCTTCATCCCGCACAACTCATAGCCTGCCGCTACTGCGACCTGCTCCAGCGGGAGATTCCCCTCAAGCCGGGCTGCGCGGCCAGCTGCAGCCGTTGCGGCGCGGTTCTGTATCGAAACGCCACCGACAGTATTGACCGCACCCTCGCCTACACACTGACCGCAGCCATGCTGTTCGTGATCGCCAATATCTTTCCCATCCTGACGATCGAGATCCAGGGGGTCAGCAGCCAAATCAACCTTATAGGTGCGGTGCATGCCCTCTGGGATCAGCAGATGCAGTCAATCTCGCTGCTTGTATTCCTGACCACCATCATCATCCCCTCCCTTGAGCTGATCACCATGTCCTACCTCCTGCTTTCGATCAAATTCGGTCTCACCCCCGCAGGGTATACCTTCCTTCTGCGCATAATGCGGTTTGTAGAGCCGTGGGGAATGATCGAGGTGTTCATGCTCGGCGTGCTGGTCTCGCTGGTGAAGCTCACCAGCTCGTTCAAAGTTATCCCCGGCGGCGCCCTTTGGTCTTTCGGAGCTCTGACCCTGCTGCTGGCTGCCGCCGCCGCATCGTTTAGCGCCCGTGATGTCTGGGCTCGCCTGGACAGAACACAGGACGAGGAGGTGGCCGCATGCCAGAATTGACTATGAACGCCTCCGGGCAGGGACTTTGCTCATGTCACGTCTGCAACCTCGTGTCCAGACGGGGACATGTGGCTCCTGCACACTGCCCCCGTTGCGGCGCTTCGCTGCATTTCCGCAAACCGGGCAGCGTGGCGCGCTGCTGGGCGCTTCTCATCGCCGCCTATATCCTGTATATTCCTGCGAACCTCCTGACGATGATGGAGACCGGATCGCTTTTCAACTACCGCAAGGACACCATCGTAAGCGGAGTGATCGAGCTCTGGAGAACAGGCTCCTGGGTGATTGCCATTATCGTATTCATAGCGAGCGTCACCATTCCGCTTCTTAAGCTGATCTCGCTCACCCTGCTGCTGGTTTCGGTTCAGCGGCGCTCCAAGTGGCACCCCAGGCAACGCACGCGCCTCTACCGGCTGGTGGAATTTGTAGGACGCTGGTCAATGCTGGATATTTACGTGGTGACGCTCCTGGCCGCAGTGGTGCAACTCGGGAACATGGCTATAGTAAAAGCCGGACCGGCCGCACTGGCCTTTGGCGCCGTCGTGGTGCTGACTATGTTCGCGTCGATGCAATTCGATCCCCGTCTGATCTGGGACCCCTTACAAAAAGAGAGAAATCAATGACCGACACCACTCAAAAGCCTGACCTTTCCGATATTCCCGATGCAGTCAGCGAACCGAAACGGCGCTTCTCGATCCAGCTGGTCTGGATCATTCCTATAGTCGCGGCGCTCATCGGCCTTTCGATTGCGGTCAAGTCTTTCATGGATCGTGGCGAGACCATCACCATCACCTTCAAGACCGGCGAGGGGATGGAGGCCGGCAAGACCAAGCTCAAGTACAAGGACGTTCAGATAGGAGAGGTCAAGGGACTTGCCATCTCCAAGGACCGGTCTCACGTGGTCGTGACCGCAGAAATGTCGAAGGACGCCAGAGGACTACTGGTGAAGGATACCAGGTTCTGGGTGGTGCGCGCCCGGATCTCGGGCGGCAACGTTTCCGGGCTCGGCACACTGATCGGCGGCTCTTACATCGGCGTCGGCACAGGAACCTCGACCGAAAGCCGTGACAGTTTCATCGGTACCGAGACGCCACCCGCCGTTTCCCTGGACGTGCCGGGTCGCCAGTTTATCCTGCACTCCGACGACGTCGGCTCGCTCGACACCTCCTCGCCGGTCTTCTACCGTCGCATGCAGGTGGGACAGATAATCGCCACCGACCTGGACCAGGACGGCAAAGGGGTCACCATAAAGGCCTTTATACGAGCCCCATACGATCAGTACGTCAAGAGCAACTCCTTCTTCTGGCACGCCAGCGGCGTAGATGTGACCCTCAACGCCAGCGGAGTCAAGATAAACACGGAATCAATGGTTTCAATCCTCATGGGTGGCATCTCCTTCCAGACCCCGCAGGATCGACTTGATGCGCCTCCGGCGCGCTCCGACAACGTCTTCCCGCTGTTCTCGACCAAGGAGGAGGCCTTGAAGCACGTTGGAACGGTAGAAACCTACCGGCTCGTATTCAAGGAATCGGTGCGCGGCCTTACCGTCGGAGCTCCGGTGGATCTTCGGGGCGTGACCGTGGGTGAGGTAACAAAGATTGATGTGGCGCTGGACTCCAGGAATTCGGAAATCTCCATCCCGGTCGAGATACAATTATATCCGGAGCGGATACGCGCCCGGTCCCGCAGCAAATCGAAGCAGGTTAAGCCGCAGGATTCCAGGGCACTCCTCGATCCGCTCGTTGCGCACGGTTTCCGGGCGGAGGTTAAAAGCGGGAATCTGTTGACCGGGCAACTGTTTATCTCGCTGGATTTCTTCCCCAGGACGCCGACGGCTAAAATCGACTGGAGCACCGATCCGCCCGTATTTCCCACCGTTCCAGGTTCTATGGAGCAGCTGCAGAAGAAACTGATGCAGATCGTCCAGAAGATCGAGAAAATGCCGTTAGAGGAAATTGCCGTTGACGCCAGAAAGACGATACTTTCCCTGGACGCCACCCTGAAGAGTGCGGATAAACTGCTGAAAAATGTTGACGGCGCGGTCATTCCGGAAGCCCGCACGGTACTTCAGGAGGCGCGGCAGTCACTGGAGGATGTGCGCAAAACATTGGGAGAGGCGCGCAAGACTATGGGAGGCGTGAATCAGGTCGTTGCGAGCGATGCGCCGGTACAGCTCGACCTGCGCGAGACCATGCGGGAAGTGTCGCGTGCTGCACAGTCGCTGCGGTTGCTGGGCGACTACCTGGAGCAACACCCGGAATCCTTGATTCGCGGGAAACGGGAGGATAAATGATGATTTTTTTTACAGGTTGGGCAAAGGCGTTTTCATGCCGTGCCCAACATGACCGATTCCGTTGGGCACGCCCTGCTTTGCCCGACCTGCGTTGTTTTGTATGTTACTGCATGCTGACCGCCTGCCTGGCCATCGCGATTACCGGATGCAGCAGATCACCGCAGGTAACCTTCTACACCCTGGAGCCCGGTGCACAGGTCGTGACGACAGCTGCAGTCACGACTTACCCGGCGGTTTCCGTCGGACCGGTTACGCTTCCCGAGGTAGTGGACCGGCCGCAGTTCGTGGTGCGCGTTGCCGCCAACCGTGTAGAAATTCTGGAGACGCATCGCTGGGCCGAGCCGCTCAAGAGCGAGATTCCCCGCCTGATCGCTGAGAACCTGAACCGCCTGCTCGGATCCAGCCGGGTATCGTCCCATCTTCAGCATGCCGCCGCCGATGCGGAGTACCGCGTGCTGGTGGACATCAAGCGCTTCGAATCGTCACCGGGAGAAGCGGTCACCATCGAGGCCGTCTGGTCCCTGCGCCGTACCGAAGGTGGCGCGCCTAAAACCGGTCGCACCCTGGTACGCGAGCCTGTGGAAGCCGCAGGATACGATCCCATGGTGGCGGCTTACGGTCGGGCACTTCTTGCTGTGAGTACCGATCTGGCAAAGGCTATTCGAGCCGAGGCGGCCGTGGGCCACTAACCCCGCGTCCGGTGCCAGTAATAAGTTAAACAGCCGCTTGGAAAAATTTTCCGGGCGGCTGTTTTTTTTGAGAGGGGAGACATCATGCAACCGCAGTAGTCCGGTTCGGCTTTGAATGTTCATAGTTAGCAGCGAAAAGCTCGATCGCCTCACGCATGATATGCGTAACGTTTTTGTGGGTCTTCTCCATAAGAACCTCAAGATGCCTGAGTTCTTCTTCGCTGACTCTCATGGAAATGACATTGTAGCGGGGATTCTCTTTAGCTCTGCCCATGGTAGTTTTCTCCTTATCAAGAGATTTTTGAAACTAAGTTTTCAAAATGCAATATTTTGAATATGAGGCTGCAAAAAGGCCAGGGGCCCATTGGAGGGGAAGCAGCCCCTGGCAAATGATGCGATTAACTCCCTATCAACTAACGTGCCGGAAAAAAATGCGGATATTGTTGTTCTAATGGTTTAATTATACTGGGGATAATGAAAAAGGAAAGTTCGGAGGGGAATAAAAAACCATCGGCCGAACCCGCCACGCTTGACACATCTGCCATATATGGCGGGCAATTGCCTTGAATCATACATGCTTTCATTCAAAGATTAACGATGCCGGCATTTCGAATCCCGGCAGCTAAACCTCTGAAGTCAGGACTTAAGGGATTTCCCCACGGTATGCCTCAACGGTTCTCAGGATGGTTTCAGAGTGGTATGTTTGTTGCTTTACAAATACGAATTCCAATTTAGAATTGCTGTTGGATATGGTTTTAAGGGACGAACCTAACATTTGATAGAGGTGACCTCATGTCAGAAACAGGCAAAGAAACTCTCCGTATCAGGGATATGACCATCGACGATTTCCCCGAAGTCTTTCATATCGGTGAGGAGGTCTTTACCGCAGAGTCCTTCCAGAGTCTCTACCGTACCTGGGACGAATTCGAGATCACCACCCTCTTCAATTCAGACACCGAACTCTGCCTGGTTGCAGAAGCGGGAGGGAAGATTCTCGGCTTTATTCTGGGAACAACTGTCACAAAACACAACTCACCCTGGAAATATGGCTATCTTGTCTGGCTGGGGGTCCGCAAGGATATTCAGCAGGGCGGCGTGGGGAGCGGGCTGTTCAAGGAAATCAAGCACCGCATGAAGGAACAGGGGGTGCGGATGATGATCATCGACACCTCCGCCGATAACCTTCCGGCGGTTCGCTTCTTCGAAAAGCAGGGATTCGGAGACGTCCAGGAGCATGTCTATATGTCACTCAACCTGACCCGCAAAAGCAGAAAAAAACCGGTAAAAAAAGCATGAACGGCCGCCTGGAGAAAGTCTGGGACTCCATCAAGCCCGACAGGTTGAGAAAAACTTTCCTCGACCTGCTCGACATCTATTCTCCGTCCGGCAAAGAAGAGGACATCCAGCTCTATCTGGAAGATCTCCTCACCTGCGCGGGATTCAGCGTGGAGCGGCAGGAGGTGGAAGAGGATCGCTACAACCTGCGTGTGACGATGGGGCCGGGAGACCCGCAGCTTTACATGGTGGGGCATGTGGATACCGTCCCGGCCTGGGATCTGGACACCTTCGGGCCGAAGGAGGAAAACGGCACCATTAGCGGCCTCGGGAGCGCCGACATGAAGGGTGGGTGCGCTGCGATGGTTGAGGCATGGCTGGCGATAGCCGAGACTCTGGAGCCTGCAGAGCGGCCTTCAATCGGGCTGCTGCTGGTAGTCGGTGAGGAGGAAAACGGTGATGGCAGCGCGACCTTTCTTAAAACCTGCCACCCACCCTGGGTGGTCATCGGCGAACCGACCAGCCTGGCGGCCGGATTCGCCCATTACGGCTATCTGGAGGCCGGTTTTGTCACGCGCGGGCTTCGCAGTCATTCCTCGCTCCCCGAGTTGGGACATAATGCGGTTGAATCGATGCTTCGCGTTCTGTTGCTGCTGGGGGACGACCCGCTGTTCGACCGGGCAAAAACGGAAATAGTCTATTCCATCAGGGAGATGAGATCGTCGCGGGCTGGATTTGTCGTTCCGGATCGTTGCGATGCCTGGATTGACCTGCATCTGCCGCCAGACCAGAACCCGGCCGCCCTGCAGGATGCGATCCTCCGGATCGTTGCCGATGTCGACCTTACCATTCCCGGACTGGATCTGGACGTATCTTTCGAATTTGCCTCCGCAGGCTACAATCTCGGCACCGACAACCGGCTCGCGCATATTTTGCGAGAGGTCTACCCAAAGCTAGGCCTGCCGTTACAGGTGGATTCCTTCCGCTCTCACTCCGACGGCAATCTCTTTTTTGCGGCAGGCGTAAAACCGCTTATACTCGGCCCGGGTTCTCTGGAGACGGCTCATACGCCCGATGAGCGGGTGAACTTTGAGGAGGTGTCCGGCGCAGCCCGTATATATGCGGCACTATGTCTCGGGATGTAGTGTGTCAGTTACCCTCACTCTTGGCAATCAGGACCACGAGCGAACGCGCCGGCAGCCGATAACTGCCGACGGCAACGGGTGGCATCTCATGCCAGGGCAAAATGTCTTCAGGTGAGGATAGTGAGGTATCAATCCAACGATGCCAGGCGCCGCCCGGAAGTTTTTTCGGAGAGGGGAGACGGAAAGTTAGCGGTTTCCAGTAGGAATTGATCATGTAATGGAAGACGACCCGCCTTGCGCTCCAGGCCGTCAGAGCGATACTGTGCGATTCTCGGCTCAAGTCCGGTGTATGCAGCCTCACGCCATGCCACTCCAGCCGCGCCTGACCTAGAAGCTGGTTCAGGGTCAGCTCCTCCAGGGCGGTTTCGCCGTGCATGAGTCGTGCAGCGATCAAAAGCCTGGTGAAACGGTGGATGTCTTCGTGACGCGCGAGCAGATCCCAGTCAAACCAACCGATCTCGTTGTCATGACAGTAGGCATTGTTGTTCCCCAGCTGAGTCCGCCGTGCCTCATCCCCCATCAGGATCATCGGAGTGCCGAGGGCGAGAAGAGTTACAGCCAAAAAGTTTTTCACCTGACGATTGCGGAGATCCTCAATCGCCGGGTTATCGGCAGGCCCCTCAACGCCGCAGTTCCAGCTCACATTGGACTCGGCCCCATCCCTGTTGTTCTCTCCGTTTGCCTCGTTGTGTTTAATATCATAGGTGACGAGATCGTTCAGGGTGAAGCCGTCATGGCAGGTGATGAAGTTTATGCTCTGCTCGGGCTCACGCTCACGGTGACTGTAGATATCGGGACTGGCCAAAAGACGCGCTACGAAGCGGGAAATCACCCCGTTGTCACCCTTCAGGAAACTGCGCACGTCGTCGCGGAACTCTCCGTTCCATTCCTTCCAGCTGTCACCGATGAAGCTGCCGACCTGATACAGGCCACCCGCGTCCCATGCCTCGGCGATGAGTTTTATTCCCGCCAGAGCCGGGTCCGATTCTATATCCCAAATGATCGGCGGGTTTTTGAGCGGATGCCCCTGACCATCCCGAGACAGGATGGATGCCAGGTCGAAGCGGAAGCCATCAACGTGCATCTCCTTGACCCAATAGTTGAGACTGTCGATGATGAGCCTGCGGACCACATGATGATTGGCGTTAAGCGTATTGCCGCAGCCGGTGTGATTGATATAGGTCCCGTCCGGAGCCAGACTGTAGTACACGTCGTTGGCAAATCCCCGGAAGCAGAACGTCGGGCCCTTATGGTCACCTTCAGAGGTGTGATTGAAAACCACATCGAGGATCACTTCAATGCCGGCACGGTGCAGAGCCTTGACCATATCGCGGAATTCGTTCAGGGGACCGAGCGGGTCCTTGCGGGAGCTGTACGCCGTGTGAGGGGCGAAAAACGAGACCGGGCTGTAGCCCCAATAGTTGCAAAGGCCCAGAGGAGCGTCATGAGGATCGAACTGGAAGATCGGCAACAGTTCAACAGCGGTGACCCCCAGATCCTGCAGATAAGGAATTTTTTCGATCAGCCCGGCATAGGTGCCGCGCTTTGCTTCAGGGACACCGGAGGATGGGTGTTTGGTGAAACCTGCCACATGCATCTCGTAGATGATGGTCTTTGAGTACGGCCGTTTGAGAGGCATATCCCCCTCCCAATCGTAACCGCGGGGGTCGGCCACCACGCTCTTCATGGACAGGGCCACGTTGTCGCCCGGCACACATGCCGCCTTGCGGTCATATCCGGCAGGCACCACCACCGCGCGGCCATAGGGATCGATCAGGAGCTTGCCCGGATCGAAGCGCAGGCCGCGCTGCGGGTCATTTGGTCCTGCCACCCGAAAGCCGTACAGCTGGCCGGATCCGATGTCAGGAACGAAGGCATGCCAATAATGGTAGGTGCGGTTTCGCTTGGGATCGAGGGTTATGATACGGGAAGCGGTAGCGTCGTCAGCACGGTCGAAGAGGAGCAGCTCGATGCCGGCGCAGTCCCTCGCGAAAACGCTGAAGTTCACCCCACCGTTGCGGACAGTTGCACCGAGAGGGGATGTATTCCCGTTGTGAAGTTCGGAAGGTACACTGTCTGCTTTTTCATGAACTGTCTTCATCGGAGTCCTTGTAAACTTGCCGTTGATATATGCGAAAAGCTCAACACGCTGCAGGGGCCAGTTGAAACAGGTCTTCAAAAGGCAATGTGTTATTGTACAGGTCGAAATGGTAAAAACAAGTGCAAACTTTAATATATAAAGAAAATGGGTTGCAGCATTTCTGCTGTAACCCATTGATTTCAGTGGCGAGGTAGTCGTTATAACTAGAGGCGTAACATGCTAATAAATAAAGATTGTATGTATTAGCATTTTATCCATTACCTCTAAAACTACCTCCAAAAATAATTTTATGACCTGTTTAGGCATCAAATAATTGAGGCTGATTCGATCAACTATTTTAAGTAGTTCGCCCTCAATATCACATAAAATCCCTTACGACTCAAGCAACAATATACACGTTTTTATAACTCGGATCTCGAAAGATCGATTTGGGCCTCATCAAATCGTATCTTGAGGGACCGAACCGTAAGGAAGCCTTCCATTATTACATTGGCATGCCGATTGCAAATTTTATCCTAATTACCGCTCCAACGCCACACCCTCCGCCAACACTCCAATACCCCTAGTTACCTAACAGTTACTGCTAATGGTGCTTATAAACTCAATTAACAATCGCTACCCTGCTTGCCGACCTTTCATCAAGATCGTAGGACGAGCAGATACATTTGGAACGCAAATAGTCTGCGAAACACATAAAACAACTGGTAGTTGGGTTGGGGTTGATACATGGGAAAGGCAAACAATTACCAAAATGGAAATGTTTGCTTCAGTGGGTGTTATCCTAGCAACAGGAAGGTCTGATGCTTAATAACAGGAGAAGAATTAAGTTGGTACAGAATTCTTTTAAGTTTGATGCGCTCTTTGCGGAGGCATCAACATTTATTGTTAGCACCGTATCATACTTCTAATGAACTTTCAAGTTTAATTGGGTTTGACGGCCGCAACATGCTGTAAACAAACATAATAATATAAATTATGACCCAATTTTCGCCATAACATATCTGCCAGTTACAAGTAAATCGTCCGTCTTATGTACTCTCTCCTTTGAAAGACATTTATAAGCAGATCTGGGCGCATCTTCCTGTAGTTCTTCCACTGATAACTGTGCAGATGCCGCACAATAGTTCAGGAAATCAATTGCACCTGTAGTATCGAATGGAATGCAGACTTGGCCGTATGGTGGGGGTTAAGAGGTTATTTCAGAATGTGGTGTGGAAGAAGATCATGAGTAGGATTGTCGAAAGGAAAGGTATCTCAATTTACAATGAGTTGATAATTGGTAGCACATTCAGTATACTTCTGAAGCATAGAGGCTCTTGTTTCAGTTCAGGTGTTGAGAAGGTACTTGAGGGATATCAGTAGGTTAAGGTTGTTGATATCCTCATCAATTAGAATCCCTACCTCTCCGCCACTACCTGTAACTAGCTAGAATCATTAGCAAAACAAAGCCTCTATCACTTTTGGTATACATTTTAGTATACATTGGAGATAGAGGCTTTGTCCTTTCCTGCCCACCTGACACGCTACAAAGAACACTTTTATTATCAGGCAAGAGTTCCTGTTGACCTCAAAGTTTATTTCAAGTCAGCCTTCATCAAGAAATCCCTTCGTACAACAAATCTCAATGATGCCAAGAACTTATTGGTTGCGATGGAATACAAAGTTTGTAGGGCATTCACCGCTTTGCGGACAGGTATGCTCTCAAGCGACCTTGTGGGGCTGGTGGTTGAAGATATTCATTACCCATAGTCCAGCTTGACAATCGCTTCCAGTAACACGCTTGGTTGATATCTCTTTCCATATCTGCCTGTAGTAATGCTCTTGTGTGTATGTCCCAAAATTTCAGATATCACACTTTCTTGAACACCAGCTTGTTTGAGAGTGTCAGCAACTGTGTGCCTGAAACTATGGAATACTTTTTTCAAATCATCCGTAACAAATTGCCTGTTGAAGATTCTGTACCATTTGCCAAATCCATTACTGTACCCATCATCTTTTCTCCATGACAAAGCATTCCATAGTCTTGGCTCATGTTTTTGAAGTAATTCATCATGATAGGTCAGAAATCCAAGTGATATCAGCTTTGGATGGATAGGTACGGTTCTTTTACTGGATTCAACTTTTACCTTCTTGTCATTCCTGTCGTTTACATCAAAACACCATATCCCATCTATCTTGATTACATCATCAACGTAGAGCTGGCATATTTCATCAAGCCTCAAACCAGAATACATCGCAATCCTTGGAATCCAATACCGCTCTGGTCGATCTTTGCTACAAGGTAGATTAACCAAAATCCTCTGGATATCTTCTTCAGAGTAGGTCTTTCGTAGCTCATCATCTCTTCGTTTATCTTCAAGCATCAGCCCTGTCGCTGGATTTGAATTCAGTATTCCTTCCTTGAATGCATAGGAGAGGAGCGCATTCAATCTCAGGATGTATTTGTTGGCAGACTTGATGCTCATTGGTTTGATATTTAGTATCTCCCAAAATGTCCAATAGAATGCGATGACAGCTATTAACCTCCATTTTTGTTTTGTACGTCCAGCCCCTCTCTTTTTCCTTCACATACTGAGCAATGACTTTTGACAGCGTATTTTTCGTGATCACATTCTTTTTCTGAGTAGGTTGA
>JANYBN010000107.1 GCA_025360785.1 Geobacter sp.
TGCCTCGGATCGCTTCGAGTGCGACTTTTGCCTTGAACTGGCTGGTAAAGCTTTTACGATTCTTTTCGCTCAATGCCTGCTCCTTTTTGTTGCAGGCTACCATCTTAAACTATTGTCCGGATTTTGGGGTCCACTATAGTATTCAGCTGCACGCCTATGCACCATAAATTGATGCAGCAATAGGACCGCTGCACATAAAAACGAAAAGGAGTAGCTATCATGGCAGGATTAACAGGAAACACCCACAAGGACACCATGAGTATCAGACATGGTGAGCATAGGAAAGAAGCTATTGACCAGATCCGGGGTTTACGTAGTAGGTTTGAAAAGATGGATAAGAAGGATGTCGGGACTGAGCTTGACGCTATTTTGAAGGCACTTGACGACAAACTGTCTTAAGTGGTACACCTATCGTTGATGGAACGGGAAAACGTCAAGGGTATACATAAGGGTATATTTGTTGTTTTACGGATCTAACTAAGTGCTATATTTCGGCTGGTTATGGGATTAGATTTAAGCCCGTGCCGCACCAATTACAACGAATTCTGATAGTTTAGCAAATATTATTACATGTCAGATGTGTCGTTTCAGAAAGTGCGGTATTCTGGTTACTTCCCCTCCTCTCGCCCCCCCCCTCGGGCCATACTGCCTTAACTTCTTTGTACGATTATATTTGATTCTGTTCTGTCCTTTGCTAAGATTTTTGTTCCGTAACCGGGTGTCTCTATGGTCATAGGCTTTCACCGTAAAATAGTTCAGGCCTTCTCATCGAGCTCTCAAACGATGACGCTATCTTTCTGCGTTTTTTTCCTACTGCTCCTCTGTGGACTGGACATTGTCACCGGTGATTACTCCCTGATAGTTTTCTATCTGATCCCGGTGTCTCTTGCTGCTTGGTTTGTCGGCAAAAAAAGCGGGTTGCTGTTCTGTCTGCTGGCCATAGTGGCTAGATTTATTGCCGATGGAGGTTGTTGTGCAACTATTACAACTCATTCTGTATTACATTACTGGAATGAGTTGATCGAGTTCATTTTTTTGATTATGATGAGTCTTCTGTTTTCTGCCCTAAAAAATAACCTTGATAACGAGAAGGAGCTAGCAAGTCGTGACCCGCTGACAAATACTCTGAACCGTCGTTCGTTCTTTGAACTGGCCGAGCATGAGATTGATATATCGCAACGAAATGAACGGCCACTGACTGTGGCGTATATTGATATTGATAATTTTAAAGTCGTAAATGATAAGTTTGGTCATCAGGTCGGAGATGAACTGCTCATCACAGTTGTTTCAACCATTCGTTCAAATATCAGGCGATCTGATGTTCTGGCCCGCTTTGGTGGTGATGAATTTGTGATACTTTTGCCTGATACTCCAGGAAATGCAGCACACAAATTTCTGAGTAAAATACATTTTCAACTTGATCAATCTATGGCAAACAAGAACTGGCCGGTCAGCTTCAGTATCGGATCCGTTACCTATGTTAAGGTGCCGTCAACGGTAGATGAAATTATTGGTCATGCTGATGAACTTATGTATACCGTCAAGCATGGTGGCAAAAACAGACTGCTTCATAAGGAAATATGGGAGGGAACAAATGGCTAAGGGCAGTTTTGATGCAACGGATTTGTTTGCTCCCTTAATGTTGCGTATTCCACTCGGGCTGATCTTTATGGCTCACGGTTCTCAGAAACTGTTAGGTGTTTTTGGCGGCCAGGGATTGACTGGAACGTTTAAGACTTTTGAAGAGAAAATGGGGATTCCTCCTATCTTTACACTCTTGGCGATTATTGCCGAGTTTGGCGGTGGTTTCGGTGTTCTGAGCGGCTTCCTGACACGTATATCAGCTGCTGGCATATCTGCTGTAATGCTGGTCGCCATCTATAAAATACATTGGGCTCACGGTTTTTTTCTCAATAGCAACAGTATTGCCGGTCATGGACATGGCATCGAGTACAACATTGCTCTGCTTGGAATGGCTCTCTACCTGTTAATAGCTGGGGGCGGCAGATGGTGTCTTGATCGTTTGGTGTTCAGAGGGTAAAGTTAGACCTGTCGGGTCTCACAAACGGTTCATATAAAAAAACAGGCGGGCTTGCCCCGCCTTTCGATTGCCTATAAGGAGTCACGCCTAGTGGAACTGTTCAACCAGAAAGAAGTCGAGAAACGCCGCACATTTGCCATTATCAGTCATCCCGACGCCGGCAAGACCACAATTACCGAGAAACTGCTGCTTTTCGGCGGTGCCATTCAGCAGGCCGGCGAGGTTCGTGCCAGAAAAAGCGCACGTCATGCAACGTCTGACTGGATGGAGTTAGAAAAACAGCGCGGTATTTCAGTAACCTCATCGGTCATGAAGTTTACCTACGATGAATGTGAAATAAATTTGCTCGATACCCCCGGTCACAATGACTTTTCAGAAGATACCTATCGTGTTCTGACTGCTGTAGACTCCGTATTAATGGTAATTGACTCTGTCAAAGGTGTTGAAAGTCAAACCAGGAAGCTACTGGAGGTTTGTCGGTTGCGTCATACCCCGATTATGACCTTTATGAACAAGCTTGACCGGGAGGGGCAGGAACCGTTCGATCTTTTGGATGATATTGAAAAAAACCTCAACATGCAAACGGCTCCCATTACCTGGCCGATCGGGATGGGTAAGCGCTTTCGAGGCACCTATCATCTGTATACAAAAGAACTTACATTTTTTGATGCAGAAGCTGACAACGGCACTGGCGAAATTATAACGGTAAATGGCTTGGACGATCCACGCCTTGATGAACTGCTTGGAAGCCAGGTAGAGGAATTAAGAAATGACGTAGAATTGTTGGAAGGGGCCGCTCATCCTTTCGATATGTCAGCTTATCTGGCTGGCCGTCAGACGCCGGTATTCTTTGGTAGTGCCATCAATACCTTTGGTGTGCAACAGTTGCTGGATGCCTTTGTCCAATACGCACCGCACCCGTTACCTCGTGAATCCTCCACCCGCGCTGTCTCTCCTTACGAAGAGCCTTTCAGCGGCTTTACCTTCAAAATTCAGGCAAATATGGATCCGGCACATCGCGACCGGATCGCCTTTTTCCGGATATGTTCCGGCAAATTTACCCGTGGCATGAAAGTTCGCCATGTCCGCTTGGGGCGTGATGTTCAGATCGCTAATGCTACTATATTTATGGCCCAGGATCGCACCAATGTAGAAGAAGCCTGGCCTGGCGATATTATCGGCATTCATAACCATGGCACGATCAAGATCGGTGATACCTTCACGATGGGAGAAGATCTTAAATTTACCGGTATACCCAGCTTTGCTCCTGAACATTTTCGAAAGGTGCGTCTGCTGAATCCGATGAAATCCAAAGCCCTGGAGAAAGGTTTGGTGCAGTTGGCTGAAGAGGGCGCCACTCAGGTATTCAAACCGCTGATGGGCTCAGACTGGGTGATAGGGGCGGTAGGTCTCCTGCAGTTCGATGTGGTTATGCATCGACTTGAACACGAATACAGCGTTAAGGTCGCCTTTGAGCCGGTCAGCTATGTTACGGCCCGCTGGGTAACTGGCGAAAAGAAGTTTATCGAAGATTTCGAGAAGAAAGAGGCCATGCACGTTTATATTGATGGGGAAGGGAAACTGACATATATGGCTGGCAGCCAGTGGCGTCTCGATAATACAATCGAGAGCTGGAAAATGCTGGAGTTCCACGAAACAAGTGAGCACAGTTAACTTATGGAGCCAAAGAGCCGCAGAGAAAAGCTCAACAGGTCTTCTTTTAAAGCGACTTTGAATGCTTTGCTGGGGATGTCGTATACCCATTTCCCGCTGATCATGCCGGGGGTTTACCCATTGGTTGCACCTCTGATTATGTTTCGTCTCAAACGTCGCGGTTTCTCAAATTGTCGGGTGGAGGTTTCAGGAACAGGTTTGATCGTATCCGCTGACCGTTAATGCTACTAAACGCTGAAGGGCGAACAATTGGGTCGCCCTTCAGCGTTTAGTATGTTGTTATCTAATCCGGTTTACATGAACTTTGATATCTCAAAGCCGATCTGTCCAAGCGGCAGCACCTCATCAGCGACCCCGCCGTCAACACAGGCTTTAGGCATTCCGTATATGGTTGATGTTGCTTCATCCTGTGCAATCGTAAGACCACCCTTTTGTTTGAGTAGTTGCATGCCCTTGAAGCCATCACTGCCCATCCCGGTCAGAATAACACCAAGCATTGACCCATTGGCTGCCTCGGCCATGCTTGAGATTAGCAGATCAACTGAGGGGATGTAGACGTATTGAGGATAAAGGCTGGTAGGCTGAGTCCGGACGATCAGGTGAGATCCCTGGCGGATCAGTGTTGTATGCATCCCCCCTGGTGCAACCAGAGCCAGCCCAGGCTTGAGAATGTCACCGTCTACGGCCTCGCGGATGGTCATTGAACATTTGGCATTGAGACGATCTGCATACGGTCCGGTAAAAGCTTTAGGCATGTGGATGCCGACCATTATGCCGTATGGAAAGTTAACCGGGATGCGAGAGAGAACCTCTTGCAGTGCCACCGGTCCACCGGTTGAGGCACCAATGCATACGTATTGGATTTTTTTTCCAAGGAATTTAGATGAGGTTGGCTTTGGCGTAGTCGCGATTATCGATGGCTTTGCCGGGCGTACTAATGTTGAAACAGTGCTGGGAGAGCGGTGTATGCGTGATGATATCGCTTCCTTGATCTTGCGAATCAGTTCTTGTTTGAAAATATTTTGAGCGTCTGATGAGTCGGTAACGTTTTTTGGAATATAGTCGATTGCGCCTGCGTCAAGTGCTTCGAATGTTGATTTGGCACCTTCATTGGTAAGAGTTGACACCATGATGACTTTAGTCGGCGCTTTTGCCATGATTTGTTTCAGTGCGGAAATACCATCCATTCTCGGCATTTCAATATCCATCGTTATAAGATCCGGCTTGAGTGCGATGGCTTTTTCGACTCCTTCAATTCCATCTGCAGCGGTGCCGATAATCTCAAATGACGGATCTTTTGACAGGACGCTACGAATTGCCATTCGCATGAACGAAGAGTCATCAACTATCAAAATACGTGTTTTTGCTTGCAGCGGCATTATCATCAGGGTTTCGCCTTTTAGTACGTTAGAAATGATTTTCTGCGTTTTGAAATTAACACACTTGTCCAGTTTGTCAGGGTTAGGATGGGGTGAAAATAGAGGAAACCAGCTCTTTAACATCAGGAATAGCGTCATCCAATTCGTAGCAGAAACGCTCTACGTCCATCTGCGATAATGCAGGAGATTCCTTTTTAAGGATCGTCCAGGCTACTTCATCACTTAAATTAAAACTGATCCATTCTAACCCGCCGTAGTTCAAACCGCGAACTGGCTCTTACAACATCGGTT
>JANYBN010000111.1 GCA_025360785.1 Geobacter sp.
AGCCTAAGTCCTTGATTTTTATGGTGCGCCTGGAGCGATTCGAACGCCCGACCTACGGATTCGTAGTCCGTTGCTCTATCCAGCTGAGCTACAAGCGCATTGGAATAGTTCTTATAGCGTACCATCCGAAATTTATCAACCTTTTTTTTGCAAGTCACTACAAAGACTCACCATAAATACTGTTTTTCTTCTACCCTATTGGCACTTTTTCGGATAGTCTAAGATAATTGAAATATGTCAGATATTATTGAAGGCTTGATTATGGATCACTTTATACTGGAAGTCAGCGAAGCTGAAATTAAGCGAGAACGAGAGAAATCAAGGGAACTTCGTAAGAGCCGTTGGTGGCAGAACCGTTTGGCCCTTGGACGTTGCCACTATTGTGATGGGATCTTCGCTCCGGAGGAGTTGACGATGGACCACCTGGTTCCTGTTTCGCGCGGCGGGAAGGCGTCCCGCAACAACGTTGTCCCAGCCTGCAAGGAGTGCAACAGCCGCAAAAAATATCTGCTCCCAATTGAATGGGAAGAATATTTAGATAAGAATGAAAGTCCAAAACCGGAGCAAAGTAGTGAATAATTTAAAAAGCCGCTATAAAGTCGTCATCTATGACTGTGACGGTGTGATCCTCGATTCAATCGAATCCAACTATGTTTTTTACAACCGCGTCATGGAATTCCTGGGAAGACCGGAGATTGACCGTGATAACGGTGACGCAAAAAGAGTCCTCCACACCTATTCGTTCAACGATGTCATGGAATATTTTTTCACCGGGGACACGCAACGGGACGAGGCTTTCCGTTTTGCCAAGACCATTCACTATCACGACCTGATGCCCTACATGAAGATGGAAGACGGCTTCATCAACGCCCTTGACCGGCTAAAGGGGCACACCTCACTGGCAATCTGCACCAATCGGGCAACGTCGATGGATATGATTATTGAGGATTTTGGACTGACCGGTTATTTTGAATACGTTATGACGGCATCACAGGTTACTAATCCGAAACCGCACCCGGAGCCGCTTCTCAAAGTACTGACTCATTTTGAAATCAAGCCGGAAGAAGCCCTGTTTATTGGTGACGGTGAAGTTGACATGCAGGCCGCAAAAGGCGCCGGCATACCCTTCATTTCATACAAATCCAACCTGCCTGCCCTGGCCCGCATCCAGCACCACGCCGAAATCCTGCAGCATGTTTTCTCTGCAGAATAAATAAACACCGGGGTCGGCATGACCCCGGTGTTTTGGTATCTTTTCTGATCATTATCACCCTCTTACCTTACGAGCTTTGACAATTTTTTAAACTCATCAGTCCCTGCGACCCTCAACAATTGAAACAGTACCGACTCCGTGCAGGTCGGGATCGCACCGGCAAAAGTCATGGACTCGGCGGCAGTTTGCCAGTTTTGTTTACTGCGGCTCATAACGGCGTCCTTAACGACATGAACATTCAGTCCGGCTTCACGAAGTTCAATCACTGTCTGCAGGACACAGACATGAGTTTCCATGCCGGTGATTATTACCTGCGTCCTACCGGTTGACTTCAGGGCATCAACAAATTCAGCGCTGCCACAGCAACTGAAGGTCATTTTTTCGTAGCATGAAGCTGACACCGCCTTTTCCTTCAACTCAGGAAGTGTCATCCCCAAACCCTTGACATACTGTTCGGTCACCAACACCGGCATACTCAATTCAACAGCACTCTCAATCAGGATACCGATGTTTTTTACCAGTTTTTTAAGCACTTTTTCATCCATTGCAACGCACAGCTTTTCCTGCACATCAATAACCACCAGCACCGCTTTGTCACGCTCCAGAAAAAAACTGTCTTTGATTGACATAGCCATCTCCCGTTTTAAATAATGTTTGGAATCGAACCGTTACACACAACAATGAGCGGCAGTGTAACGTAGACTCGAATAATAATCAACGCTCTCCCGGCAGACACTCTCAGCTCCTGTCAAAGTGCGTTTCCAATTGTTTGCCTTACCGTAACGTGCTACATCAGGTCAGAAATTTACATTTGGAGGTTGTATATGAAAGTAACCGCTTTTAACGGCAGTCCACGCAAAGAAGGCAACACCTCGCTGCTTATCGGCCAGACCTTTGATGCACTGAACAAAGAGGGGATAACTACCGAACTGGTTCAGGTTGGTGGAGAAAAACTGCACGGATGTATCGCCTGCTATAAGTGCTTCGCAAGCAAGGATAGACGCTGTGCCGTGACAGACGACATTGCCAACAGTTGCATCGAGAAGATGCTTGAGTCCGATGGCATAATTATCGGCTCGCCGACCTATTTTGCCGCCCTGACCCCCGAAACCAAGGCGCTGATGGACCGGTGCGGCATGGTCTCACGGGCAAACGGCGACATGTTCAAGCGCAAGGCTGGTGCCGCAGTAGTTGCGATGCGCCGTGCCGGCGCTATCAACGTCTTTGATACAATCAACCATTTTTTCGGCATAGGCCAGATGATTATCCCGGCCTCAAACTACTGGAATATTGGCGTTGGCAGAAACGTCGGCGATGTACTGCAAGATGAAGAGGGAATTAACACTATGACGGTACTTGGGGAAAACATGGCCTGGTTGTTAAAGAGGATTGCCGAATAACAACAATATGTAAGGACGCTCCGCGCGGAGCGTCCTTACAGACAACGTATTCTCTACAACAGCGCTTTTGCGGCAGCAATTGCCGCCGCATAATCAGGCTCACCGGTGACTTCCGGCACGATCTGGATGTAGCGGATAGTGTTGGCGGCATCAACCACGAAGACAGCACGTGTCAGCAACAACAATTCCTTGATCAGCACCCCGTATCCAAGTCCGAAGGAACGCTCCCGGTAATCGGAAAGTGTTACTACTTTGTCGATTCCGGCGGCACCGCACCACCGTTTCTGGGCAAAGGGGAGATCAAGGCTGACGGTCAACACCACGACATCTCCCGGCAACGAGGCGGCTTCCTGGTTGAACCGTCGGGTCTCGGTGTCGCAGACAGGAGTATCGAGGGATGGCACCGCGCTGATGATCCTGATTTTTCCGGCGTAGCTGGATAACGTTACCGGGGCCAGTCCGTTATCAACCACGGCAAATTCCGGAGCGGCGTCACCGACCTTGAGTTCAGGGCCCATCAGGGTCATCGGGTTTCCTTTAAATGTAATAATTCCAGTTTTTTCACTCATAATCACTCCTCCTCGTTATTTTCTACCATCTCAGGCAGTCTGCATAATACTTTACCAGACGCGCCATCATCGTCCAGCAGATACAAAAATTGCATAACCAATCGATAGGTGATTCCCCACAGCACCGGCTTATCGTCTATGGGAAATCGGATTGCCGGCACCTCAAACCGTTTTTCTTCAAAAGCGACACTGCTCTGCAGATGTCGTTCCGGGTCACGCAGGTCGGACAGCGAAACCCAGAACAGATCACGCACCTCTTCGTTCAAAACCGGATGAAAACGCTCGCGATCTACGCCGAACAGACAACATGAAACCCTCACCGGAAGGTTGGCTCCAAATATATCGGAAAGTCGCCCCAGATACCTCTCCTGTTCCAGATCAATCCCGATCTCTTCATACGTTTCCCTGCGGGCTGCCTGACACTCCCGCTCACCCTCTTCCAGCTTGCCGCCCGGAAATGCGATGTGTCCTGACCAAGGGTCAAGTTCATGAGCAGCACGCTGAATAAAGAGAATTTCGAGATCATCCGCGCCCTGATGCAGTATCATGGCGACCGAGGCGCGTGTCCGCCCCCCCGGTTGCTGAGCAGGGTCTCTCTCCATATAATTCAACTTTTTTGCAATGCGGTCAAACGACCAGCTGTACTGTTTTAATATCCCATCCATGCGGCTTGTTTACCTCTCAAGTTATAATTATATCCTCTCCATATCATAGTCCATCGTCAAGCACAATTTGCAGACAGACACCTTACATTATCGGCACAAGATTTGCTGTCGTCATGTGGGTTTATTTCGCAGGAGACGATCTGCATCGAACGCTGATACGCCACAACCCGCTTTACGGCCTTTTATCCTGTGCAGGATCTGCATAAAATTACACATCATATCGTTATTTTGAGCAGGAATTATTTTAATCAGGCCTTTTGGCTTTAAGCTTCGCAATACTATTACACCAGGCGGGTTGATTCATAGCCATGTATCCTTACAAAACACTTTTAATATTTTTCCTTTACACACTGGCAAGCGTAATTCCCGCTGCATCAGCAGAAGAAAGCGGTTTTAGCTGGCCGATTTCCTGTGTCCCGGGAATTGACTGCGCCGGGACTCACTTCCGTATCGGCTATCCGGATGTTGACGGCACCGGCCTCTCCTTTGCATGCAGCAAACCTGGCTATCTGGGCCATCAAGGGACCGATATCGTCGTTTCATCCGTAGAACAGGGTGTGCGTGCTCTGGCAGCTGCTGATGGCGTAGTACGCTGGACAAAGGACGGCCTGTTCGACCACTGCCCAAGTGACACCGAACATGATTGCGATGAAGAGAACAAAAGTGAACTGACTTCCGGACGCGACAAAGGGGCTACACTGGGCTTTAATGCGGGTAATTTTGTGGTGGTGGAACACCTGCTGGACAACACCAAATATCTGACACTCTATGCTCATCTGCGCAAGGGCACAGCGACAGTCACACCGGGGCAGAAAATTGTGCGCGGCCAGCACCTCGGCGATGTTGCCAGTTCCGGAAATTCACAGATTCCCCATCTTCATTTCGGTGTGTATAAAGCCGAAGGTGCAATGTATCGCCCGATTGATCCATGGAAAGGCTCCTGCAACACCAGCAGTGAGGGTTTATGGGCATCTATAATCCCCTACCACTCTGACGACCTCTTGATGGCACATCCGGCACGCACCCAGGCCAACGACTCCGAGGTATACCTGCAGACGATTCAGCGAAGCTTGCCAAAGAAACTTTATAATTAGTACGTTGGAGTTGTCTTCTAAAGATTTTAGAAGACAAATAGAGGCTTTACACATGCTATGCTTTTTATCAGTATTAAGAGTGACACCTTCTTGAGGATAATATGCTAATCTCAATCATCACCACCTCAAAAGAGCCTGCTTCAGTACCACCGCAAATTCTTGACCGCATGCTCGCCTGCGGCGAGATACACGCGTTCGAGCGATCTTCCGGATGGGCCGTAGTAGGACGAGACCCGATACGAGCGCCAAGAAATCCTTATAACGGGCTCGAGCGGCGTCGCTTCGTTTCATTCCGTTTGCCTTCACTATCATCCTGACAGACCTGTTCTACCACAATTTGTTGCTTGTATTTCCTCTGTGACTCACGCTCAACCAACGCCGGAACAACCTATCTTAATGACCAATATCTCAATCCTCATGCCGGTCCGCAATGAAGAGTGCTACCTGCAGGCAGCACTTGACTCCCTTTATCGCCAGACTCATGCCAACTGGGAGCTGATTGCCGTAGATGACGGATCAAGCGACCGGACCGCGACCATTCTTGCCGAAGCCGCCCGCAAAGACAGCCGTGTGCAGGTAATCAGGCGCGAAGGAGGCGGGTTGGTAGCGGCACTAAATGCCGGTTTTGAAGCCTGCCGCGCACCGTTTCTGGCCCGTATGGACGGTGACGACATTTCCCATCCAAAACGTCTGGAACAACAGGTTGCCTATCTTGAGGCGTTCCCTGACACCGGACTGGTGGCCTGTAATTTCCGCCACTTCCGTAGAGCCAGAATCAAGCAGGGAATGATTGACTATGAGTCATGGCAGAACAGTTTGACTGATCATTCTCTGATTATGAGGGATCTGTTTGTAGAATCACCCTTTGTTCATCCGGGCATCATGATGCGGCGAACCATCCTAGAGGTTCTGGGCGGGTACCAAGATAACAGCTGGCCCGAGGACTATGATCTCTGGTTGCGTATGGCGACAGCCGGAGTTCAATTTGCCCGCTTGCCGAAACCTCTCCTGTTCTGGCGTGACCACCCGGAACGCGCCACCCGCACCTTGGATGAATATGCGGCACACGCGTTCCGGGCATGCAAATGCCACCACCTGTTGCACGGATTCCTGCAAAACACTTCCGACGTTGTCATAGCCGGTGCCGGACTGGAAGCCAGGGCATGGCAGCGTTTGCTGGCTGACGTGGAAGTGACGGTTTCAACCTGGCTGGATGTCGATCCGCGAAAGATCGGGCGTATTCTGCACAATGCACCGGTAATCAGCCCGGATGAGCTTGATCTGAATGGTAGAAAAATGATAGTGGCCATCGGAGTACGTGGAGCGCGGGAGCAGTTCCGGACTGTTGCCGAAAGGCGCGGATGGCAGGAAGGCATGGACTTTGTGTGCGTTGCGTGATAAAAATTGATGCACTCAAAGTGGCAGATCAGTGCAGAGAGAAGGAGTTGAAGATGTTACCAAGCAAGGAAGAAATGGCGCTTACGATTGACGAAGCGGACTGGAGCTCTCTAAGATCCCACCTGCATCGAGGCGGACTGATTCTGGTTGATGATTCCCTTGATCTCGCGGATACCGCCCATAAAGTTGCCGCAGATGACGTTATGATTATCCAGCATCTGGTAGAAAGCGGCATGATCGGCAAACCATCAGACTCAAAAATCCGCTCTTGGGAAGATGATGTGCACAAAAAGTTCGCCATGCTTATTGTCAGTCCATATGTGCTGTTCCAGGAAAAAATGCCGACATTTCACTGACATAAAAACGGAGAGCAAAAGTGGAGATAACTCTTAACGATATTGAGGTACGTGTTCTGGGCAGCTTGATAGAAAAGGAGCTGACTACGCCGGAGTATTACCCGCTGTCACTCAATTCTCTCACCAATGCCTGCAACCAGAAATCCAACCGGGACCCGGTGATGGCGCTGGCTGAAGAGGATGTCGTGCGGGCTCTTGATTCACTCCGCTTCAAGCAATTAGTGGTACTTTCGGCAGATGGCGGACGCGTACCGAAGTATCGCCATCTGCTGGCTGAAAAAATGGGTTTGATGCCGGCAGAACAGGCGATCATCTGTGAACTGCTGGTGCGCGGCCCTCAGACCGTCGGCGAGCTGCGGACGCGTGGGGAGCGGATGTATCCGTTTGGAGAGTTGGCTGCTGTCGAAGAGGTGCTGAATGAACTGATGGTTCGCGAAACACCACTGATTACGCTGATGGCGCGGCAGCCTGGGAGGAAAGAGGGACGCTATGCCCAGCTTTTTTCGGGAATACCGGAAAGTGTTGAAGAGAGTTCTGAGGCGCGACCCGAGGCGGCCCGGCAGCGGGTTGTGGCGGAGAATGAGCGGATTACCAAGCTGGAGGAAGAGGTTGCGGAGTTGCGGAGTGAGGTTATCGCATTACAACAGATGATGGCGGAGTTTAAAGCGCAGTTTGAGTAGCATCCTCATCTTCAGGCCAGAAGCGCCTTTGCAGCTCATCCATCAAAGGCTTGAGGCTCTTGCGATCGCGGGCGGACACCGTGACGCTGTTCTGGGTTCTGGATGACTGACGAACCTTGAGAAAAGCCACCATATCCTTCTTTCTCATATCATCAAGCAGATCAGCCTTGTTGAAGACCAGCAGTTCCTGTTTATCCCCCAGTTCCAACTCCGCCAGAATGGCCCGCACCTGGGCAATCTGATCCTCAAAACGGGGATGTGAGGCGTCCACGACATGCAGCAGCAGGTCGGCGTCGCGCATCTCTTCTAAAGTCGCCTTGAATGCACCTAACAGCGATTTTGGCAGGGAACGGATAAAGCCTACCGTATCGGTGATGATCACTTCACGCTCCCGCGGAAAACGGAGACGGCGACTGGATGTGTCGAGCGTGGCAAAAAGCAGGTCTTCGGTAAAGACATCACTCTTGGTCAGGGCATTCAGCAGAGTTGATTTTCCGGCATTGGTGTAACCGACGATCGAGATGATCGGCACCCCTGCCTTGACCCGCTGCTTGCGGCGCTGGTCGCGCCCCTGGGAAAGATCTTTCAGCTCCCGTTCAAGACTGGTAATCCGGTCACGGACACGGCGGCGATCAGTCTCAAGCTTTGTTTCACCCGGGCCACGCCCGCCAATGCCCCCCATCAGGCGTGACATCTGCACCCCTCGACCACTCAGGCGCGGCAGCAGATACTTGAGTTGCGCCAACTCGACCTGCACCTTGCCGTCCAGCGTTTTCGCCCGCCTGGCAAAAATATCCAGAATCAGTTGGCTGCGATCGATAACCTTCAGTTCCGTCATCGCAGAGACAGAGCGGATCTGCGCCGGGGTCAGTTCCTGATCGAAGATCAGCATGCTGGCACCCCGCTGCATCGCCCTGATGACCACGTCACGCATCATCCCCTCCCCCATCAGAAAGCGGGGGTTAAGCGTTTTCGGCCTTTGGATGAATTCGTCCAGCGCCTCCACCTGGGCGGTACGAGACAGCTCACGCAGCTCAGCCATTGAATCTTCCGCATCCTGACGGGTTCCTGATGTTGTAACGGAAATCAGAATAGCCCGTTCAAGCGCATCCTTGGCTCTCGGAGCGGCAAGGGCCGCTTTTTCCAGATCGGCTTCCAGCTCCGGGATAACGTAGATACAATCCAGGTCTAACCGTTCCAGCGCAATAATCGGGTCGAGAGTTGTGCTGGCGCCCCTTTGATCTGGTGACAGCCAGGCCAGCTGGGCATAAATCTGACTTTTGCCGGTGGTATACAGCAGGGCAGCCAGGAGGTCAAAACGGAGCAGGGAAAGATCCGTCAAATCGTCTTCGGAGACCGGTTCATTTTTCAGGTGAGTGTGGATTAGACGCAGGCCGCGCATGACTTTTTTGCCAAGCGGGTAATCTCGCAGCTCCGGTATCACCACCCCCTTTTCATCGCCGACGATAACGTATTCGACAATGCCGGCGCGATTGACAAGGATGCCGATCTGACGACGGAGATCGCTGGAAAGCTCGACGAGGCGGGTTGCCAGTTCGTGGGAACAGAACTCGGCAACCGGCACCCGCCGGCGGTAGAGGCGTTCCAAAGACTGGATCTGGCTTGATTTTAAACCTGAAAGATTGCCGAATACTTCTTTAATGGGAAGACTCCGAAATTACAGACCGATGATATTGTAGCCGCCGTCAACATAGTGGATCTCGCCACTGACACCACTGGCCAGGTCGCTGCAGAGGTAGATCGCAGATTTGGCCACATCTTCCTGAGTGATAGTACGCCGTAATGGGGCTTTGGACTCGACATGGTTGAGAATTGTGTGGAAACCGTTGACACCGGCTGCCGCCAAAGTACGGATCGGACCGGCAGAAATGGCATTCACCCTGATACCCTCGGGTCCAAGCGCCTCGGACAGATAGCGCACTGATGATTCAAGCGCTGCTTTGGCGACCCCCATGACGTTGTAGCTTGGAAATACTTTCATCGCCCCGTAGTAACTGAGAGTCAGAGCGGAACCGCCTCTTCCCTGCATCATAGGGTGAGCGGCCTTAATGATTGCCAGAAAGGAATAAACACTGATATCCATGGCGGTGGCAAAGCCTTCACGAGTTGTATTGACAATCGTCCCTTTCAGCTCTTCCTTATTCGCAAAAGCGACTGCATGAATGATTACATCAACACCATCCCAGATCTTGCCAAGCTCGCTGAATACTGATGCAATATCATCGTCGCTGGTAACATTACAGGGGAGTATTGCTGCGGCATCAATCGACTCTGCCAATGGACGGACCCGTTTCTCAATGGCTTCTCCAGCGTATGTTATCGCCAGCTCGGCTCCCTGCTCATGAAAAAGCCGGGCAATTGCCCATGCAATACTCTTATCGTTTGCAACACCAAAAATTACGACTTTTTTTCCAAGTAACAACATTTTTTATAATCCTCCAGTTTTCCACACGGTGTGGCGCTTCAGAACACTTTCAGGCGTTTATTCCGGTTGCGTCACGGCATCTTCACTCTTATGTTGATTAGATGATTCGGTTGAACGGTCGCAACTTTCAGAAGAACTGACGCAATTCTGCCCCTGTTCCGCTGATTTAAGATTGGCTTCAATGGCAGTCAGGCGTTTTTCCATGGCTTCCAGAACTTCCAGCGTCCGATCCTGTTTACCCTTGATCGCGAATACGACAAATGGCATGATCAGCCACACTACCGCCAGAAAAAACCCGATGATACTCATCATCACCATGAAACCGCCAACAATCTCCATATCATCTCCCGCGAAATAGAATTTGTCTTATAACACAATAACTTCAAAAAGTTAAGGTGATATTTATTGTATACAGCAGAGTAACGCGGCATGGTTGGAACTGAAATACGGCGGATCATTCCTGACTATTGCGGCAACTGCCGGGTGACGCTTGAACTCACTCTCTATGAAGCGGCGCACCTGTTTACGATCCCAGTCGCCGGGATGCCGGAAAGCCGTGTAAAGCGAAAGATCCCCCTCAAAGAACGGCTGGTTGCCGTATTCAGCTGCTTCGTCACCATAAAGCGGCATATTGAACAACGCCAGGTTCAGGAAATTGATCGCCTGATGATGACTGACAACAAACTCAAGCGTCCGGCGGGCTTCCATTACAGTCTCCCCCGGCGTCCCAAACAGCAGATAGCAGTAGACCCGTATCCCGGCCGCCTTAAGGTTATTCAGTACGCGTGAGGCCAATCCGATATTAATTCCCTTACACATCCGGTCCAGCACACCCTGATCGCCCGATTCCAGGCCCAACTTGAGCATCACGCACCCCGATCGCTTCAAGGCCATACAGAACTCCGGATCGGCCAGGCTATCGTCAATTCGGGCAAATCCGTACCAAGGGGTTCCTGGCGGGTTTTTCGCAAGAGCATGCAGCAGTGCCGGACTGATGGCATTATCCAGCAGATGAATCAGTATCGGCTTTGTTTGCTCGACCAGAATTTTCAAGTCTGACAACACATGAGAGACCTGGACAGGATGGTACGTGTTCCCTTCGGCCCGTTCCGGACAGAACGAACAGCGGTTCCAGTAGCAGCCACCGGCGGCGCTGTAGGGGAGGATAAGTCCTGGCGATAAATAGTCCTTCAGCGGGAGCGATGTGTAATCCGGTGATATGCGCAGCTTCGATGTCGCAACATGGCCCAAAAGTTTCAGCAGCTGCGTTTCTCCAGCCCCGGAGACAAGATGGTCCACCAAGTCTCCGAATGGATTGCACCAACCGGGGCGCTGCATCCAGGAGGTCACCAAACCGCCGCCGAGGACAATTTTCAGGTCGGGATTAAGTTTTCTGATGTGGCCGATCATGGCAAAGGCACAGAGCGCCTGACGGAGATAGTTGAGTGAAAAGCCGACTGTTCCAACACCGGCAAGAAGTTCTGACAGGCGTTGATTAAAATATGAATAAAAAGGATTCTGTTCCGGTTGCTGCGCCGCAGCAACCAGGTCGGCACTGCGTAACGGCGAGAGCGTATCATGCTGATAATCGGCCAATCCTACAGTAACGCCGATTTCGGCAGCCGAGATGGCCAGGACACGGTTTAGGTCACTAACCGCACGACTATAGCGGGCAGGAGTCTTATAGGTATCGATATCACGTAGGGAGGCAAGGTTGCGGGTCCGCCCCTTGACAGCGCGAAGGCTCCAGGTATCGGTGGCCGCCTGCGACTGGGCCAGCAACCAGAGTTGTCCTTCCAGATTTGCATCAAGAAGTCTGCATGGAACGCCGTAAGCCTTCAGTGTAGCCGCCAGCCGGGCTATGCCTGCTGGCGGTTCGCCCGCCTTCGCGAGAGGTGGGAATATCAGTAGCATTCTGTCAGCACAGGACGGTTACTGATACTGGATATAGAGCGGCTTCGGATTCAGTTTAAGCACTTCCTGAGGAGTCAGCAGCGGGTCACCCTTCTTGGTGTCGTTGTGATAAAAGAGCTTGAAGCCGGTATACTGCACCGGCTCGGCCACGACATAATCCTTGTACGAATCTCGTTTCAGCCAGGGAGCGCCCCACCCGTCCATATGCATGACCATCTGCACTTCAGGACGCAGCACGATGTTTTTGGAATTAGTAACGCCGTTACGGGTAAATCTGTGTACCGTAAACACCTTGGGTGGCAGATTATATTTTTTGACCAGCGCTTTCAGAAAACCGGAAGCGTAATTGATATCGGCCGCGTCGTAGGTCCCGATCTTCTTGCCCGGTTTTTTGCCGCTTTTTATCAGGTTGAATTCCGGATCGATTCCCAGATGCACGTCGGGATTTTTCAGAATCCACTCAAAGCGCGGCAGCACCGCACGGATATCGTCATGTCCGGTCTGGATATCGATAAACATAATCGCACCCGCCTCTTTGGCCCAGCCATATACCTGATTAATAATTTTGTCCGGCATAACCATACGGTACTTGCCATCCTTGCCTGGCGCCCCCTGTGCCACCACCGCGATCAGATGCAGCGCCGGCTGTACCGGAGTGGCAGGATCAGCCGCCTGCCATTTGGCCGCTTCACCTTTCAGACGCCGCAACATATCGTCTTTGGGAAATTCACCAAGAGCCCCCATCTTTTTCGAAAGCGGGTTACCGTAGTAGGCAACAATGCGTTTTGATGGCAGGATCGAGCCGGGCAGCGGTGCGGAGCAGTTCACCGGCCAGCCGCATTTTTTTGCAAAATCCGGACTCTCGCCGGCATTGTACTTTACCTTGGGAGCTGATCTGCGGGCAGCGCTGGTCTGTGCCGCAAAAGCCGCAGCCTTTCTGGTGGCGGTAGTAGTTGCCGCAAAAGCGACATCGGCGGCTTTCTGATCGGTTTCTTTTAGAGCTCTCGCCTTCAGCTCAATACTTTTGCTGTCGGTACACGCCGCAAGCACTACGATAGTAAATAATGGGGCAATCGATATAATGCGCTGATATTTCAAACTGTTACTCCTTGATTTTTGGATGTTTCCATGTTTCGGTTCAAGCCAGATGGCACTACTCGTCCGGATCATCGATAAGAAAATCTTCCGCATCGATAACGTCTTTCACCTTAAGAATAAGTGCGTCCGGCCATTCCCTGATTGAAAGTCTGGTCAGAATTTTGGACTCCTCAAACGTCAAATCAACATCATCCGGCAGTTTGTCCGCAAGCTCGCTTGCCCATCGGGCCTCATGCGCTGTCAATGGATCTTCCAGCAATTCCCTGTTCGAAATTTTCATATCTTTCCTTGTCCTTGATCTGTTTTTTGGAACCGTTATAAATACAGTGAAAACTGATTCCAGACAAGCCCTATTTTAAGATATTATTTGACAAAATAGTACAAAATGTGTCACCAGAACGGCTGCAATACATTGAGCAGTAATTCTGAATAAGCAAGTCCACGAACCGACCAAGGAGAATCAAACTATGACTATATGCCCATGCGGAAGCGGAAATTCCTACCCGGAGTGCTGTGAGCCGATTATCTCAGGCGGCCAGTCGGCAAAGAGTGCCGAGCAACTTATGCGTGCCCGCTATTCCGGGTATGTTTTCGCCCAGATGGATTTCATCTTTGAGAGTACCCACCCTGAGCATCGCGAGGGCTACGACCACGCCGGCACCAAAGAATGGGCCGAAACCGCCGAATGGCAGGGGCTTCAGATCATCAGCACCAGCAAGGGTGGAGTTGACGACTCAATCGGCGAAGTAGAATTCATAGCCAGATTCAACGAGAAGGGCGAAAGCCGCGAACATCACGAAGCGGGACAATTCAAGAAGAAGGACGGATGCTGGTATTTCACTGAAGGAAAAATGGTTCGTCCAAAACCTTTGACTGTGGCCAAGGTCGGTCGCAACGCCCAGTGTACCTGTGGAAGCGGTCTAAAATACAAAAAATGCTGCGGAAAATAATGCTGCATGGATGCAGACGTGTCAATCGGCTTTGAAAATTGACCCACCATCGGCGTCCAAAATTGACCCATGCAGACGTACTGAAACAGAAAAGCGGCCGAGTGGCCGCTTTTTTTGTGACTGAACATCAAACCGGATGAATATTATTCTTTCTCGCCAACATAGATCGTGGCGATACCAAAAGTAAGTTCATGTAGATGGATGTTACGGAAGCCGGCTTCGGCAATCATGCGCGAGAACTCCTCCTGTGATGGAAATTCAAGGACAGAGTCGGGCAGATACTTATAAGCATTATACCGCGAGAACAGCCCACCGACGAGCGGCAGCAACCGCCGGAAGTAAAAATAATACAGCTCTCTGAACAACTGCGAGCGAGGCGTAGAGAACTCCAGTACAATCATCCGGCCGCCGGGTCGAAGCACCCGCCACATTTCAGCCAAACCCAGTTTTCTATCAACAACGTTTCTGATGCCAAAGGCAATTGTAATAGAATCAAAGGTATCATTGGCAAACGGCAGGTCTTCACACGGTGCAACTTTCAAGTCAATTCTGTCAGAATATGGCGATGCAGCTACTTTCACAGCCCCAAGATCAACCATCTCCTTACAGAAGTCAGCACCGGTTATTTTGACCGACCCGGGTGTCCGGAGTGCGATTTCCAGTGCGACGTCACCGGTGCCGGTCGCCACATCCAGAATACGGGAACCTTCACGGTATTTGAGCAGCCGGACTGCTTTTGTACGCCAACGCCTGTCAATACCAAAGCTCAATAAACGGTTAAGAAAATCGTAGCGAGGGGCAATCGCTCCGAACATCTGCTGAATTTTTTCCCCTCTATCAGAAAGCCTGAACATTCGTTTCCACTACCTTTTAACGTATTTAAGTGCTATAAAAATGCGTGTCTATGTAGCACATTTTGCACACCATAAACCAGAAAAAACGAAATCCACATATCAATCAGGAGCTGCCACAAAAGTGATCCCCTCAATCCGCATTCAGGATATTGCAGACATATTAATCATGACCTTTCTACTTTACCAGCTGTACTCCTGGTTTCATGGAACACGGGCCTTTCAGGTTTTGCTGGGGCTGGGAGTAGTAACTCTTATCTATTTTGCAACCCGCTTTCTGGATCTATACATGACCAGCTGGGTTCTTCAGGAGCTTGGCACCGTCCTTATTATCCTCATAATCGTAGTATTTCAAACTGAGATTCGCCAGACATTGTACCGGTTCAGCCTCCTGCGCCATATACTTGACAGCCGCCAGGACAAGCAGCACAGTCAATTTCAGGACATTGCCGAAACTATGTTTCGGATGGCGGCCAATAGGACCGGAGCTTTGGTTGTTTTTCAAGGCAATGAATCACTGCATGACCTGATGACAAACGGTGTAGTGATAAACAGTGAAATATCCCCTCAAATGCTTGAGTCTATTTTCTATGATGGTGCACCGTTTCATGACGGAGCTGCACTCATCAATAACGGCAGGATCGAAAAAGCGGCCTGCCACTTGCCGCTCTCAGTCAGCTCTGATGTTCCGCAGCATCTTGGCACCCGCCACAGGGCAGCCCTCGGCCTATCGGAGCGCAGTGATGCAGTTATTGTTGCCATTTCGGAGGAACGTGGTGAAGTCACCCTGGTAACCGCCGGGACATTTCGACGTATGAGCACCCCCACCGAACTGATTATGGCACTGGATGAGTTACTTAGAAATGAAACTGAAAGCCCTCAAGTCACATTGCGGCTCCGTTTTTTTTCCAATCTGTTCCCGAAAGTCTCGATTCTGCTGGGTGTGTGTGTTTTCTGGGTTTTGATCACAACCCGTCAAGGAAACATCACAACGGTGACGGCTCCAGTACGACTGCATGGCGTTCCTGATGGTATAGTCTTACTCCGCACAGCTCCCGAAGATATAACGGTCCAGATAAAAGCCCTTTCAAGCCTGACGCCGCCACCTTCCAAACTAGACCTGACTGCTGAAATTGATGCGTCCGGAATAACAGAAGGAACAACACATTTAAGAGTTAATCATGCCAACATCACAGCTCCATCAGGCATGACAATAACCTCGGTATCACCTTCCAGTGTTCGAGTTTCAGCAGAGAAAAAAGTACGCAAAAGTGTCCCGATAAAAGTGACTCTTAAAGGCAGACTATCTTTGCCAAATTTGCTTGTCACCTGCGAACCGGATTCTGTCGAGATAGAGGGACCCGCTAGCCAGGTTTCTCAGATTGTATCTTTGGCAACCGAAGAAATAGACGCCAGCCAATTGAAAAAGGGGAGAGAATATCTAAAGAATCTACGAGTACCGGAAAAACAGGTGTCTGTACTTCGAGACGCGCCCGTAACAATTAAACTTTCCGCTCGTACCAGACACAGCAACTAACAAATTGGCACACACTTTGCTTGCGCATACCTCCTAAAATATGCGACAAAGATTGACTTTTGAAATCAGTTGTTATATAAACGTGCTCTTCTTTATGAAATTTAAAACGACTTGGAGGGAACATGGCCCATCTTCGTATTGTTATTGCGACCTGCCTCATACTCCTGCTACTGCCACAACTGGTTCTAGCTTCTAAATCTCATGTAGTACGAAAAAGCGAGTCTTTACAGACAATTGCAATAAAGTATCATGTTTC
>JANYBN010000175.1 GCA_025360785.1 Geobacter sp.
AGCAGCAGCACGTCACCGATGATGGTAATGATACCGGAAGCAAACATTTCACCCAGCACCTCTATATCACTGGTCAGGCGGGTGACTGCGCTCCCGGTCGGCACGCGATCAAACCACGACACCGGGAGATGCATAACGTGGCGATACAGTTCCGAGCGCATGTCAGACATGACCCGTTGCCCGACCGACTGCAGCAGATACACCTCAATAAAGGAGAGCAGAGATTCAACCAGAAGAATGCCGAGGAAACCGAGGGCGATGTTTTCCAGCCCGGCCAGTTTTCCGGTGATGATATGACTGTCGATAGCGAGTTTGATGATCCAGGGCTGCGCCAGCCGGCAGGCTGCAACCAGCGGCAGTATCAGCACCACGACCGCAATCGACAGACGGTATGGGGCCACATAGCTGGCAAAGCGCTTTAACAGGGCAGTATCGTAGGCCTTGCCGGCTATTTCTTCTTCGTAAATTCCACCGTGGCGCATAGACTTGAAGTCCGTATCAGGTAGGTTATTGTTGAGCAACACTTTAACAGATATATCATAACCCGGCAAAGCAGGAATCAGCGCTGAGATAAGAGAATCATATGGATCACGCTACCGAATGTTTTCATAATGGTTTTCCTTGACAGAGGTTATCATTTATTTATATTGTATACGATAAAATTTAACGTGCAAATTCAGTTACAGAGGAGATCGTATGAATAAAATTGGGATAGCAGCCGTGCTACTGGGTCTGTCGCTGCCGGTAATGGCACAGGCTGTAGAGTTTCAACCCATCGGTGCACTGGGGATGGGTGGCGCAGGCGTCGCTCGGAATAACGGGGCGCTTACTGCCTATTGGAACCCGGCTGGTGGCGCTTTCAACGATTCACCGTTTGCCATGAATTTAGGCGTTGGAATTGGAGCAAAAGGAAGCGATGGGTTGACCGAGAACGTCGACAGAATGTCTGATATAAAGTTTGATAGCGTAAAGAACTTTAATAAGACGGGGCCCGGTGCTGTCAATGCAGTCGGGGACATGGTCAAACTGGTCACTATAATTGACGATATCAATAAACGCGGAGGGAATCTTGCTCTGAACGGGCAGGTTCCTGTTGCCTTTTCAATAAAACATGTATCTTTCGGCATATACGGAAATTTTGAGGGGTATGTTCAACCCAAAGCGGATGCAAATAATGTACTTCCCAACACCGTTACCACCACTGGAACGGGAACCACCACCACAACTACGACTTCCGTTACAGATCTCTACGATGCAGTAAAAGGGCAAACGTATACTCCCAGCGGGTATTTTTCAACTGACCAACTAACAAGTCTGGCCAATGAATTTAACAAGACACTCAACAATCCAGCTAATTCTCTACAGCTTGCAACCGCGATTGACAACCAGCTCAACGGCAGTGGGATTCCGGCAGACACCGCCCTTACCTCTCTGACGACTACTCTTATCCCCGCCTTAACAACAACCGGAGGAAATACAAAAACTTTTGATAAAAACACCACCTCCGCAATGACCAAAGCGATAATGTATTATGAAGTTCCGTTATCGTACGGGCATCCGTTCGACTTCGGCAATTATGGCAAGTTGGGCATTGGCGCCACAGCAAAAGTCATTTCCGGATCTGTTTACCAGAACCAGGTGCTGCTTGTTAACAGGCCCGGTGGCGACAGCGCCGGTTCCGGCGACCTGGTAAAGGATATCACCAAAAACAGCAAATCTTCGGTTAATTTCGGACTCGACCTGGGCGCACTGTATAAATACGACAAGTGGTTGAGTGTCGGTCTTGTGGCTAAAAACCTTAACTCGCCAAAATTCACTGCTCCTGAGTATGATCAACCGAAATTCGATGAAAGTATCGATCCCATCACCAATAAACCGAAAGGGATGTCTTCAACCAAGGTTAAGGGCGGGGATGTCACCCTTGATCCGCAGGTGCGTTTCGGCGTTTCGTTGGATCCGTTCAGCTGGTTGACAATAGCTTCCGACCTTGACCTTACTGCAAACAACACCGTAGCCCCTGGAACCGTGGTTGGCAGTTCGGTAAAGAGCCGCAACTTCGGCGGCGGCCTGGAGCTTCATCCATATTCATGGCTCAGATTACGAGGCGGCGCATACAAGAACCTTGCTAACTCAGACATCGGTACCGTACTGACGGCTGGACTAACTCTTTTCGTTCTTGATATTGACGGGGCATTTGCAACAGACACCTTCAAGTTAAAGGGCTCTACCATTCCTCAAGAAGCAAAGATCCAGATTGCCATGAGTTTTGCATTCTGACCCAACGAATACAAACATGGTCACAAAAGAAGAGGCCCGCAGAAAACTGCGGGCCTCTTCTTTTTTACATCATGTCAACCGGATCAATATCCACCGAGATTCGAACCGTTGAAACGACCGCCGCGCGTTGCCGCCAGTAGGTGAGCAAACGATGGAGATCGCCGCGATTTACAGCCTTGAGCAGAATCTGGCGACGAAAGCGGTTACGCAGACGATATATTGGTGACTGGGCCGGCCCGAGGATCTCAACCCGCACCTTCAGCTCCGACTTGAGCCGCCCCAGTAAACGCGCAGTGGCGTCGGCTTGCTCGGACACTGTTTGCTCCGACAAGCCGGAAATGGCAAACGCAGCCAGAAAGGCAAAGGGAGGATAGCCGGCTTCCCGGCGAAACTCCAGTTCCTGCTGATAAAATCCGGCCGCATCGTGCTCAGCTGCAGACCGGATCGCATAATGCTCGATATCAAGCGCCTGCACAACTACCCGTCCGGGGTTTTCTCCGCGACCGGCCCGGCCTATAACCTGCGACAACAGCTGGAAGGTGCGTTCGGCAGCACGGAAATCCGGCATCCCCAGACTCGCTTCGGCGTTTATCACCCCAACCAGAGTAACTTCCGGGAAGTCATGACCTTTGGCAATCATCTGGGTGCCGACCAGAACATCAGCGCTCCCGTCGTTCATACGGGACAGAAGACGTTCATGACTCCCTTTGCCGGAGGTTGTGTCACTGTCCATCCGGAGAATCCGTGCCGATGGCAGCAGATCTTTAAGGTCGTGCTCCAGCTTTTCGGTCCCGGCGCCCAGCTCACTCAGGGTTGCCCCGCCGCATGAAGGGCAGGTACCCGGCGCCGGCACGGCGTAGTCGCAGTAATGACACAGGCTCTGCCCCCGCTGGCGGTGGTAGGTCAGGGTAACTGAACAATTGGGGCAGGTCAGCGGCTTCCCGCAGTCTGCACAGACCAGAAAGGTTGCATAACCGCGCCGGTTTAGAAAGACAATCGCCTGCCGTCCCTGCTCATACGTTTCAGCCAGGCCGGCCGACAGCACTGCAGATATGGTCTCTTTGCTCCCTTTCATCGCCACCAGCTCCACAAGCGGCATCGGGCGACCCTCGACCCTCTCCGGCAGTCCAAGCAGTGTCAGACGGCCTTCACCTGCGGCATGTATACTGGTAACCGAAGGTGTTGCCGAGCCGAGTACAACGGCAGCCTGTTCCATCCTTCCCCGAACCAGAGCCAGATCACGGGCATTGTAGCGCAGCCCGTCAGACTGTTTGAACGACGCTTCATGCTCTTCATCAACGATAATGATGCCGATCTTGTCCAGAGGTGCAAAAATTGCCGAACGGGCGCCGATGACGATCCTTGCCAGCCCTCGCCTGATGCGGCGCCATTCGTCATAACGCTCGCCGTCGGAGAGTCCGCTGTGCAGGATGGCAATGCCGCCGCCGAAACGGTCCTGAAAGCGACCGGTCAGCTGGGGAGTCAGGGCAATTTCAGGAACCAGCACCAGGGCGCTTTTCCCTAGTTTGAGAGCATGTGATATGGCTTGAAGATAGACCTCTGTTTTGCCGCTCCCGGTCACGCCATAGAGTAGAAACGGCGAGAACAGCTGCTGATCGAGGCTGTCTGTTATCGTTTCAAGAGCAGCTTTCTGATGCGTGTGGAGCAATCGCGGCTCGTCACGGTTAACGGTGCTGTTTTTAAAGGGATTGCGGTATACTTCGCGCTCTTCTACCGCGCTAAGCCCCAGTTCGGCCAGCCGCTTGAGCTGCGGGCTGCATGCTCCGAAGCGTTTGCGCAATTCTGATGCGGAGATGGCTCCGGCTTCCCGAATTACCTCCAGTATTTCAAGCGCTTTCGGGCTTGGTTGGCGGGGAGTATCCACCGACTTGCCGGGCAGATAAAATTTTTCACGGCGGGCAGATTTCCCTCCGGTCATGGTTTCCTGGGCTCCGGAAGTACCTTTGCGGGTCTGAATATTGATTCCGGCAGGGAGGGCCGTTCGTACAACTTCACCGAGCGGATGCTGGTAATACGATGCTACCCAGCGATAAAACTCAAGCTCTACGGCTGTCCATAGCGGTTCGCTGTCCAGAACTTCGATAATATCTTTCAGATTGACAATCCCGGAACCAACGGCATTCCCGAGAATATAACCGGTCAGCTTCCTGTTCCCGAACGGGACCAGAGCACGACGACCGGTCACGGCCTCATTCAGCAGCCGCTCGGGAACTCGGTAATGAAAGGTCTTATCAAGATAGAGCGGGATGGCAACTTCAATGATATGCGGTTGGTCTGTCATGCTGAGAGCAACTTGTGCGGGAGGGGAAGCATCAGGTGGTTTACCAATACTTTTTAGGCGGATCGGTTTTGCCCATCAGCGTGATTTCACCGTCGATGATTTTGAACATGTCGCCAGCCTCGGTTGTCCAGGCATCGCCTTCTTCCGGGGGACTGGGGAAAGAACGCTGTCCTAGGAACATTTCTTCCTCGCCGATGTAACCAAACCATTCGAGGGAGCCGGTCATCCAAATGCGTGTGTTGATTGCCATAGTTAAGATTCCTTATGAAAGTCGTTGTTTAAAATCTTCATAGCCAAAACTGCGCACTACCCTCAGCTGTTCCACGTCAGGTTCGTAGGTACAGATATGTGGATGCTGAATGCCGTTGAAGGCGGTGGTCTTGACCATCGTATAGTGAGCCATGTCTTCAAAAACCAGCTTGTCGCCCTGTTTCAACGGTTGGTCAAACGACCAGTCACCGATAATATCACCCGCCAGACATGACGCTCCCCCCAAACGGTAAGTGTGGGGCTTCTCGCCGGGGTCGAAGCCGTTCTTGATACCGGGGCGATAGGGCATCTCCAGAATATCAGGCATATGGCAGGTGGCCGAAACGTCAAGAATGGCGATATCCATGCCGTTATTGACGATGTCCAGCACCTCCGCGACAAGAATTCCTGTGCCGATTGCAACCGCCTCGCCCGGTTCGAGGTAAACCTCCACATCGTACTTTTCCTTGAAATATTTCACCAACGCCACCAGACCGTCGATGTCGTAGCCATCGCGGGTGATATGGTGGCCGCCACCGAAGTTGAGCCAATTCATCTGCGGCAGAAACTCGCCGAACTTTTCTTCGAATGCCCGTACCGTCCGCTCCAACGGTTCATAAAGCTGTTCGCAGAGTGTGTGAAAGTGCAGTCCTTCGACGCCGTTCAGAGAACGCCCTTCAAACTCCCTGCGAGGAATACCGAGGCGCGAATTGGGAGCACATGGGTCATACATTTCGGTGTGCCCCTCGGAATGTTCCGGGTTAACCCGCAGGCCGACGGAGACTCGACCCTGTTCTTTTTCCCATAATGGGCGGAAACGCTCCAGTTGATTGAAAGAGTTGAACACCAGATGGTTGGAGATTTTAAGTAGTTCGACAACGTCGCTCTCCTTGAAGGCGGCGGCAAAGCTGTGTACCTCGCGACCGAACTCTTCCCGCCCCAGACGCGCCTCCCATGTGGAACTGGCACAGACGCCATGAAGTGTTCTGCGGATGATCGGAAAGACGCTCCACATGGAGAAAGCTTTCATCGCCAGCAGTATTTTTGCCCCGCTTTTCTGTTGGACGTGGTCAAGAATGGCCAGATTGTGGCGCAATCGTCCCAAATCCACCACATAGGCGGGTGAAGGGGAGAGCTGGAGGATTTTGTCGATATCTATACCGGTCAAAGAAGTATTCTCGTTTCTGGTGGCATTGTACCATGAGAGCCGTTCATCCGCACAGGCGCATTCATCTTACGGGTGTCCCGGTATGCCTTTTTTGGGAAGGGTGATCGCAATTCCAAACTTTTTTACCTGGGACAGGGCGGCTGCGTCAAAAGGATCCATCTTGAGCGCTAGCAACAGTTCCATCCGCGCGCGCTCGTTGTCTCCGGCTGCGGAAAGGAGCGTGGCAAGAGCAGAATGTTTAATGGCAAAGTCAGGCTTGAGAGAAACGATACGCTCCAGATCGTTTTTACTCCAGGTATTATACTCTGCGCCCATCTCGTATCGAAGATAAGCCCTGGCAAGCACCACGAACTGGTTCTCCGGATTCAGCTGAACTTCCCGGTTAAGCTGATCAAGGGCTTCATACATTTTCCCCTGCTTTTTATACTGTTCAAGATAGCTAAAGTCCAGAAAAGCAGGTTTGGCAACGCGGTATTCGTGTGTGGCAATCAGTGCGGCCCGTGCCGGAGTTCGTTTTACATAAATCAGTGAGTGGTTGTCCCAGTACACCAGCGCCCAATCCGGATTATTCTGGAGATGCGCAGGAAATCTCCGGCTTTGAAGATCGTATTCCAGCACCGCATAATCAAAACCATATTTTTGTTCCGCCGCATTCCATTCCTTGGCAGAATCCATAATGCCCTTGTATGCACCATATTCCGATGGGGTATAGAGCCGCCTGTATCGGCCATCTATGAACACCTGCCTCCCGCTGCCCCTCCAGATCAAGTAGCCGCCGAATCCATAGCTGTTAAACATCCTGCCCCTGATTCCCTGCTCATCTAGAAAGCGAATCGCCACTTCCGGGAAGGCCGTCTCCTTTGGCCCGACACCAAAGGCATAGACCCGACTATTCAATACTGTCCAGGGGATGAGAGCCATAATGACTACAGACAGTAGAGGCATCTGTAAGAATCTAAATCTAATTGGTAGCTCGGGAAATCGGGAAAAGATTCCCGCAAGCACAATTAATACAAAGGGAGCGGCCACCAGGCTGAACATTTCTATAAGGCGCACCTGACGAAGAGCCTCGTATAGGAAAAATACGAAAATAATGAGATGAAACACATTTTTCCACCCTCTGAAAAGGATGAAATACAGGATACTCCCCGCAGTCATAATCTGGAAACAGAGTGTGTAGCGCATTCCGCTCCCGAAGAGAATATCCATGGTGACTGGCTGGTACTCGCCAACCAAGGCGCGATAAGGGTCACTGGTTAAATCAAGAGCAAGAGTGTAAATTCCGTAGCTCTCCGGATTTACCAGGGATGCCAGCACAGTCAGCAGAAAAACAGGGAAAAGCCCCCAGGATCTCCGTTCTATAAGTTCAAGAAAGGCCGCAACTCCCAGCACGAATATCCCGAATATCGCCCCCACACTCATGTTTACCCAAAAAATCATCAGAACAGGTAAAAGATAAATTATCTTTTCTGATGTTCCCTTCCTCCAGCGAGCAATGTGGTAGAGATACAGTGCCAACATAGGGAGAGAAAAAAGATATGGGCGGACAAAAAGCCTGAAACGAATGGCGAACAGAACCAAAAGCAGCGTAATTACGGCCGCAGTTCCGTTGCCCCGTGAACATGAGGCGTCATCTTTTATCTGAAGATACAGAAACCGGAACGTCAACAAAAGAACCAGAGCCTTCAGGATATTTAGTCCCCAGAAACCAGCGGCTTTGAAGGTGAGGAATATGATGGTATCTGCCAGCCACTCGCCAGTAAATTGATGTCTTCCCAGAGCCGTGTAGGAGAAAGTATCTTCGGAAGGGAATCTCCAGTTGGTAACTATAGACTCTCCGAGTTTCAAATGCCACCAGAGGTCGAAGTCGGCATACTTCGTCATGCAGACAAAGACAGTCAATACGCTTAATGCGGCAAACGAAATAATTATGCCTTGGTCTTCGCGTATTTTCATTGAACCTCTTAATCAATCGCATTCTAAGGACATTTTCAAAATATGCCGTAGTGAAGGGACAGGGTTTTCAGACAATACCGTTGTCTATCAAAAGTTTACAGTTCCGGCCATTCACCACCGTCTATAACTACGGTCGGCAGTCCCATTGGCCCCAGCACGTCCAGAAATAGCTCCGGATCGAACTGTTCCATGTTGAAGACTCCGGCCCCGCGCCACTTGCCGGTCAGCATCATAATCGCGCCTACCACTGCAGGCACGCCGGTAGTGTAGCTGATCGCTTGGGACTGAACTTCTTTGTAGCACGCCTCGTGGTCGCAGATGTTGTAGATATATACCTGTTTTCGCTGGCCGTCCTTGGTGCCTCTGGCGATAACACCGATGCAGGTTTTGCCCTTGGTCAACGGTCCCAGTGAACCGGGATCGGGGAGCAACGCTTTAAGAAACTGGATCGGCACGATCTTCTGGCCGTTGAATTCAACCTCGTCAATGCGGGTCATGCCGACATTCTGCAGTACCTCAAGGTGTTTCAGATAGTTGTCGGAGAAGGTCATCCAGAACTGGGCCTTCTTGATGGTCGGGATATGCTTGACCAGCGACTCCATCTCCTCGTGGTAGAGGCGGTAGATGTTCATCGGGCCGATCCCTTCCGGGAAGTCGAAAGAGTGTTTCGTTGTCAGCGGCGGGGACTCGACGAATTGGCCGTTCTCCCAGTGACGGCAGGTGGCGGTCACTTCGCGGATGTTTATCTCCGGGTTGAAGTTGGTGGCAAACGGTTGACCGTGACTGCCCGCGTTGGCATCAATGATGTCGAGTTCTTCAACCACGTCCAGATATTTTTTGGCAGCCAGGGCTGTATAGACATTGGTGACTCCCGGATCAAAACCTGAGCCGAGCAGCGCCATCAGCCCTTTTTCCCTGAAACGTTCCTGATAGGCCCACTGCCACGAATATTCAAATTTCGCAGTATCCAAAGGTTCGTAGTTTGCGGTGTCAAGGTAATCTACGCCGGTTTCCAGGCAGGCATCCATGATGGTCAGATCCTGATAGGGAAGCGCCACGTTGATCACCAGCTTCGGCTGCACCTGCTTGATCAGGGCGACCAGTTCGGGAACGTTGTCGGCGTCCACCTGTGCTGTCTTGATACTGTTGTTCAACTGGGCGGCGATAGCGTCGCACTTGGATTTAGTACGTGAGGCAAGTGTGATCTCGCTGAAGATGTCGCGCCGCTGGGCGCATTTATGGGTGACAACCCCGCCTACGCCGCCTGCTCCGATGATTAGGACTTTGCTCATAGTATCATTCCCCCAGATAGGTATATCCCAACAGTGTTCTGTCCAACAGCTCGATAAAGTGGCTGCTCTCTTCGATGGAGATCTTTTTCAGAACCACGCTTTTTTCCAGATTATCCCTGACGCGTTTCAGAATCTCCGGCCCTTTGTATTGTACATATTTCAATGTTTCCCAGGTGGCGTCGCCGTTAATGACGGTATCGATCATGTAGCCGGTTTTTTTGTTGAAGGTGATATGGACGGCATTGGTGTCGCCGAACAGGTTGTGCAGATCCCCCAGGATCTCCTGATATGCGCCGATCAGAAAGAAGCCGATGTAATAATCCTCGTCCTTCTTGATCTTGTGCATCGGCAGGTATTTAGCGCGCCCCTGTTCTCCCACGAAACTTGTGATCTCCCCGTCCGAGTCACAGGTGATGTCGGCGATAGAAGCCATGACATCCGGCTTCTGGTTGAGCCGCTGCAGTGGCATGATCGGGAAGAGCTGATCGATGGCCCAGGAGTCAGGAATCGACTGAAACAGGGAAAAATTGGCAAAATATGTTTGGCGCATGTGTAGCTGAAAGTTCTGCAATTCTTCAGGAATAGGCTTGAGCTTTTCGACGATGCTGTTGATCTTCCTGATGATCTTGGCGTAGAGCCATTCGGCGATAGCGCGGTCGTTGAGCGTCAGGTACCCCAGATTGAAGAGGCTGACCGCTTCGTTGATCAGCTGCAGCGTATCGTGGTAATCCTCTCTGAGGGAATAGCGGTCGATGCTTTTGTAAATATCGGTAAGTTTTTTTACCGTCGGGGCCACTTTCTCCGTAGTCGCCAGGATCTCTTCGAAATCGGGCATAAGATGTTGGGTATTGGTGTTGAGCACATTGGTGACCAGTACAGAGTAGTGAGCGACCGTAGCTCGCCCCGATTCGGAGATGATGTTGGGGCATTCCACCCCCGCTTCGTCACAGATGGTCTTGATTTGATAGATGACGTCGTTGGCATACTCTTCAATGGTATAGTTGACACTGGAGAAATAGCTCGATTTGGAGCCGTCGTAATCAACCCCCAGTCCGCCGCCGATGTCCAGGTATTCGATGCCGACCCCCAGTTTCCGCATTTCGGTATAGACGCGGGCAACTTCTATCAGTGCGGTCTTGATCTTGTCGATCTTGGTGATCTGGCTCCCGATGTGCGAGTGCAACAGCTTGACCGAGTCCAGCATTCCTTCGACTTCCAGCATTCTGATAGCGGCGATGATCTCCGACATGCGCAGGCCAAACTTGGCGTCTTCGCCGCCGGAGGTTGCCCATTTACCGGTTCCCTTGGAGGAAAGTTTGACCCGGATTCCCAGTTTCGGGGTTATGCCGGTCTTCTTGGATATTTCGATGATCTTTTCCAGTTCGAACAGTTTCTCGACGACCAGAGTAATATCAAAGCCGACTTTGGTAGCATACAGCACCGTCTCGATGTATTCGGCATCCTTGTAGCCATTGCAAATGATCGGCAGGTTGTTGCCGCTGGATATTGAAATACCCGCTACCAGCTCAGGCTTTGAGCCGACTTCGAGGCCGATGTTATAGCGTTTCCCATAACCGGCGATGGCCTCAACTACCTGACGCTGTTGATTTACCTTGATCGGGTAGAATGTCTGGTATTTTGCCGGATAATCATTTTCCTGAATGGCATTTTTAAAGACACGATTGATCGAGGCGATGCGGCCCTGTAGTACGTCCATAAAGCGGAGTAGAATAGGAGGCTTGATTTTGCGCTTGATCAGATCATCCACCAGCGCCCGCAGGTCAATCGAGTGTTTGGAATTTGACGAGGGGTGGACGCAAATGTTCCCCTTTTTATTGATCGAGAAGAGATCGGCGCCCCAGTTGTCAATATTGTATATCTTGGCAGATTCACTGATGGACCATTTTTCCATGATCATTCCCCATCTTCCGGTTAGTCGCATTCAAACAAACTTCTTTATTTATTGCATAGCATGGTCAAAGTCAAATTTTAATTCAAAAGCCGCCTGAATACACTATACTCAAAATGTCTGCCTTGACTTTGCCGGAGGGAATGATTACCTTCGTATTAATCCATACACTTCGCGACATTACCTCACTCGGATAAACAGTTGGATTGTTTGTTAGCCGGATTTTTTCTGCGATAAAGTCACATAAAATGATTTGCAGCCTACTTATTTTCAGGTGATAAAATGCCACGTTATTCAGGCAGGAAACCGTTCACAGAGGAAATATTCAATCGGCATGTCGCCGAGATGCGCAGTCTGCTGCATGCCCTTGAATTGCGCGATTCATTTGAGGACAACGAAACCCGGCCAAAAGTTGATATTTATGAAACCAGCAGGGACATCGTCATGGAGTTTGACCTTCCGGGGTTCACTCTGGACGCAATTACTCTGAAGTTAAGCGGTTTAACGCTGACACTTGAAGCGTGTAAACCCAGGAAACAGAATGAAGGTAAATTTATATGTGTTGAACGGAGCCATGGCCGCTTTCACCATGAAGTGCTTATACCCGGAAACGTTGACCCCGGTGAGATAAGTGCGGAATACCGCCGGGGGGTACTCCGGGTTATTTGCCCAAAAAGTTGCGAGCGACTCGTGCCGATAAAGGAGATTTAGATTGATAGAGATAGAAAATGACATAGAGCAAAGTTCGGAAGAGCTGAAAATCCCGGACGTGTTGCCACTGTTGCCGATTCGGGACGTTGTAGTGTACCCGTTTATGATTATACCGCTCTTTGTCGGGCGGGAAATGTCTGTAAAAGCCGTAGACAGTGCTCTGGCTGGCGATAGAATGATACTGCTGGCCACTCAGCATGATGTTGGTGACGAAGATCCCCCTGCAGATAAGATTTACGAGGTCGGCACGGTCGCCATGATCATGCGGATGCTGAAACTGCCGGATGGTCGCGTCAAAATCCTTGTTCAAGGACTTGCCAAGGCACGTATTACCGAGTTTGTTTCCGACAAACCGTTCTATACCGTACGGGTAGAGCGGCAGCACGATACTCCACTCACCGATATATCGCTGGAAACCGAAGCTCTGATACGCACCGTTCGTGAACAATTGACCAAGATTATTGAGCTCGGCAAGCAGGTCTCGCCCGAGGTGATGGTTATCCTGGAAAACATCCAGGATCCGGGCAGCATGGCGGATCTGGTTTCCAGCAATCTCGGCCTGAAAGTTGCGGATGCCCAGACATTGCTGGAAATAAACGATCCCATCGTTCGCCTGACAAAGGTTAACGAGTTTCTGAACCGCGAAGTTGAGCTCCTCAGTGTGCAGGCCAAGATCCAGAATGCCGCACGTGAGGAGATGGGTAAAAACCACAAGGAATATTATCTGCGCGAGCAGATGAAAGCGATCCAGAGCGAGCTGGGCGATAACGAAGGCAAAGATGAACTGGTCGAGGTCAGAAAGGCGATCGAGGCGGCAAAAATGCCTGAACCGGTGAAAAAGGAAGCGCTCAAACAGCTAAACCGTCTGGAAAACATGCATCCTGATGGTGGGGAAGCCAGCATTGTCAGAACCTATCTCGACTGGATGGTTGAACTTCCCTGGAGCAAGTCTACCCGGGACAGCCTGGATATCGTCCGGGCCAAAAAAATTCTGGATGATGACCACTTCTACCTGGAAAAAATCAAGGAACGTATTCTGGAATTTCTGGCGGTACGCAAACTGAAGAAGAAAATGAAGGGACCGATCCTCTGCTTCGTCGGTCCTCCCGGTGTCGGCAAAACCTCGCTGGGCAAGTCCATAGCCCGCGCCATGAACCGCAAATTCGTCCGCATTTCTCTAGGTGGCGTGCGTGATGAGGCCGAGATTCGTGGTCATCGCCGCACCTATATCGGCGCTCTGCCGGGACGAATACTGCAGGGGCTGAAACAGGCAGGCGCCAACAATCCGGTTTTCATGCTGGACGAACTGGACAAGCTGGGCTACGACTACAAGGGTGACCCTTCATCGGCGCTTCTTGAGGTGCTTGATCCGGAGCAGAATCACTCCTTTTCCGATCATTACATAAACCAGCCTTTCGATCTCTCCAATGTGATGTTTGTAGCGACCGCCAACCAGATGGACCCGATTCCGTCAGCTCTGCGCGACCGAATGGAGGTCATAAATCTGGCCGGCTACACCGAAGAGGAAAAGCTGGAGATTGCCAAGCGCTATCTGGTCCCGCGACAGATCAAGGAAAACGGACTCAAAGCCAAACATATCAGCTTTGACGACGGATCTATCAGTGAAATCATCTCCAAATACACCCGTGAAGCCGGTCTGCGTAACCTGGAGCGGGAAATCGGCAAGGTCTGCCGCAAGGTGGCTCGCAAAGTGGCGGAGGGGAACCCGCGCCTGGTCAAAATAACCGCCAAGGCTCTGCACACCTATCTGGGAGCCGAAAAATATATTCGTGAGGAAGATCTGGACAAAAACGAGATCGGGGTAGTCAACGGACTGGCCTGGACACCTGTCGGTGGAGAAATTCTTCATATCGAGGCCAGCTTGATGGCGGGTAAACCTGCATTGACGCTGACCGGCCAGTTGGGTGACGTGATGAAGGAGTCCGTACAGGCGGCCCATTCCTACATTCGTGCTCATGCCGGGGCGCTGCACCTTGATCCGAAGGTTTTTCAGGACCACGAGATTCATGTTCACGTACCTGCGGGTGCCATTCCAAAGGACGGTCCTTCGGCAGGTGTTGCCATGACCGTGGCGCTGGTATCGATACTGTGCCACATTCCGGTAAGAAAAGATGTCGCCATGACCGGAGAAGTGACGCTACGCGGCAAAGTACTCCCGATTGGCGGTCTCAAGGAAAAAATACTGGCTGCGGTCAGATCCCGGATGCGGCTGGTGATCATCCCTGAACTGAACAAAAAGGATCTGGAAGACATTCCACCGGAAATTCTTAAAAAAGTTAAAATCATTGCAGTTTCAGAGGTTGAAGACGCTCTCAAGCTTGCGCTGGAGAAGTATCCGCCACCAGCCCCTGCAGCCGGAAAAAAACATAAAAAAACCGGTCCGGCAGTTGCTGCTCCCAAAGCGCAGAAACGCTTTGGTAAAACTACAGCTACCGGAGCACGTGGATAAATCATTCGTTAATTCGGAGGTGATTATGTCTGAGCCCACCATCTACGCTGCTTCCTGGTTGATTAATCCAGATGCCCCGCCGCTTGCCGGCGGGGCATTGCTCGTCAGCAACGGCATTATTGTCGAAACGGGCCCTCTGCAAATGCTCCGCAGCAAGCACTCAGCACCTGTGATTGATTACCCCGGCTGTGCCCTTCTGCCAGGGTTTGTAAACGCCCACACCCACCTTGAATTAACACACTTTCCTTCCTGGCGGCTCAGTTCGTCAGTAGATTACAATCCACGCCGATTTACCGACTGGATCATTCAGTTGATCAAGATTTCGCGAGGTCTTACCGCAGAGGAGTACCCCCCTTCGATTCATGAGGGAGTACGGATGTGCCTGGAATCGGGGACGACCGCGATTGGCGAGACCGTCACCAACCCGGCACTGGCCGGGCATTATTACCACTCTCCGCTTGCCGGCCGGCTCTACTTCGAGCTGTTGGGGCAGGAGCAAAGTCATTTTTCGAGTAAACTTGCCGCTGCGGAAACGGCTGCAGGACACGGTCAAGGGCAGGCACTGCTGTCAGGCCTTGCCCCTCATTCCCCCTATACGATTGCACAGGAGCATATGACAGCAATCAGAGACGCTTCTGCATCACGCGCCCTGCCGCTCTCCATCCATCTGTCCGAGTCCCGTTCCGAAGCCGATTTTATCTTTGACGAGAGCGGAGATCTGGCGGCGAACTTCTACCCATATGTCGGCTGGGAACGTTTTCTGGGGCATCCGGCTCGTTGCAGTTCGACTGAACTGCTCGACCGTTACGGCCTGTTGACGCCGACGACTCTGGCGGTTCATTGCGTCCACGTCTCCGTTGCCGACGCCCGTATCCTCAAGTCGCGCGGCGTACATATCGCGCTCTGCCCCCGCAGTAACGAACTTCTCGACGTCGGGCGCGCCCCGGTCCACCTGTTCAAGAAATCAGGCATTCCTCTGGCACTCGGCACCGATTCGCTGGCGAGTAACAATTCGCTCTCGCTCTGGGATGAACTGCGCTTTGCCCTGGCAACCTTTACGAACGACCTGACAGAGTCGGACGTGCTCCGCATGGTGACGTCCGGCGGTGCCGAAGCTCTTGGTATGTCCGCATCCTGCGGCTCGCTTGAGGCCGGCAAACGGGCTGATTTTCAGGTGGTCGGGATTTGTGACGGTGGTGGAGAAGACGGGGTGCTGGAACGGATTATGCGAGAAGGGATTTTGCAAGAAGTGTTCGCTGGCGGAGTGCACTACGGGGGATAATAGCCGGTTGCCATTTTAACTAAGGCTTCCCGCTTGCATGGTGGTAATGTGCTTTTGTGAATTATGCTGCCATCTTGAGGATTTTTCGGCAATAACTGTTCAGGCTTTCTCCACGCTGTATTGCCCTGATGGCAAGTGTTTGATGTAACTCTTTTTCGACCCTAAGCACAAATCTTCCGGAATATGTTTTTAAGGCTGTCGGTTTTGGAAGTGGCTTGGCATCTGTTTTATACAGCTCAATCGTTTCAGCGACAACTTCGCACAGCTCCTTGTAAACGGCGGCTTCATCATCGCCATGCACTCCAGCGTATAAAACGCCGGGACATGTTCCTACATAACAACCATCAGCATCCGACCATTGAACAATCTTCAGATACTCATCACCCGGTTTCATTTTTTTGTCTCCTCTATTGATTCGCGTACAGCCCGCTCCTGATATGGTTTCGCATCGCCACCCGGTTTACCGGAAATCGTGATTGGCATGGAGCTGCGCGGATGCGTAAAATTCCGGTGACTTCCTTTGCCACCCCTGTTGATGAATCCGGCCTTTTCCAGATCGGCTATCAGCTCTCTGATTTTTCTTGGCATGGGTAATGATACTATGGTGATACTATGGTGTCAACAGGGGAGCTGGGAGGAAGTTGTTTTTGGTGGGGAACGGCAGCTTTAAATGCGATATATGGCCAACTGGATTATATCGCCATGGATGATCCTCTTGCGGCAAGTTCTCAAGATCAGGATATTGAGCAGCAGACTAACCTGCTTGCCACGCAGCCCGAAATGGGGCGGGTCGGGAGAACAAAAGGAACTCGCGAACTGGTTATTAGCCGCACCCCTTTTATTGCGATATACCGCATCAAAGAGGAGCGCATAGAGATACTGCGATTTCTTCAAGGGGCGCAAAAATGGCCCAAGTAGCCATAAATACTGAAGATTAAGGGTCTTGGTTCCGACTTGTTCCGATTAAAGATCTTCACTAATCAAACGCTCCTGCCTCTGCTAATTCTATACGTCCTTTTATGAAAATCTGGCAATAACCCGCTTGACAACCCTTTTCTGCTACCGTATACATAATAAATATTTTCTTATGATTTTGTTTAAGAGGTACTAAACATGCCACTGTCCCTCCAACCAACCTGCAATAATATTCCGAAAAATACCATTTCACCAGACCTGCGAGACTTTTGGCAACTCGCAGGTCTTTGCAAATGCAAAGATGTCCGGGGTTTCGTTTGAAGCCAACAAGGCGGCTCTGATCAACTTCGGGTGGGGTATTCCGGTCAATGCCGAAAATAAAAAGAACGGACAACTCTATTTTGGTCTCACGGTGGATTCAAATATTCTTAAAGGACTTGGTATTGTCAAGCACCCCATCCCCTCTCCGTCCCTCCCCTTGAAAGGGAGGGGGCTTATTGTGAAGCTTGCGGAAGAATGGTACTAATCAGGAACATTTAATAGATAAAGTATGTTCATCCCTTCTTCATCCGCTTTTCCTCCAGAATCATATCAATCGCCAGCAGAAAAACCCCGACACAGATCAGTGAATCGGCCACGTTGAAGGCCGGCCAGTGATGCCGGTACCAATGGGCATCGAGAAAATCAATCACTTCCCCCAGGCGGACCCGGTCGATCAGGTTGCCGACTGCGCCGGAAAAAATCATCGCCAGCGAGATATGAGCCAACTTCTGGTCGTCACGCAGTTTGCGAAACGCCACCAGAATAACGAGCGCCGCTATGATCGAGACGGTGATAAAAAACGGCAGCCGCCACGATGCGTTGGAGAGGAAGCTGAAAGCGGCTCCCTTGTTCCTGACGTAAGTGATATGAAAGAAGTTTTCAATGATCGGGATCGAATCATAAAGCTGCATGCTGCGATCAATGACTATCTTGGTGATCTGGTCGATTATTATGCCAACAACGGCGATAGCGGCGAACAGGCTGTATCGAGATTTCATGGTTTACTTCCGTGCATCCGGGGCACGCAGTCATCGACGGCGTCTTCCGGGGGGATGATGGTGGCACAATTGCGACCATTGTTTTTTGACGCGTACAGACCGCGATCAGCCAGATCAACCAGATCTTCCCAGCGTTCGTAGCCGTTAACTTCAATCTGGCTGGCGACACCACAACTGAGGGTCAGCACGCCGTGCGAACTTTTTTTGTGCGGAATTTTAAGCTCGGCCAGACCGGCAAGAATCCGGTCAACCAGAATCAGGGCACCATAAAGGGTCGTTTCCGGCATGATCAGAAGGACTTCTTCACCGCCATAGCGATAGAGCCGGTCACAGGTACGGATGCTTTTCAGCAGATGATCGGAAATCCGACGCAGGGCGCTGTCGCCCGCTTTGTGGCCGTAACAGTCATTGTACAACTTGAAGTGATCGACATCGAAGAGTGCCACTGAATATGACCGGTTATAGCGCGTCGCCTGACTGTGGGTATGATCAAGGTCTACCTCCATGGCACGGCGGTTACCGAGGCCGGTCAGTGAATCGAGCAGCGAAAGAGATTTGAGTTGTTCGTTGGCCTGAAGCAATTCCTGGGTGCGCTGATTAACGGATTGTTCAATGATCTCGCGCTGTCTTTCGTAAGTCTTGAAAAGAGCCTTGGCAAGGTCGGACTGGGTTACCAGGCCGACCAGCCGACCGGATGAGGTCACTACCGGCAAATGGCGTATTTTCTGGGCTGATGATATGACCAGCGCCTCGAACAGAACCGTATCCTCGGAAACAGTTGCAACGGGAACGGACATGACATCGGCAACCAGCATCGGGCACTCCGGCTTGTCAGAGATAAACAGGCCCATCAGGCGCACGATATCCCGTTCGGTGATAATGCCGATCGGCATTCCGTTTTCAACAACGACAATGCAGGAATAGTGGTTGTCAATCATGCTCTGAATGACATCCGCCAGGTTGGCATTCGCTGTTGTGCTTGTTACATTTGCAGACATGAGTGACGAGACTAAAATATCAACAGGCATATCCACCCCCCTTTGCTGCGATGTTTTCATCGCACTAACGGAAAAACCGTATTACGTTACGGCAATTGTGCATTTGGGGCAAATGGTCGGGTGTTCGGCATCAGTGCCCAGCTCTTCGCTGTAATACCAGCAACGCTCGCATTTTACGCCCGGAGCTGCCGTAACCTGGACTTTAAGCCCTTCCAGATTTTCCGATGTCCAGCATTCCCCCTCCAGATCCGCTGCCAGAGTTGCCTTCGACACGATGAATATACTGTTCAGTTCTGCTGCGTAGTTTTGCAGGAATGTGAACAATTCCGGAGGGGCGGCGATGGTTACTGCGGCATCAAGTGAATGTCCGATGGTCTTTGCGACCCGGGCCAGTTCCAGGGCTTTTGAAACATCTGCGCGCACTTTGATGATGCGCTCCCAGCGGGCGGCCAGGACATCATCCTGCCACTCCGGGTTGCGTGCAGGAAACGCAGCCAGGTGCACGCTTTCCTCTCGCTTTCCCGGCATGAACTGCCAGACTTCGTCGGAGGTGAACGACAGCACCGGAGCAAGAAGGCGCACCAGAGTGTCGAGAATCCGGAACATGACCGTCTGGGCACTCAATCGTTCCAGAGAGTCACCCTTGCTGGTGTACATGCGGTCCTTGAGGATATCGAGGTAAAAGGAACTCATCTCGGTGGTACAGAAACCGTTGACTTCCTGATAAATGACATGAAATTCAAGATCCTGATAAGCGGTGAGTACACGTTCCTTGAGGATTTCCAGCTGATGCAGAGCCCACCGGTCAATTTCCGGCATCTCCGAGAACGGTACCGACTGGGTCGCCGGATCAAAGTTATTGATATTGCCGAGAATATAGCGGCAGGTGTTGCGGATGCGGCGATAAGCTTCTGCTACCCTGGTCAGGATCTCCTGCGAAATGCGGGTATCATCCTGGTAATCCATGGCGGAAACCCAGAGGCGTAGAACATCGGCGCCGAACTTCTTAATGACGTCTTCGGGAGCCACGACATTGCCTACGGACTTGCTCATCTTGCGACCCTGACCATCCAGTACGAAACCATGCGTCAGTACGCTTTTATACGGTGCAACCCCTCTGGTGCCGACGCTCTCCAGCAGAGATGAATGGAACCAGCCGCGATGCTGATCGCTCCCCTCCAGGTACAGGTCGGCAGGTGAGCGCAGGGTGGCGCTCGGTTCGAGCACCGCCGCGTGCGACACGCCGGAATCGAACCAGACGTCGAGGATATCGTTTTCCTTCTCAAGGGATGCCGAACCGCATTTCGGGCAGACCGTGCCGGCAGGAAGCAGTTTTTCGGCGCTCCAGTCGAACCAGACATCGGAACTTTCCTTTTTGAAGATCTCTGCCACGTGATCCATGATCTTGCCGTCGGCGATGTATTCACCGCAGGCGGCGCAGGAGAATGCGGTAATCGGAACGCCCCAGGAGCGCTGACGGGAGACGCACCAATCGGGACGATTCTCGATCATGCCGTAGATCCTTTCGCGCCCCCACTTCGGAATCCACTCCACCTGGTCGATGGCTTTTAAGGCTTTGTCGCGCAGTTCGTTGGCTTTCATGCTGATGAACCACTGCTCGGTGGCGCGGAAAATGATCGGTTTTTTGCAGCGCCAGCAGTGCGGGTAGGAATGGCTGATCTTTTCGGTATGAAGGAGCGCTCCAACCTCGATCAGTTTGTCGATGACACTCTGGTTGGCGGGAAAAACCTGCTGGCCGGCAAAGAATTCGACCGTTGACAGATATTTACCGTAATTATCGACCGGATTGTAAATTTCCAGTCCCTCTTTGAGCGCCAGCTCATAATCCTCCTGGCCGTGGCCGGGGGCGGTGTGGACGCAGCCGGTGCCGGCCTCCAGAGTGACATGTTCACCCAGCAGCACAATCGAATCACGATCATAGAAGGGATGCTTGCAGCGCTTACGCTCCAGCAGGCCCGCTTTGAAAGTGGCAATGACCTCACCGGTCAGACCGACGGAGGCAAGGAATGAATCTTTGAGCCCTTCCGCGACGATCAGGACGCCCTTCTCTGTTTCCAGCGCCACGTAATCGAACTCCGGGTGAAGCGCCACAGCCAGGTTGGCGGGAATAGTCCAGGGGGTGGTTGTCCAGATCACGACGTAGGCCTGTTTTCCTGCCAGGGCCGGGATTGCGGCTGAGACATCATCCTGCAGGGCAAAGCGAACAAAGATCGAGGGGGAGGTGTGGTCGGCATACTCGACTTCGGCCTCAGCCAGAGCAGTTACGCATGAGGAACACCAGTGCACCGGTTTACGGCCACGGTACAATCCGCCGTTGTGGGCAAAACGGGCCAGTTCCGCTGCGGTCAGCCCCTCATATTCATAGTTCATTGTCAGGTACGGTTTTTCCCAGTCACCAAGGATGCCGAGGCGCTTAAACTCCTCTTTCTGGATAGCGACGAACTTGGCGGCATAGCTGCGGCATTCACGGCGCATCTCCAGTTTGCTCATCTGGTTTTTCTTCGACCCCAGGTTTTTTTCGACCTGCAGTTCTATCGGCAGACCATGACAATCCCAACCCGGCACGTAGGGGGCGTGGAAACCTTCCATACGCTTCACTTTAAGCACAATGTCCTTAAGGGTTTTGTTGAGGGCGTGACCGATATGGATATTTCCGTTGGCGTAAGGGGGGCCGTCATGCAGAACGTAGAGGGGCTTGTCTTTGCCGGACTCTTCCAGTTTGGCATAGAGCCTGTCCTGCTCCCATTTGGCAAGCATTTCCGGCTCGCGCTGATACAGGTTGGCCTTCATGGCAAAATCGGTCTGCGGCAGATTGAGGGTGTCTTTATATTCCATGGGGTGCTGTCTCCGTTTCTGATTCGTTAAAACTGAACTAAACTACAGATATGAGGACGGAATGTCAAGGAATCGGAGCGGGGAATGCGGGGATATGCCAAGGGTAAGGACAGATGACGCGCGCTGTCGTTGCCTCGATTGATACAGGTTTATGGCAGGGTGTTGTTGATTGGCAAAAAAGTTAATTTGAACATATCCAGCCGGTGTCACTCGGTGCGGCCATAGTGCTGTAGTTCTTCCCTTACCACCTCACGCAGTATATTTTCCAAGGATTTGTGCTGCATTGCGTCGTGCAGCGTCGAGTTGATAAGTGTCTGATAGCCACGGGTTCCAGCCTGTGCCTTGAACCAGGCCACTATCGAAGCATCAAGCATTATTGTAACTCGCTGTTTGCCGAGTTGCTCATTCACAGCCTGACTCCATTCGGTACTATTTACAGTTGCCAACCCTACGCGGCGTTTTGCGCCGGCAATCCGTTCAGCAGTGATCACCGGGGCATCATCGCAATCATCATGCACAGGAGAAGAAGAGTTCCGTTTCATGTCGTTCCGCCTTTCTCATAGAAATTATTCGTATTTCTGATTCACTCTCGGTATGGCATACCGCCACAACTGCCAGCCTCAAGAGCCCCATTGTAATAAACCGTGTTTCTCCGTAGTCAGGCCCGTCATCCACCATCGTAAGTGTGGGGCCGTTGAATATCCGGGAGGCATCAGCAAAATCAAGACAGTGCTTTTTGAGATTCTTCAGTCGTTTTGTCTCGTCCCAAGAATATTTCATACAATTATTATACGCATTATAATGCATATTGCAACAGGTGTAAGGAATCTCTTTCGAGAGCCCATGACGTATTGTGTCGCATCACTGTGTTACCCTTCCCCTCGTCCTGTTTATTACAAGAATAATCTTAATGAAAATTTAAAATCATGGTTAATGTAGGCAAAATCTGCTATGGCAAACAGGTCTGTTCGGAATGGTTGAAACGCGCCGGAAGCGTGGATAAATGGAACAAAGCAAACTTTGCTTCGATGAATTTGCATGGATGTTGCGATGCGGCTATGGCTGGTGCAAAATCTGCTGCCGGAAACATAACTGTACTGATTTTATGCCTTGATGAAAAACCGGTAAAATTTCGCAACCTAACTTCACAGAAAGGCTCAAATAAAATGAAAGATCTCTCGCCTTCAGATTTAAAAACGATCATGCACTCCAAACGGGCGAATATGTACTACCTTCAGCACTGTCGCGTATTGGTCAACGGTGGTCGGGTCGAGTATGTTACCGAGGAGGGTAAGGACTCCCTGTACTGGAACATCCCTATTGCCAACACAACCTCCCTGTTGCTCGGCACCGGAACTTCCATTACGCAAATGGCGATGCGCGAGCTGGCTAAAGCCGGCGTGCTGGTCGGTTTTTGCGGTGGTGGCGGATCTCCGCTGTTTGCGGCAAACGAAGTGCAGGTCGATGTCTCCTGGCTGACGCCGCAAAGCGAATATCGGCCGACCGAGTACCTGCAACACTGGGTGAGTTTTTGGTTTAACGATGAAAAACGGCTCGCGGCGGCCAAGGCCTTTCAGTTGGTGCGCCTTGGGCAGATTGAGAAACAGTGGCTCAGCACCCGCATGCAGCGCGGGGATGGCTTTACGGTCAATCGTGAGCAGTTGGTTTCGTTACTGAACGGTACCAGGGCTGCTCTGGATCAATGCAACGATAATGGCGACATTCTGGCCCAGGAAGCCAAGCTGACCAAAGCGCTCTACAAAATAGCGGTTAACACGGTCAAATATGGTGATTTTACGCGCTCCAAGCGAGGTTCGGGCACGGATATCGCGAACCGTTTTCTGGATCACGGCAACTACCTGGCCTACGGACTGGGGGCCACGGCGGCATGGGTGCTCGGTTTACCGCACGGGTTGGCGGTACTGCACGGCAAGACGCGGCGCGGCGGTCTGGTTTTTGATATTGCCGACCTGATCAAGGATGCCCTTATTCTGCCACAAGCCTTTATTGCCGCCATGCAGGGTGAAGATGAACAGGAATTTCGCCGCCGCTGCACCGAAGGGTTTAACCAGGCTGAGGCGCTGGATGTGATGATCGATACCTTGAAAGACGTCGCTGAGTCGCTTAGCGAGGTGGGAAAATGAATATAATGTTTGTCTCCCAGTGCAGCAAACGGGCCTTGGTTGAGACCCGACGCGTTCTGGACCAGTTTGCGGAACGCAAGGGGGAGCGCACCTGGCAAACCGCCATCACACAGCAAGGACTGACAACCCTGCGTAAAATGTTGCGCAAAACAGCCAAGCGTAACACCGCCGTAGCCTGTCACTGGATCAAATCCGCCAACCGGACAGAGCTGCTCTGGATCGTTGGGAGCCTGCGGGAATTTAACGAACAAGGAACAGTGCCCACCAACACCTCCGGACGGGATATCCTGAGATCACAACGTGAAAACCAGTGGCATACGGCGGAGGTTATCTCGCTGTTGGCAGCCATAGCCGGGCTTTTTCATGATTTTGGCAAGGCCAATGTGCTGTTTCAGGACAAACTGCAAGGGAAAGGTAAAACATTTGAACCGTATCGTCATGAGTGGGTGTCGTTACGCATGTTTCAGGCGTTTGTCGGTAATCAAACCGATCAGCAGTGGCTTGAGAAGTTGAGCACGATTAGTGAGAGTGATGAGCAGGGTCTGCTTGAAGCGCTGATTAAAGATGAGCCAGGCACAACCGGAAACCCATTTAAGACCCTCCAGCCGTCATTCGCGCGCACCATTGGCTGGTTGCTGGTTTCGCATCACCGCCTGCCGAAATGGGATAAAACGCCCGACAACTCCAACGCACCACGGCTAGGCCAGATTGATAGCTGGCTGGATAGCAGCAGGTGGTTCGGACCTTCCTGGAATTCACCCCAATGTTGCCGTGAAAAATGGAAACCAGAAGATAAACAGGCGGTATGGGAATTCGTAGGCGGCACCCCTTTGCGTAGCAAGACCTGGCGGGCCAAGGTACATGCCGTGGCAAACCGAGCATTGAAACAGCAGGATGTTATCCGTAGCGATAAAGACTGGATGTCCGACACGTTTACCATGCATCTGGCCCGCCTGTTTCTGATGCTGTCCGATCATCATTATTCGGCCCATGAGGTGACGCCGGCCTGGCAGGATGGCAGTTATAGCGTGTATGCCAATACTGACCGCGAAACAAAAAAGGTAAAACAAAAGCTCGATGAACATCTGGTAGGTGTCGGCCACAACGCGGTATTACTAGCAAAAGGATTACCGTCACTCCGGCAGTCGCTACCGGCAATCACACGACATAAAGGTTTTAAGAAGCGTAGTGAGAACCCGCACTTTCGGTGGCAGGACAAAGCCTATGAACTGGCTTGCGGTATCAGGGAACGCTCCGTCGAACACGGTTTTTTCGGCGTCAACATGGCCTCAACCGGCTGTGGCAAAACTTTTGCCAATGGCCGTATCATGTATGGCCTGGCAGATGAAAAGTCAGGCTGCCGTTTTAGTATCGCCCTTGGTTTGCGTACATTGACGCTGCAAACGGGTGATGCGCTACGCGACCGGCTTAAACTTGAGGATGACGATCTGGCGGTGTTGATCGGTTCGCAGGCGGTGCGGGAGTTACATGATTTCAATAACGATGATGAAAAACTACCCGGTTCTGAATCGGCGGAAGAGCTGTTTGCCGAAAACCAGTATGTCAGCTATGAAGGCGCGCTTGACGATAGTCGCCTTAATCAGTGGCTGCTAAAAACACCAAAACTACATCAGCTGGCGAGCGCGCCGATTCTGGTCAGCACCATCGACCACCTGATACCGGCAACAGAAGGAGAACGCGGTGGCAAGCAGATTGCGCCCATGCTGCGGTTACTCACCTCCGATCTGGTGCTAGATGAGCCGGATGACTTTGATCTTGCCGATGTGCATGCCTTGACCCGCCTGGTACATTGGGCCGGTCTGCTTGGCTCGCGGGTATTGCTTTCCTCTGCCACCCTGCCGCCAGCGCTTATACGATCACTCTTCGATGCATATTCCGTCGGTCGCCGTGCCTATCAGAATGCGTGTGGCGAGCCGGGTCGGGCACTGAATGTGTGTTGTGCCTGGTTTGATGAAAACGGCGTTGAGCAAAGCGATCATGCCGAGCTGGCAACGTTTACCGAGGCGCATGGATGCTTTGTGCAAAAACGCGTGGAGAAGCTGTTAAAAGCCGCGCCGGTTCGTCAGGCTGAGCTGTTGCTGGTGATTGCCGAACAACCAACAGCTGAAGAGGCGGTCAAGTCCATTGCAAATGCAGTACACAGCGCAATGCATCGCTTGCATGCCGACCACAATCAAGTTCATCCCGACAACGGCAAACGGATCTCCATCGGCCTGGTACGCATGGCCAATATCAACCCCCTGGTGGCGGTGGCAAAGCAACTGTTGGTTACGCCACCGTACAGCAACCGCCGGATTCATTACTGCGTCTACCATAGCCAGTATCCGCTGGCAGTGCGTTCAGCCATGGAACGGCGTCTGGATGGCGTGCTCTCCCGGCACGATCCTCAGGCAATCTGGCAACAATCGAGTATCCAGCAGGCTCTGGATGATCATCCGGAAGACAATCATCTCTTCGTTGTCCTCGCTACCTCGGTTGCCGAAGTCGGGCGCGATCACGACTACGACTGGGCTATTGCCGAACCCAGCTCGATGCGGTCGCTGATCCAGTTGGCCGGCAGGATACAACGGCACCGCAATCAGGTACCCCAAAAACCCAATGTGACGATCCTCTCCCATAACTACCGGGCCTTGGTTGGCAGAGCCATAGCATTCGAAAAGCCCGGATTTGAATCAGGGCAGTTCCCACTGAAATCTCATGATTTGCACGATCTGTTGGAGAAAGGGCAATTTCAGGTCATCAACGCAATACCCCGTATCGCGGAGCGCAGCCCGCTTTGCGCGGACAATAATCTGGCAGACCTGGAACATGCACATATGGCCGCCAAACTTTTTGGCAGCGAACAGCCGGAAGTTTTAGACTACGCAGCCCGCTGGTGGCAGCATGCCGCACATTGGAGTTTTGAACTGCAACGGCGCACACCTTTCCGTGCCTCCCAGCCAGATGAGGAATATGTGCTGTATTTTGACGACGAGGATGAACTTCCGAAATTCAATAGGGTTGATGATCGTGGGGAATTGAAGCTCTGCGACAAGGAGTTCGAGCGGGTCGAGCTTGTGCAGAGCCCCGGTGTGTCGTTGTGGGGTGACAATGATATTGTCGAAATTACGGTTCAGCTTGCTGAAGCGAAGGACATGGAGATTGATCGGGCAAGCAGGAAATTCGGTGTGCTCAGGCTGCGGGAGGCTAGCTGGGTTTATCACAGCGCTTTGGGAGTGCATGGGGCGCTGCCGGATTAGAGTCAAAGGCATAACCCCTCCTGTCCTCCCCTTAATTAAGGGGAGGGACGTGCTACCGAAAGTTGTGGTGTTTGAGGTTTTGATTTTGCTTTGTGTTTTCTTTTG
>JANYBN010000182.1 GCA_025360785.1 Geobacter sp.
GTCAGCAAAAGCCATAGTAGGCGTCGGACGCCGTCCCCTTGCGATTGGACGGCTGGAAACAAGCCCGGTTATAAGGCTTGAAATGTCAGGGGCTGCCCCCATTTTCCTTTCTTCAGTTTTTCATTACCCATTGAGTGCCAACTGCCATAGGCCAATAATCAGTTGGGTCAACCTGGCCAGCCGGGGTAAACGATTCAAAATATGTTGTCGACACTTGCCCAGCGTTCCAAGTCGTTACATACTTGAACGGCCCATATCCTGGACAAATCCATTTATCTATTACTGTGTTCCACACGTTAGATGTTGATAGCTTGCTATTGTGAGCAGAAGTCTCGCGCACATGTGCACAACTTGTTGCGGTAATCCCTTTCAAATTTGTCACCGTTTCACTGCCGGAGATGACTTTTATAGTGCTTGAACCTCCATCCCAATCTTGAGCCGTCCATGTTTCTCCGACGGTTATCGGGAAGCGAAGGATATCGATGTCAGCATTGGTAGTATCGCTAGAGTAATAGAAGCCATATACGGGGCTAAGGCTACTGCTATTCAAGCTCACGCCGTGAAGTGAAATTTTGCTGCTGTTTTTTGTGATGTCGATAGAGTTGGTAAAACCAGTGATACCTCCGCTGATTTCGATGTGATAAACATCACTCGGTAAAAATGCAGGAGACGCCACGACCTTCCACGTCTCCGTTCCCCCCGAAACTGGTGGCAGATGATCGCTACTGCTGCTTCCGCCACACCCAGTCATTCCAAGCAGTGCAGCTACAAATAATCCCATCAATAATTTGACTACATTTCTTCTCATTCCAACCTCCCGGTTGCGGCTCCAAGGCATCAGGTCAAACAGAAATAAGGAGCCCTTCTCTTTCTGTTCAACGGCGCACGGCTTTGACTGGCGGTTTTGGCCGGTCCTAAGCCTTGGTTGGGACATTCCATGACCGTCAATGTTAAGACGCGACATCTATTCCTTTTGCTCTGCGAATCAATGACTTTCATCTACCCCATCAAACTGCTCTTCAATAACTTCATTGAAAGAATCGATTATCTTATCGATCACCTCTTTGGTTACTTTCGCTTTATCTGTTGTTTCGTCGGCGTCTGCCCACGTGATGTCAATGCTGGATTTCCAGAAGCAGATGATAATGATTGGTCATGAGGCAGTATGCATGTATTACCGCTCTGTATCGAGTTGTGGCCGACTCCAAATACGAGAGGAATTGTTCCCGATCCCGACGGCTTTTAAAGACGTCTTTCTGCTCATTGCCGCGTGAAGTTACATGGTAATGCGCTTCAGGATATGTTATCCGCAACGGCCGCCCCACTATTTTCTCCTCAATTCGAACTCAGCATTTCATACAAATTCGGCATCATTTTGTCACAGGTGGAGACCTGACACCTAAGTGTTCCTTTCTAGATTTGGGACTCCTGACTGTGCAAAAGAAGTAGAATATCCAATATCTCTGTTGTCAAACCTGATTACCCGATATCCTTTGGTCGCTAAGTCTTCACAAAACGACACAGGCCATCGAGTCATTTGCACTCCAAGTCCAGAAATCATAACCATTGCTTCGCAAGTTACCGACCCGAAACTTTCATACTCGACCTCTATTCCATTTGTTTGCGCTTTCGACTGCCCACCTCAATGACTCTGGTAATGTCTTTTCCTACAGAGCTGTGTTGGCTCGAAGTAAAATCGAGTTGTTTATACTTATTGTCAGTCAAGTTTGGCTTCACTCTCAATTGTCAACTGACCCATGTTGCGCTGAAACCCTTTAAGACTGTTGTATCCACGCTCTCCAAAAGGCTGCAATTTCTCTAGCCAATGCAGTTCCAGCGAGGCGAGCAGTCGATCAATATTGTCTCCTGGCTCCAGATCATAGAGAACGTCTATCACGGAAAACTCGAAACCGTCCGCACCAAATTCATTTAGTTCCTTCTGTAGCTCTCTGTTGAAGACAATTTTCCCCATCTTGAGCTGAAACAACCGGCTGTTACGTGTTCCTTCCAGATTTTTACTGCTGTCGATATAGATCTTTCCATTTACTTTGTTTTTGATCTGGTAAATTCCCATATCAGGAATGTTCTGTTTGTAGGTCCGCTTTATTTCCGCTCGTTTGCTCTCCTTTTTCATGATCCGTGGTCCTTTCGAAAAAATCTGCTGTGTTGCTTTATCGCCATTTATTATCTCCCGCCAGTAAGTTGCCTCTTCCCGGTGGATTAGCTCCTCGTCCACCAGCAAGCGGCGAATGGTACAGTAGTCGTCGAACAGTGGCTTTATGAGTTCGGTTACTTCCTGCTCAGTATAACGACGACTCGGCTCGAACATTCTTGCAAACTGCTCCAGCACGATGAGCCGTTTTTTATGCTGAGACGGTAGCTTCACGAGAGTACCGTGTCGAAAAAAGACCTCCAGTACTTTACGCCGGTATTCATCCATTCGTAAGTCTTGAAGTTCTTTTTCTGCCGTTGGTACAGAAACTATTTCCCTTAGAGTGGTATCGAATATTGAACGGTTTGCCTGGAATACAACGTAATACTGCTCTTTGTGGCTGATGACAAGCCCAGCCTTCTCCAGCTTACGCAGGTGAAACGAGACTGTCGATGTAGCAAGCGCATGGCGCTTGGCGATTTCCTCGACATACTGAGATTGTTCTAGAAGGGAGTTTATGATGGCTAGTCGTGATTTGTCTGCTAGGGCCTTCATGATAGTGATGCTCTGCTCGGTATCCATACCACGCCTCCTGATTCGATGTGTATCGAATCAAAATAAGCAAAGCCATGCTTAATGTCAATCTGTTTTTGCGTGTATCGAATCATTATTTTATTCAACGTGGTTGGGGCTGACCGGCGGAGCGAAGCGGAGTCCGTGTCCAACCCCTTGGTGTACGCCCGTCATGGACGTGAACTTATGGGGTGCAAGTCCCCTGTACGAGAATCCAGTCACTGTCGCGATGACAGGGTAAAACAAGTACTAGCCGAAGGCAAGGGCGTCTCCGCGAGGAGGGGCCTGGAGGAAGCCGGAGCGCAAAGCTATGAGCCGACGAACAGAAACAGCATACAAGGCC
>JANYBN010000202.1 GCA_025360785.1 Geobacter sp.
TTTCTCAAATATAGCGGAATCCAGGAAAGGTATGTCCCATGCCCTCGAACAATGCTGAACATTCCAGCCAGAGCAGTACCGGTAATACCTGGCGTTGGTCAATCGCACGGCGGCTGGTGATCTCCTATACCCTCTCCGCCATTATCATGTTTGCGATCACATATGCCTTCCTCAGTTGGACCATGAATGACACCCTGGTAAAAGCTGAAACCGATTATATTGATGATCGGATTCGTGTATTCAGGGCCATTATCGAAAGCCGGCCCGATTTTGTCGATGTCATCAAGCAGGATATCGAATGGGAAGGTGCTTATGTCAAATTTCCGGAATACTACGCCCGCATCCTGGACACGCAATGCCGTACCCTCGTAGAAACCCCGCGCATGGATGAATTAATATCCACCCGGCTGTTTCCCGCCCCGTGTGTAGTTGATAAAGAGGTGAAAATTCAGGTCCGGTCGGAGAAAAATATTATTCATCGGGGCACAAATGGTCGGTCATATCTTTTGCAGTCGTACTGGACCGACACGGTCAAACCTTCCGAACGCCTTGCAATCCAGATTGCGATCGATATCACCGCAGAAAAAGGTCACATTCAAACCAACCAGCAACGAATGATCGCTATTATTATATCCGGAATAATATTTGCCTTTATATTCAGTTTCGTGATTGCGCGAAAAGTTCTTCGGCCTCTCAATGAGTTGGCCGGTCTTGCCAAGCGTATAACCATCGACAAGATCGGCATGAGGGCCAAAGATCCTCTGCGTTGGCCGGTGGAGCTGCGCGCGCCGGCAATGGCCTTTAACGAAATGCTGGACAGGCTGAAGAGTTCGTTTGTCCAGATTTCCCAGTACACATCCAATCTGGCGCATGAGTTGCGAACACCCATCAACAACCTGATGGGAGAAGCGGAGGTTGCTCTCTCTCAGGAGCGAACAGCAGAGGAATACCGGAAGGTTCTGGAATCCGGGCTCGAAGAGCATATGCGTCTTGCACGGATGATTGATGCGCTGCTTTTCCTGGCGCGATCGGAGAATCCTGCGAGCCTGATAGAGAGTTCATTATTCGATCCGATCGATGAAATTGCGAAGGTTTGCAGTTTTTATGAAGCGCTAGGGGAGGAAAAACAGGCTTACATCACCTGGGACGGAGACGGCAAACTGTACGGAGACCCGCTTCTATTCCGCAGAGTCATGAGCAATCTGCTGTCAAACGCCATCTATTATTCGTCTCCAGGCGTAAAAATTGAAATTTCCGTCAGAAAGAGCGGGGACAATTCCCTGGATGTCTTAGTGAGTGATAACGGCTATGGCATTCCTGAGGAGGATATAAACAATGTTTTTGACCGGTTTTACCGCGTCATGAACAGCCGTTCCAGCAATCCCAAAGGCTCGGGACTGGGACTTTCGATTGTCAAATTCATCATGGACCTGCACAACGGTACGGTCACAATAAAGAGTTCACCAGGTCAGGGGACCATGGTAACGCTGCACTTTCCCGTCCCGCCACCAGAACCGCTCAACATGACAGCCCCAGTCTGACATTGTAAAAAATATACTTCATTCAGCCAAAGCCCCCTTTTCAAAGGGGGCTTTTTTTTGCCGTAAGCCTCCAGTTCCCCCACCTGTATTCAGCTTTTTTCAACCTTACCAAAATGTAATCTCACCGTAACGTCTCCGTAAGAATCAAAAGAATATAGTCACAACCATGCTCACATCCTGTCCGGAACCGCGCATGCCATTAAATAATCGTACCTGACAAAAATGTAATGTCACCGTAACGCTCTTGTAAGAATCAAAAGGATAAGGTGGCTACAAGGATCACAGGTAACAAGCAGGAGGTTCAACATCACCATCACATTGCCACAAAGTCATCCCTAACCGTAGTAAGTCAAAAACAGATCCTCTGAAAAAGAGGAAACCAACAAAAGGAGAAAGTAAAAATGAGAAAAAGTACCAGTGTAGTTCTAGCCGCAGTATCCGCGCTTCTGATCAGCGTACCGGCCTTTGCGTTCCACTCAGGCGGCGTCGCCGAGTGCGAAGGTTGCCACACGATGCACAACTCCGAAGCAGGCGCTGCTGTTGCGACCGGCCTCCCCCAGTATCAGTCCGGCCCTTATCTACTGAAAGCCAATGACGCTTCCGGCGCCTGCCTGAACTGCCACAACTCGGCCGACACCGCACCAACCGGCTATCATATCTCTACCGACTCATCCAAGCTCGGACCTGGCCTTGCCCCGGTTGAAGCCACCCCGGGCGGCGACTTTGCCTGGTTGAAGAAAAGCTACGCCTTCCTGATCCGCGGCGCCGCCACCACTGAAGACGGCGACCGTCATGGCCACAACATCGTGGCTGCCGATTACGGCTACACCGCTGACAAAACCCTGACCGCAGCACCCGGCGGCACATATCCGGCCGCCAACCTGGCCTGCTCCAGCTGCCATGATCCACACGGCAAGTACCGTCGCTTTGCCGACGGCTCCCAGGCTACCACAGGCCTGCCGATCTTCAATTCCGGTTCCTATAACAACAGCGCCGATCCAGTTGCCGGCGTGTCCGCAGTCGGCGTCTACCGCCTCCTGGGCGGCGTAGGCTACCAGCCCAAGTCCCTCACCGGATCCTATGCATTTGGAAATCAGTCTCCCGATGCCGTTGCTCCTTCGACCTACAACCGTCTTGAGACAACCGGCCAGACCCACGTCGCTTACGGCCAGGGCATGTCCGAGTACTGCGCCAACTGCCACACCAAGATGCTCGACAACAGCTTCACCTCCGGCATGAAGGGTCTTGTTCACCCGGCCGGTAACGCTGCCAAGCTGACCGCTCCGATCATCGCCAACTACAACAGCTACGTGACTTCCGGTATCATGACCAACACCGATCCGACCAAGGCCTACAGCTCGATGGTTCCTTTCGAACTCGGCACCAACGACTACACCAAGTTGAAGCCGCTGGCCATCAATACCGATACTGCTGACCAGTCCGCAAGCACTACCAGCAACGTCTCCTGCCTCTCCTGCCACCGCGCACACGCTTCCGGTTTCGAGAGCATGGTCCGTTACAACCTGGTCAACGAGTTCATGACCATTGCCGACTCCGCCGGTGTCGCCCAGTATGACGCCAGCACCACTGAAGGCAAGATCAACCACGGCAAGAATGTTGCCGAGCAGACCGCAGCATACTACGGCCGCGCTGCAACCGCCTTTGGCCCTAACGCACGTGACCTCTGCAACAAGTGCCACGCCAAAGACTAACACCAATATGTTGATGGACATCGCAGTAACCGCATAACGCAAGTATGGCCGGGGAGAAATCCCCGGCCATTGGCATATGTTTACAAGATCATGGAAGAAGATTTTTTGACGTACTGGACAGACCATTGAATTGTCGGGACTGAAACGTGAGCCCGATTGCACTCCCCAACCGAGACGAATCCCCGGAGCGTGGGACGATATTTATGGAGGATACCAGCATATGACCCCATCCATCCCGAACTCAGCCGTCCGCAACGTTCTTATATTGAGCGTTGCGGCGTTTCTGCTTGTAACCGCCTGCGGCGAACTCTCCCAGGCCCCTCCCCAGGGGGCATCTGCCGCAAACACGGGCGTGGCCAAGGAAGCGGATCTCGCCTCGCTGCCGAAACGGGGGAAATTGAGGCTCTCCGCTCCCCCTCCCAAAGCTGTGTTCGGCATGATCTATATCGACACGTCGAGCAACCGTGAATACATCTTCGACGGCGCAGAGTGGGCGCCTCACGACAGTTCCGTAGATACCTTCTACCGTGCCGGGACCACCAGAAAGAGTGCCGCGATGATACAAAGCGAGGTCTGCG
>JANYBN010000215.1 GCA_025360785.1 Geobacter sp.
GTGGGTGTGATAATCGAAAATTGACCAGAAGAAGGGGGCAGTGATAACCGAAAATTGACCACCCGGAGCCTTTATCTTCCTGCTAAAGTGGCTTGGTATTTACCGACCATTTAGAAGGAGGGAAAGGAGTGCTCAAAATGGATCAGTATGAGATGATAAGAACGGGCTGCCGGGTCTATAGTAAAAACATCAGTGAGATGTCCAGGATGACAGGTCATTCGCGCAACACGATCAAGAAGGCGATACGAGGTGAGCCATGGGGCTACAAGGAGAGAGCGCATCAGCCGTTTCCCGTTCTTGACAAGTACCTGACGGTTATCGACGGTTGGCTTATGAGTGACAAGAACAGTCCGAAGAAGCAGCGCCATACGGCACGTCGGGTATACAATCGTCTGGTAGAGGAGCAGGGATATCAAGGAAGTGAGCCCACTGTTCGCCGCTATGTTCGGTTCGCGAAGATGACTTTGGGAATCGACACGCCCGGCGCCTTCATTCCCTGCGATCCAGAGGCGGGTCATGACGGGGAAGCGGATTGGGGCACAGCGACGGCTCTCCTGGCCGGGGAGAGGGTCCATCTGAAGTTTTTCTGCATGCGGAGCAAGTATTCCGGCAAGCACTTTGTACGCTTTTATTTTTGTGAGCGGCAACAGGCGTTTTTTGATGCGCACATCCATGCGTTTTCCTTTTTTGGCGGAATCTTTCCGGTCCTGATTTACGATAACCTGACAACTGCGGTAAACACGGTGTTACGCGGACGAGACCGGATTGAACAAGAGGGATTCGGCAAGTTCAAGGCGTACTACAGTTTTGAGGCCCGTTTTTGCAATCCCGACAGCGGCAACGAAAAGGGCGGCGTTGAGGGGTTGGTGGGCTTTGCCAGGCGTAATTATATGGTTCCTGTTCCGGAGGCTGCCAGCCTGGAAGAGCTCAACGAGAAGGTTTTTCGGCAGTGCGCTTCTTATGGGAATCACAAAATGGCCGGGCGGGATCGGACAGTGAATGAGTTGTATGAGGAGGAGAAGACGCATCTTCTTGCCCTTCCCGAAACTGTTTTCAGCAACGTCAAGACATCTGCCGGCCGGTCCGACAAGTATGCCACGGTCATTGTGGATAAGAACCGATATTCCGTTCCGAGCCGTTATGCGGGGTTTCGCGTGAAGGCGTTGCATTATGCGGATCGGGTGGAGATTTTCATTGGCGCCAAGAGAGTGGCTACACATGAGCGGTCGTACGGCAACAATAAATGGATTCTCAACCCGGATCATTATCTGGAGCTGATTCAGCAGCGACCGATGGCTTTTAACAGCGCCAGGCCCATTCGGCAATGGCGAAAGAGCTGGCCCCAATCGCTCAACACGCTTCTGGAAAAATTTTGCAATTCACAGGGGGCGACGAAAGGTATCAAGGATTTTATTGCCGTTTTGATGTTCTACCGGAATCATGCTGCCGACGAGATAGAAGCCGCCGTGGAACTGGCTATAGAAAATAGCATCAGCGCCAGCGAGGGAGTGCGTCACCTTCTTGTTTACACGAAAGACGCAGATACGATCATCGCCCCCCTGAAAGCCTGGCAGAGCCTGCCGGCTCAAAACATAGCTGTTTACGCGCAACTGGGAGGTGTGCAATGACAATCGGAACATTGATCGAGTTGCAGGCAAATCTCAAGGCGCTGAACCTCTCCAGCATGACCCGCAATCTGGAGGGTTCCCTGCGACAGGCGCGAGAGAGTGGAATCGGTTATGATGAGTTTCTCATTGAGTTGACCGCCGCCGAGCTGCAGGCCAGGGCGGAAAACAGTCTCAATCGCCGGGTCAGAGAGGCAAAATTTCCTCTTCTGAAACCCATTGAGACCTTTGATCTGGCGGCTGTGCCGGAGTTGGATATTCGGCTTTTTCGCGATCTTGCGGGAGGCAACTATATTCGGGAACACAGGAACGTCATTTTTTCGGGACACAGCGGCGCCGGCAAGACCCATATGGCCATCGCCCTGGGGATAGAGGCATGTAAAAATAACTTTCGGACCCGTTTTACCACCTGCTACGGTCTGGTCAATGAACTGATCGAAGCAAGACAAGAGAGGACTCTGCAACGTCTTATCCAAAGGTACGCCCGATACGATTTGCTCATCCTTGACGAACTCGGATATATCCCTTTTTCCAGGGAGGGAGCGGAGCTGCTTTTTCAAGTACTGGCGGAAAGACATGAGAAAGGGTCGGTGCTGATCACCACCAATCTGGGTTTTGCGGACTGGACCCAGGTGTTTGGCGATCATGTCATGACTGCAGCCTTGCTGGATCGACTGACTCATAAAGCCCATATCGTCAGTTGTCCATGGGATAGTTACCGGCTCAAACAGAGCCGGTTCGGCAAAACTGGACAGTGACATAAGTGGAAAGCTGCTCTATAATGAGACAGAAAGGAGCAGTGAAAATGGC
>JANYBN010000219.1 GCA_025360785.1 Geobacter sp.
GAAAACCGCCGAGTGTAACAGCTCCGTGAGTTCGAATCTCACCTTCTCCGCCACTTAACTCAACCAGCTGAATGCTGGATTATCAGGGCCTCTAGTGACTTTTTGTATGCTTCTAAGTATACTGAAACTAGGGGCTTTGTAGCTACTTGGAGCGGCCAAATTGCCAGCAAAAAATCAGAAATTAGTGGTTTTTCGCTTGTTTTGACGTTGCCCCTGTGCTAAATAAATAGGTCACCCTGTTAACTGATTTGCAGGCGGAAATGATAGCCGGGCCTCGCGCAACGGCACGCCGTGAACTCCGCCAGATCCGGAAGGAAGCAACGGCAGCGGCTTCTGCTGTGTGCCGCGGGTAAACCCGGCTATCATTTGCGTCTGCAAACGTTTCCTTTCCACATCCCCTTGAACCTAAATGCTGCTCCCAGCCCCATCACGTGGAGAGTCAGGCTACCTGCGAGGTTAGATCTCTTGTCCAACGGCACGCACTATGAAGTCCTGGCAAGGAAATACCGCCCCCAAACATTTTCAGAGTTGGCCGGACAGGAACATGTCAGCCGCACGCTGCAAAATGCCATAGACTCAGGGCGGGTTGCCCACGCCTTCCTGTTTACCGGTGCCCGCGGTGTTGGCAAAACCAGTACAGCCCGCATTATGGCCAAGACTCTCAACTGCGAAAAAGGTGTCACGCACGAACCTTGCAACGTCTGCCCGCAATGCATCGAGATAACAAAGGGTACTTCTACCGATGTATTCGAGATTGACGGCGCTTCCAATAATGGCGTGGATGATGTCCGCGACCTGCGCGACAATATCAAGTACCTCCCATCCCATAGCCGTTACCGAATAATCATCATTGATGAAGTACATATGCTTTCCACTAACGCTTTCAATGCACTATTGAAGACGCTTGAAGAGCCGCCGGAGCATGTTAAGTTCATCTTTGCCACGACTGAACCGCACAAATTGCCTGTGACAATTCTTTCGCGTTGTCAGCGTTTTGACTTCAAGCGGGTGACGCTGCCTAAAATCATTTGCCGCCTGCGTGAAATTGCTGATAAAGAGTCGGTAGTTGTTTCTGACACATCCCTGGCTCTGATCGCCCGCAAAGGTGACGGCAGTATGCGTGACTCACTGACCGCTTTCGACCAGGTGCTGGCATTTTGTGGCAACAGTGTTAGTGATGAGGATGTCGGGACTCTGCTCGGAACCATCGATCGCCGGCTGCTTGCGGAAATTTCGGCTGCGATCTTCGGAGGCAATACCCAGGTTGTGCTCGCCGGAATCAAGCAGGTTGATCTGGTCGGATACAATATGCGCCAGTTTTGTCAGGAGTTGATTGAGCATTTTCGGAATCTGCTGATTATTCGCTCGGTTAAAAAACCGGAAGAGATCCTTGATATGACAGCGGCGGAACTGGATGAACTTAACAAACAGTCACTTCACATTACGGCCCTGGATATTCAACGTCGCTTGACGCTGTTTATAAAGGCTGAATCGGAAATGTCATACGCCAGTTTCCCACGCCTGATTGTCGAGATGGCGCTTCTAAAAGCGGCGCTGCTTGCCCCGCTGGTGCCAATTCAAGAGCTGATTGAAAAAATAAAGGGACTGGAAACTGCAGCGGTTCATACACCTTCGCTGCCATGGGAGGCTGCAAGAACAGTCTCCGTACCGGTCCCACAGTATGCCGAGCCGGAGCAGAACACCTCTTCGTCCTCCCGTCCATCGCAGCCTGACGAAGGTGGTGAAGCCGTTGTGGTAAACGAGCATGGCGGTGAACACGCCGACTGGGGCCGTTTTGTGGCATTTGTAAATGAAAAGAATCGCCAACTTGGCTCAGTGCTTGAACATGGCAGTCCATTCAAGCAGGAAACCGGCTTGATAGAAATCGGCTTTCCCGCTGGCAGTTATTATCTGATCGCTGCCCAGGACACAGAGTTTATCGATGACGTGAAGGCTCTTGCCTCCACATTCGCAGGTGGTAATACCGTAATCCGGGTAAAATCAATTGAAACCGGTTTCGCTGACACGCCATTGTCATTGGCAGAAAAAAAAAAGTGTGATGCCGAACAGCGACTAGAAGATTTGAAACAGGAGGTTGAAAAACATCCGGTTATCAAAGAAGCAGAGCGGGTGTTTGGCAGTTGCATTACTGACGTGCGGGAGCTTTAAGCCTCTTGGCGTTTCTTTAGGCGGTATCACGAAAAACGAAGGGGGAAAAGATGTCAAAGGGATTAGCGAATATCATGAAACAGGCTCAGATGATTCAGCAGAAGATGGCAAAGTTGCAGGAAGAGGCCAGCTTGAAAACAGCTGTGGCTACATCCGGTGGCGGGGCCGTAACAATCAAGGTGAACGGTAAAAATGAGATAATTTCACTGGAAATAAAAAAAGAGGCTGTAGACCCGAATGATGTTGAAATGCTTCAAGACCTCGTAATTACTGCTGCCAACGAGGCGTTGAAGAAAGTCCATGCCGAGATGGGAGATGAAATGTCTAAAATTACCGGGGGCATGAGCTTGCCCGGACTTTTCTAATTATATTATGATGTTGAAGTGCCACTCGATTCTTTTTGAGACAGATGGCGTTTTGATTTTACTAAATGTTTTAGTTCGGCTAATTTAAGCCATTGAATACAGTGTCATCATTTACAGTATTGTTACAGTCAAAGACACCTTATTTTAATGCTCCTCCGTGGTTTTCGGTTACGGCTTGACCCGTCCAGAGCGGGGGAGCTTCTTTTTTAACCACGCTATAATACTAAAAAATTGTTTTATTTGTGACGAAATTTATGTTAACAAAATCATCCTCATTGATGCGATTGGTAGGAGAGTTGAAGAAGTTGCCGGGGGTCGGAGAACGAACGGCACTCCGTCTCGCTTTTCATCTTCTTAAATCACCTCGGAACCTGACGGCATTGTCGGAATCGCTCTGTGAGGTTCGTGACCGGGTACGCTCCTGTTCGACCTGTTTCGCTATTACGGAGAATGACCCGTGTTCTATCTGCACCGGCAACCGGGATCCGAGCATTATCTGCGTAGTGGAAAACTCACAGGATCTAATGGCTCTGGAACGGAGCAACGCCTATCAAGGCGTCTACCATGTTCTTGAGGGGGTCATCTCGCCGCTGTCGGGAATCGGACCCTCCAACCTGAGAATCACGGAGCTTGTGGAGCGGGTCGGAGCGGGTACGGTTCACGAAGTGGTGATAGCTACAAATTTCACCGTTGAGGGTGAAGCCACAGCGCTCTATCTGACCAGGATACTGAAACCGGCCGGAGTCAAAATTAGTCGTCTTGCACACGGTATCCCGCTTGGAAGCGATATTGAATTTGTTGATGCGGCCACCGTACAGTGGGCGCTTCAGGGTAGAAACGAATTATAGGCACGAAGTTCACATACACCCAACAGAGGAGGAATGCATGAGCAGAAAAATGGTAACCATCGACGGCAACACAGCCGCCGCCCACGTGGCCCACGCCACCAACGAAGTCATCGCCATCTACCCGATCACCCCGTCATCGGTCATGGGCGAGATCTCCGACGCGAAAAGCGCCGCCGGCGAGAAGAATATCTGGGGTACCGTTCCGCTGGTAGCTGAACTGCAGTCCGAAGGTGGAGCTGCCGGTACCGTCCATGGCGCCCTGCAATCCGGTGCACTGACCACTACCTTCACCGCAAGCCAGGGCCTGCTGCTGATGATCCCCAACATGTACAAGATTGCCGGCGAGCTGACCTCGACGGTTTTCCATGTTTCTGCCCGTGCCATCTCTGCCGCCGCCCTGAATATCTTCGGCGACCACTCCGACGTCATGTCCTGCCGCTCCACCGGCTGGGCGATGCTCTGCTCCAACAACGTCCAGGAAGTCATGGATTTTGCACTGATATCACAGGCATCCACACTGCGTAGCCGCATTCCGTTTCTGCACTTCTTCGACGGTTTCCGCACCTCCCACGAGGTTCAGAAGGTAGAAGAACTGACGTTTGATGACATGCGCACCATGATGAACGATGACCTTATTAACGCTCACAGAAGCCGCGGCCTTTCCCCAGACCGTCCCGTCATGCGCGGTACCGCCCAAAACCCGGACGTCTACTTCCAGGGTCGTGAGACCGTCAACCAGTATTACGCACCCTGCATCAAAATCGTTCAGGAAGAGATGGACAAATTCGGCAAACTTACCGGTCGCAAATACAAACTGGTAGATTATGCCGGTGCCAAAGACGCCGAACGCGTTGTTGTCGTCATGGGCTCCGCTGCCGATACCGTCGAAGAAACCGTCAAAACCCTAATCAAAAAAGGGGAGAAGGTCGGTGTCGTCAAAGTCCACCTCTACCGCCCCTTCCCGCTGGACGCTTTCATCAAGGCGCTGCCAAAAACAGTCACCAGCATCGCAGTGCTCGACCGCACCAAAGAGCCCGGCTCACTGGGCGAGCCGCTTTACCTTGACGTCCGCACCGCCATCGGCGAAGCGATGGCTGACGGCAAATTCAGTTTCAAAGGCTACCCGAAAATTGTCGGCGGTCGCTACGGTCTTGGCTCCAAGGAATTTACCCCGGCCATGGCCAAATCGGTCCTGGACAACCTGAAAAAAGCCAAACCGAAAAACCACTTTGTTGTCGGCATCAAGGAAGACATCACCAACTGCAGCCTTGAGTACACTCCATCATTCCGTACCGCCATGGAAGGAACCTACGAAGCTATGTTCTTCGGCTTGGGTTCGGACGGCACTGTCGGCGCCAACAAGAACACCATCAAGATCATTGGCGAAACCACCAAAAACTTTGCCCAGGCCTACTTCGTCTACGACTCCAAGAAAGCCGGCACCATCACCATCTCGCATCTCCGCTTCGGAAAAAAGACGATCAATGCCCCCTACCTGATCGACCATGCCGACTTTATCGCCTGTCACAACTTCTCCTTCCTGGAGAAATACGACATGGTCAGTAAAGTAAAACCGGGCGGCACCTTCCTCCTCTGTTCCCCTTTCGAACATGACGAAGTCTGGGACAAAATGCCCAAAGAAGTGCAGCAGCAGATCATCGACAAAAAACTGAAATTCTACGTAATCAACGCCATCAAACTGGGCGAAGAACTTGGATTAGGCGCACGTATCAACGTCATCATGCAGACCGCCTTCTTCAAAATATCCAATATCATCCCGCTGACTACTGCGCTCAAAGAAATCAAAGGCGCCATCAAGAAAAGCTACGGCAAATCAGGTGACAAGGTCGTCGCCATGAACAACGCCGCCGTGGACGAAGCGCTCAAAAATATTTACGAGGTCAAGGTTCCGGCCAAAGCCACCAGCAAGCTCAAAATGCCGCCTGCAGTTGCCAAAACCGCCCCTAAATTCGTCCAGGAAGTTACCGGAAGAATCATTGCCGGATTCGGCGACGATCTGCCGGTATCCCTCATCCCTGCTGACGGCACCTTCCCGACCGCCACTTCGCAGTACGAGAAGCGTAACATCGCCGTTGACATCCCGGTGTGGGATGAAAAACTTTGCATCCAGTGCGGCATCTGCTCCTTTGTCTGCCCGCATGCTACGATCCGTATGAAGGCATACGACGGCAAACTGCTGAAGGGCGCACCCGCAACCTTCAAGTTCACCGACTGCAAACTCCCAGAATTCAAAGGGATGAAGTACACCCTCCAGGTCGCTCCGGAAGATTGTACCGGCTGCGGTGCCTGCGTGCACAACTGTCCGGCCAAGAGCAAGGAAGACCCGAAACACAAGGCCATCAACATGAAGTTTCAGGCACCGCTCAGAGCCACAGAAGCCGCCAACTACGACTTCTTCCTGGCACTGCCTGACATGGACCCGACCACACTCAAGCTGGACACCCTGCGCGGCAGCCAGCTGGTTCGTCCTGCCTTCGAATACTCCGGCGCTTGTGCCGGCTGCGGCGAAACGCCGTACCTGAAACTGCTGTCCCAACTGTTCGGCGACCGGGCGATGATTGCCAACGCCACCGGCTGTACCTCCATTTACGGCGGCAACCTGCCGACAACACCGTGGGCAAAACGTGCCGACGGCCGCGGACCGGCCTGGTCCAATTCACTGTTCGAAGACAACGCCGAATTCGGTTACGGTATGCGTCTGGCGGTGGACAAATTCACCGAATCGGCCCGTGAACTGGCAGCAGAACTTGCCGGCGGCAAATCATCCAAAACCTTCCAGCCGCTGGTAAAAGAGATCCTGGCTGCCGATCAGTCCGACCAGACCGGCATCGAGAATCAGCGTGAGCGGGTTGTTGCCCTCAAGAAAGCCCTCAAGGGTAGCAAGGACAAAACAGCAATCCAACTGCTGCCGCTGACCGACTACCTGGTCAAGAAATCGGTCTGGTGCGTCGGTGGCGACGGCTGGGCATACGACATCGGCTACGGCGGACTCGACCATGTCATCGCCTCCGGCAAAAATGTCAACATCCTGGTGTTGGACACCGAGGTCTACTCCAACACCGGCGGACAGGCTTCCAAATCCACCCCGACCGGCGCTGTAGCACAGTTCGCTGCCGGTGGCAAGGCAATGGCCAAGAAAGACCTTGGCATGATGGCAATGGCCTACGGCAACGTCTACGTAGCCAACGTAGCTCTTTCCAACCCGGCCCAGGTCGTTAAGGCCTTCATCGAAGCGGAAGCCTATGACGGTCCGTCGATCATCATCGCCTATTCCCACTGCATCGCCCACGGCATCAACATGACGACCGCCGTTGATGAGCAGAAGAACGCGGTTTCCTGCGGTTACTGGCCGCTGTACCGCTACAATCCGGCTCTGACAGTCGAAGGCAAAAACCCGCTACAGCTGGACAGCAAGTCCCCGACCACTTCATTCGAGGACTATGCCTACGGCGAAAACCGCTATAAGGTACTGCAGAAGACCAACCCTGAGGGCGCCGCCGTGCTGATGAAGAAGGCGACCGCATGGACTGCAAGCCGTTTCGAGTACTACCAGAAGCTGGCAGCACTTACGTATGAGAAAAAGTAGTTTCCTGCAGTAAGTAATGATATAATCCTGCCCCGCAGAGCAATCTGCGGGGTTTTTTTATTTATTACCAAGGGAGATTAAATGCTTAACGATACCAATGACCTGGGAGCGGCACTATTTAAAACCTGGACGGAAAAGCAGCGGAGCGATGAAATTGAAAAGCTGGTGCAGGGATTCCGCAACGGGATTCCGATCGGAATTCTCTGCAAGATGTCCGAAACGGTCGCCGGCAACAAGAAGAAAGCCAGAAAGTACCTTAAACAGTTTCTGAGTGAGGCCGAGCGCACAGCAGTGATCGAATCTACGAGCGGAGCTATGCTTCCGATCATAAAATCATTACTGGGCTAAGGGACGTACTAATCATGCAGAAGATATTTATAGCCGGATGCGGTTACATCGGCGAACGGATAGCAAGGTCATATCAGGAATCGGGGGCAGACGTCACCTGTATGGTCAGGTCCTCTGGACACGGCGCCCGGCTCGAATCCGCCGGTTTTACCACTATTGTTTCTGCTCTGGATGATCCGGCCGTTCTTCCTGCACTGAATCTTGCCGACAGCATTATCTTCTACCTCGTTCCGCCTCCCGGGGGCGGGATTGCCGACAGCCGCGCCAGAAACTTTATCGCACAGATCTCCGAAACAGATCAGCCGGCTAAGATCGTTTATATGAGTGCCACTTCGGTATATAGCGGAGTCATCGGCGACGTGGTAACGGAAGAATCCCCTGCGGATCCGGATTCGGCAATGGGCAAGCGCCGTCTCGATGCCGAAGCGGCTTTTCGGGAATATGGCGCGGCTCGGAATATTCCGGTCGTAATACTGAGGGTCAGCGGCATCTATGGCCCCGGACGTCTGCCGTTAATGCAGATCAGTCAGGGACAGCCGCTGTTGAATGAAGATGAGTCAGGCCCGAGCAATCGCATTCATGCCGACGACCTTGCTGCGATCAGCATCGCAGCGGCAGAAAAGGGGATGGCTGGTGAAATCTTTAATGTCAGCGACGGGCATCCGTCGAGCATGACATTTTATTTCAACGCATGTGCCGATGCTCTCGGCTTGCCGCGCCAGCCACAGGTGGCTCTGGATGAAGCTCGCCAGGTTATGTCGCCGCTAATGTTTTCTTATGTCAGCCAGTCGCGGATTGTCGACAATAGCAGGATGCTGGAAAGACTCAACGTGAAACTGCGCTATGCGACCCTGACGGAGGGGCTTGCCGCATTGACAACGGGCACACCCCGCTTCTCCTAGCAAAAGGGTAAGGTAATCACTTGCCAATATATCTAATAAGGGATATATTTAAATCATAGAAAAGATTGTGAGGGTTCCAACGAATCCTCATTTGCCCTGGTAACTTCCCCTCCTAGTTGCCGGGGTGTTTTTTTATAGCAGAGGGGTTACGGTTGACGCACTGAAACGGTTATGCTTTAATCACGCGGTGGAAACTGAAGCCTACATAGCACTTGGCTCCAATATCGGAGATCGTGAACTCAATCTGTTGCGGGCCGTTGCTGAAATCGGCCGGCTGCCGGGTAGCAGGGTGACAGCGCTCTCAGCGTTTTATGAAACTTCACCGGTTGGCAGTGTCAAGCAGGATTCATTCTACAATGCGGTACTCAGGCTCTCAACACGGCTTGACGCAAGTTCACTGCTGGCACACATGTTGCGGATCGAGGATGAAACTTTCAAGAGGGTCAGGACAGTACATCAGGGGCCCCGTAAAATTGATCTGGACCTTCTGTTGTTCGGCGCCAGTGTTATAAACGAAGAAAAACTGGTTGTTCCTCATCCGCGTCTGGCTGAGCGCCGTTTCGTACTGCAGCCGCTTTGTGATATTGCTCCGGATCTGGTACACCCCGTTATCGGGAAGGCCATGCACGAACTTCTTGCCTCGCTGATGTCCGACGAGACCGTTGTCAAATTGTAACCGGAGGAAAGAGTGTGATCAGATTTTTGATAATAGGCCTGCTGTTCTACATCGGCTACCGCTTTATTATCTCACTGACTTCTGCTAAAAAGCCGCTGACAAAACCTGCCGGGAGTCGGGACCCTGGCGAAGAGACTTACCGCGATCCGGTTTGTGGAGTTTACGTGTCCGAGGAAGATGCTGTCATCGGCAGACATGACGGCCAGCGGCACTATTTCTGCTCTATGAATTGCCTGGAGAAATACCGCGAACAACTTGATCATAGTTCACCATCATAGCCCCGTTAAATCGGGATAAGTGGCCCACAAAATCTTTTCTACACAAATTCGCAGAAAGTATTTAAATTACCAACATGGAGGTAATAAATGAAATTTTTTATCGACACCGCAGATGTAAAGGAAATCCGTGAAGCTCATGCGCTCGGCCTTGTTGACGGCGTAACCACCAATCCATCGCTGATTGCCAAATCGGGGCGGAAGTTCAAGGATGTCATCAAAGAGATCGTCTCTATCGTCGACGGCCCGATTTCTGCCGAGGTGATCTCGCTGGATGCTCCGGGTATGATCAAGGAGGGGAAAGAGCTTGCCAAGATTCACAAGAACATTGTGGTCAAGCTTCCGATGACCCCTGAAGGCCTCAAAGCCTGTAAAGCCCTTACCGATAAGGGTATCAAAACCAATGTGACCCTGATATTTACATCCATGCAGGCCCTTTTGGCGGCAAAAGCGGGCGCCACGTACGTTTCTCCCTTTGTCGGCCGTCTTGACGACATTTCACAGGATGGCATGGGGATCATCGAAGAAATACGCACAATCTTTGACAACTATGGCTACATGGCCGAAATCATCGTCGCCAGTGTGCGCAATCCGATCCATGTCCTAAACTCGGCCCTGATCGGTGCCGATGTTGCGACAATCCCCTACTCGGTCATGATTCAGCTTGCCAAACACCCGCTGACCGATGCCGGTATCGAAAAGTTTCTGAAGGATTGGGAGAACGTTCCAAAATAACATGTCAGCATCTCAAGCAAAGAAGCCTTTCAAACCGCTCTCCATACTCTTCTCCGCCTCCGAGGCCGCCCCATTTGCCAAGGAGGGTGGACTAGGGGACGTTGTCGGCGCACTCCCTAAATATCTTGCTCGCATGGGGCATGATGTGCGGATCGTGTTGCCGCGCTACTACAGCATCAAACCCGATAAATACGGGTTGAAGCTGTTGCCGGGGACACTGGTCGTGCCGATGGGAATCATCGGGCACCAGTACTGCGGTGTCTGGGAAGGGCGTCTGCCGGGGAGCGATGTCCCGGTCTACTTCCTCGAACATGAAGCGTATTATGGCCGTTCCGGTCTCTATCAACACGGAGGAGAGGGGTACCTCGACAATGATAACCGCTTTGTCTTTCTCTCCAAGGCTTCTCTTGAACTCTGCAAAATGCTGGATTGGTCACCGGACGTCATTCATGCCCACGACTGGCACACCGGAGTCATCCCGGTCCTGTTGAACACCTCCTATCTGCATGACCGCTATGTTGGCAATGCCGCTTCGCTGCTGACCATCCACAACATGCAGCATCAGGGGAATTTCTATCCAGGCTTGATGGATGTGCTCGGTATCGGCTGGAAGCATTTCACCTATCTTGAGCTGGAAATGGATGACCAGGTCAACCTGCTGAAGGGGGGGATTTACCACGCGACCCTGCTCAATACGGTCAGCGAGGAGTATTCGCGGGAGATTCAAACCGCCGCTTTTGGCTGGGGACTTGAAGGCGCAATACGGGATCGGGCGGCTGATTTGAGCGGCATCCTGAACGGTGTAGATTATGAGGAGTGGGATCCTGCTTCCGATCCTTTTATTGCCGCGAACTATACGGCGCGCACCGTTAAAAAAGGAAAAGCCGCCTGTAAAAGCGATCTTCAAGCGGCCATGGGACTTCCGCTGCGGGACGATGTGCCGCTGTTCGGGATCGTCTCAAGGATGGTCAAGCAGAAGGGTACCGATATCCTGGCCGAGGCTATTCACCGCATCATGGAGATGGATTGTCAATTCGTCGTCGTCGGTAATGGCGAGCCGTGGGCGCATTTCTATTTCGGTGACATCGCGGCACTGTATCCTGAAAAGTTTGCCTGCTATATCGGTTATAATGAAGCTCTTGCTCACAAGGTTGAAGCTGGTTCCGACTTCTTCGTGATGCCGTCCGCCTTTGAACCGTGCGGACTAAATCAGATGTATTCCCTTGCCTACGGCACCCCTCCGATTGTTCGCGCCACCGGAGGCCTGGATGACAGTGTTGAAAACTTCAACGAAGCGGTTCTGACCGGCGATGGATTCAAATTCTGGAATCATAGTGCGACGGCTCTGTTCGACACAGTCGGCTGGGCAGCCTGGACCTTTTTCAATAACCCTAAAGGTCTTGCAGCACTTCGCAAAAACGGCATGAAAAAGCGCTTCACTTGGGAGACCGCCGCGCATAAATACGAAGAACTCTACCGACTGGCCATCCTGCGCCGACGGGGTGGGGAGTATTACCGTAACCGATTCGAATAAATTATGACTTCTTCTCCTCTCCGCCAATTGATTTCACAACTCGAATCAAACGGTGAACTCTCTCGCATATCCGTTTCAGTCGATCCCCTTTTGGAAATTGCCGCTATTACAAACCGTACTTGCAAACAGCCTCAGGGTGGCAAGGCGCTGCTCTTTGAACATCCGGAAGGCAGTCAATTCGAGATTGCCACCAATCTGTTCGGGTCATCAACACGTGTCTGTATGGCGCTTGGCGTTGCAGACCTCAATGAATGGTCCAATCGTCTGCAGGTATTGCTCGATCGGATACCTGGGCTTGATGCCGAATCACTCGACCGGCAGATTGCCGCCCTTCCGGAATTCAGCCGGTTTGCTCCATTTGTCGCTGCAGAACCTGACCCTGCACTGATTCCGATGAATCCACCGAATCTGGACTGTTTCCCTTTTCTGCAGAGCTGGCCAGGCGACGGCGCGGCCGAAGGCCACTCACGCTACATTACTCTGCCGCAGGTTTTTACGACCGATCCGGATGGCGGCACACGAAACTGCGGGGTGTACCGGGTTCAGCAGCGTGGAGAGCGTGAAGTCGCAATACAGTGGAAAGCCGGCAGTGGTGCCTATCGTCACGCCGAACAGTTTCGACAAGCTGGAAAGATAATGCCGGTGGCAATCGTTCTGGGCGGTGATCCGGCCACTCTTTTCAGTGCAATGTTTCCGTTACCAGGCGATCTTGACGAGATGACCTTTGCCGGCTTTATGCGTGGCGTATCTCTTGCCACGGCTGCCTGCCTGAATGTTCCTCTTCAAATTCCTGCCGGCGCCGAGGTGGTAATAGAGGGCTATGTTGAACCGGGTGATACCGCCATCGAGGGCCCGTTCGGCAATCATACCGGATTCTATTCGACTGCAGCTATGGCGGCATTGATGCGGGTCACTTCTATTCGCCACCGTCAGGATGCCATTATCCCGGCAACCGTTGTCGGCCCACCTCCTATGGAGGATTGCTGGATGGCTAAGGCGTGGGAACGTTTATTGGTGGTGTTTCTGCGCAGGTTTGTGCCAGCAATCAAAGATATCCACTTCCCCTTTGAGTGGGTTTTTCACCAAAGTGCGATCATTTCCCTTGAAAATCCTCAGCCTGGCATGGTACGAAATATATCCGCTCAATTGTGGGCTCTGCCGTGGTTCAAGTCAGCACGAATCCTACTGTTTATTACCGCCGCAGATGAACCAATCGGGCTCTCTCAGGCGGCTTGGAAAGCCATGAACATGACAGAATTTACAGATGACATTTTCTATGACAAAGTAACCGATCGCCTTGCGCTTGATGCGACCGGCTGTCGTTCGTCCCGTCCAAAGGTGAAAACTTCTGCTGAATGTTCTGCCCTGGTTACACATCGCTGGAAGGAGTATGGCCTTGCGTAACTGTTTGTGGATATTGATGTCTTTGCTGTCGGCACTGCTGCCTGCCTGTTATCATATGCGGGCTGAGGCAGAGCCGATTGCCACCCGAATCATCACCATACCGGGGCAACAGGAAGATGCCTTGAGAAAGATACGCACATTTGTCGAAGATAAGTGGCACTGCCGGATACTTGAAACGGACAGCGGAGGAACCGTCCTCATAACGGCTCCCTATCATTTTACCACCGATACCAGTTTCGGTCAGCCGGCAGGAGGTCGCAAGTACTACACCCAGTTACGGATTGAAGTTCAGCAGCATGGCAGCTTAACCGATGTGGAAATATCTCACTACCACTTCGAAATAAGAACTTCATATGCCTTCAACGACTACAGCAGGGGGGGAGCGGTAGGTACTATGTACAAACATTACCCATACGAAGAGTATCCTGGCATGTTTGACCTTGATTTGATCAATAGCGAAATGGACCGGGTCGCGGCGGACATTCTGCATATATTTATGGAATACAAGTAACCGTGAAAGGTCTCTTCACAAAAATCATCATATTTCTTGAGATGATCAAGTTTTCACACACAGTCTTTGCACTCCCCTTCGCTCTGACCGGGGCACTGTTGGCAGCAGGTGGATTCCCCTCCTTTCGCCAGACCATATGGATTGTCCTGGCCATGGTTGGCGCACGAACTGCAGCGATGGCGATGAACCGGCTGATCGATGCAGAAATTGACGCCCGCAACCCCAGAACCGCAGTAAGAGCCATCCCGGCAGGACTGATCGGCAAGGGGCTGACCCTGTTTTTTATTGTTGCGGCAACCGCCTTGATGCTGTTTGCAGCCAAGATGCTTGGCCCGCTCTGCCTCAAACTTTCGCCAATCGCCCTGTTTTTCCTGCTGCTCTATTCTTATTGCAAGCGTTTCACAGCGCTGGCCCATGTTGTGCTCGGCATCTGCCTGGCGGCGGCTCCGATCGGCGCATGGATAGCTGTTCGCGGCACAATTGACGCACCTGCTCTGGTTCTGGGGAGCGTGGTGCTGCTCTGGGTTGCCGGGTTTGATATCCTGTATGCACTGCAGGATCTTGAATTCGATCGGTCAGCCGGGCTGCATTCAATTCCGGCATTGCTCGGTGTGCATGGCTCACTCTGGGCTGCCCGTCTTTTTCATCTGATCATGATCGGGCTGCTTTTCATCCTGTTCAACCTCATGCATCTGGGTATGCTGTTTCTGATCGGCATCCTGGCTGCCACCGGCATGCTGCTGTACGAACACTGGCTGCTGAAGGACGGTAATCTGGAGAAGCTGGATGCGGCGTTCTTCAACATGAACGGATACATCAGTGTTGCCATTATGCTATTTACGGCTGCTGATGTTATTAGTAAGTAAGAAGTAATTTCCTGCATTTTCTGGCAGGAGATTGCTTCGTCTACGCACTTATCCTGTTTATCAGGGAGATGAGGTAACCGATGGTGCAGAAACATATTTTTGTCGCTCTGACCGGTGCATCCGGGTCGATGTATGGACTTCGTCTGGCAGAGCAACTCTGCTTGAAAGGGTTCCAGGTGACGTTCAGCGCCAGCTGCAGCGGCACTGCAGTTTGCCTGGAAGAAACCGGCCTGGACCTCTCGGGTGATCTGGATAAAGCGCTGCAGCGTCTGTATAAACATCTTGAAGTTGATTCCGGACTCAAGCTGGTGCATCCCGATGATCTGTTCTGCGGTGCGGCCAGCGGGTCGTCGGCTCCGGATGCTCTGGTAGTCTGTCCCTGCAGCATGGGCACACTTGCCCGTATTGCCAGCGGTAATTCGGGGAACCTGATAGAGCGGTGCGCCGATGTCATGCTCAAGGAGCGTCGTCCGCTGCTGCTGGTTCCGAGGGAAACCCCTCTTTCCGACATCCATCTTGAGAACATGCTAAAGCTCTCCAGAATAGGAGCACGTATCATCCCGGCAATGCCCGCCTTCTACGGCAGGCCTGAGTCAGTGCTTGACCTGGTTGACTTCGTAGTGGGTAAAGTGCTGGATCAACTCGGTGTCGAGAATGACCTCTTTAAACGCTGGGGAACTGAGTGACAGCTACTGCCCATGCCTGATGATACACACATCCCCTCAAATATTGCTGCCTATCTGAATAAACGGGCGGCAGGCAAGCCTTGGGAAATCAGCGAGTCACCCCCCTGCACATTTTCAGGCGCTGTCGTCATACCCTCATTGGCTGAAGCCGCTAATCTTCCGCGGACATTAGAGTCGCTTTCGCTGAATCCTGCCGATCTGCTGGATCGTTATATGACCTTGGTTGTGGTCAACCAGCGTTCAGACGCAACCAGCGCTGAAACAGCCGATAATCTTGAAACCCTGAAGATGCTGCCGCTCTGGAAACAGCACTACGGGATGAAGAATCTGTTCTGGGTCGATGTAGCTTCACCAGGCAGAGAATTGCCCCCGAAACAGGGGGTCGGTCTGGCGCGTAAGATTGGTCTTGATCTGGCTCTTCCGCTTCTCAACTACTGTGATAATGACCCGCTCCTGATCTGCCTCGACGCCGACACTCTGGTGCAGTCTGACTATCTTTCCGCCATTACCCAACACTTTGCCAGGTCATCGGCTGGTGGTGCAAGCATCCCTTATCGACACCTTCCGTCCGGCGGCTTGGCAGGGCAGTCTGCCATTGATCGCTACGAACTCTTTCTGCGCACGTACGTTCTTGGGCTGAAACTGGCCGGTTCCCCATACTCCTTCCACACAGTGGGAAGCGCCATGGTCTGCCGGTCATCAGCATATTGCGCATCCGGCGGGATGAACCGCCGTCTGGCCGGCGAGGATTTTTACTTTCTGCAGCAGGTACATAAAACATCCGGTGTCGTTCCATTGTCCGGAACGGTCGTGCACCCTTCGCCCCGATCATCAAATCGGGTTCCGTTCGGTACCGGTCGTGCCGTGGGTGATATGCTGGCCGAAGGAGAGCAGCGCCTGCTTTTCTATCAGCCGGTTGTCTTTTCAATTGTGGGAGAATGGCTGGCAAGAGTAGAGGAAAATATCGATGCGGATGCGCCGATGCTGTTGAATTGTGCCGCCCTGATTTCACCGATCCTGCATGATTATCTGGAGCAGGCCGGTTTCCGGGATTCCTGGGAGAATATGAGGAGAAGCAACCGCAGTGGTACTAAATTGAAGGAGGCTTTCCACGGCTGGTTTGACGCATTCCGCACCATGCGGCTCATTCACGAACTGAGTGACCGGGCTTATCCCCGGATAGAGCCGGAGGCCGCTGTAGCGCCGCTGCTCGGGCACGCCGGACAAGTTGCCCCTGCGAGCATTGGAGGACAACTGGAGCTGCTGCGGACGTTGCAAGGTGACGCAAAGAATTAGCCCTTTTCCGCCTTTGCGTGGATGAACCGGCTGTAGCCCTGATCCGTGCCTTTTATATGACAGACCAGCCAGTCCACCATAAAATCCAGGATTTTCTTACTCATTTCGTGCCCGTCTATAAAGTTGACCTGAATTTCACGCAATCGTGAAACGAACTGGTCATGCTCATTGCGGTGAGCCACAAGACCTGGATAGTTGCAAGATATCATCAGCCGTTCTTCTGCGCAGAAATGTTCCGTTACGTAGGTAATCAGCTTCCAGATAACCTCCCCGACCGCTTCAGAACCATCTCCGTCCCTGACCGCTTCATTGAGCGTATTAACCCAGTCAAAGAGAGCCTTGTGCTGTTCATCAATAGCTGGAATGCCGAGCGCAATACTGTCGTCCCATTCAAAAATCGCCATATTTATTTACCTCATCAGGGTGTGAAATTATTATGAATGTCAGGGCTTGGGAATATTCAGTTTCAGGTCAAGTTCCCGTACTTTGCCAAATGTAGAGAGCGGCATGTCAAATTTCTCTGCATTGCCTATAACAACAAGCTTGAATGCGTCCGGGTGTAAATATTTTCTTGCTGCAGCGAGGATATCCGCTTTGGTTACTTTGGCAATGTTGTCCCGGTACTGTTCAAGATAACCGTCAGGGTAACCGTAATATTCAAGCCTTGCTCTTTGGCTTACAATTGAAGCAGGATTGGTAAAGCCGAACATGAACGAGTTGATTATGTATTCCCGGGCGGCATTCAGCTCCGTATCGCTGACCGGTTCTTTTGTCATGCCGGTAATAATCATTTTCATCAGGTTGATCGCTTTTGCGGTTGATTCGGCCTTCGTCTCAGTTTCGGCAATAAAGCTGCCGGTAAAGCGGCGCCCGATGTCGAAGTGGCTGCCGACGCTGTATGCGAGTCCCTGATTGGTGCGAATCTCCATAGTCAGCCTTGATGTAAAACTTCCCCCCAGGATGTAGTCCAGCAGGCGCACGGCGTAGATGTCAGTGGTGTCCTTGTTCAGCCCAAGATGCCCCATGCGGATAACCGACTGGTTGACATCTTTTTTGCCGTAGAGTACCTGCCCCTGGAACTCTTGTTTCGGTTGCGGTACATCGGGTAAAGCCAGAGTGCTGCTGTATTTTACCGGTTTAAATGCAGCATTCAACTCTTTAAGCAGAGCAGTCCGGTCAAAATCACCTGATACCGACAGAATCATGTTGTCTAGGCGGAAAAAGCGTCGATGGT
>JANYBN010000201.1 GCA_025360785.1 Geobacter sp.
TATCCTTGTGATCGCCCGCTTTTGATTTTGGGTGGTTATCCGGGCAAGGGCGAATAGATTCGCCCCTACTCCCCAAGTTCCCCTTTTTTCAGCTCCGACTTCAGCAGGAATCCGCCTTTGACGGCATAGCGTTCCCCTTCTTTAAGACCGCCAGCAACTTCGACTTTACCGCCGGAAGCGCGGCCGATCTCGATGGCGCGCGGTTCAAACTCCGTGCCGTCTTCAGTGACGAACAGCACCTTTTTGCCGTCCAACTCCTGCAGGGCATCTTCGGGAACCGCCAGCACCGGCGGTGTATCCGCAGGCAGCGCCAGCTCGACTGTGGCAAACATCTCCGGCTTCAGCTTGCGGCCGCTGTTGGGCACTTCGATACGGGCCTTGACGGTGCGGGTGGTTTCATCCATGACATCGGCAATGTAGTTGATTTTTCCACGGAAACGCAGCTCCGGGAAGGCGCTGACCGTGACGATGGCGCCCTGCCCTTTGCGGACCTTGGCCAGGTCTTTCTCATTGACATCGACCATGACCCAGACCGAGGAGAGATCGGCTATCGTGTAGAGACTCTTGGATGGATCGGCCAGTTCGCCGACGATGGCATGTTTTTCGGTGATGACTCCGCCGATGGGTGAGCGAAGCGGCAGGAGCTGTCGTTTGTGGTCAGCCTTGTCGAACTCGGCGGGAGCAAGCCCATACAGGGTCAGTCGCTCTTCGTCGGTGTGCAGCTCGGTCAAAGTCATCTGATAATCGGTCTCGGCCTGGAGAATATCCTTGCGGGCAGCGATCTTCTTCTCCACCAGCGTCTTGACCCGCTCAAGATTGTTTTTGGCGAGAGCCAATTTCGTTTTTGACTGCCGGTAGCGATTCATCGCTTCACCCAGCTCCACACTATCCAGCATGGCCAGCACCTTGCCGGAAGCAACACCATCCCCCAGCGAGGCGCTAACGGAGGCTATTTTACCTGCAATGCGCGGCGAGACATGGGCAATGCGGTCGCCGTTTACCTCGACCTTGCCGGTGGCGCTGATAAACCCGGCCAGACGCTCCTTTGCGGCGGCGGTCACGACAATGCCATTTTGTTTCTGCTTCTCCGGCGTCATGGTGACTGACTTCAGTTCTTCTTCTTTGCCCTTTTCCTTGTCCTCCGCCTTGTCGGTGCCCTTTTGCGCCGGTTTCTCTGCCGCATTTTCAGTGTTTTTACCGGCAAGGTGGTTGGAACAATAGTAGAAGCCGCCACCCAGAACGACAGCCAGGATAAGTCCGATGATAAGTACCTTTTTCTTCACTGCCCACCTCCGTTAAAATTTGTGGCAACTGCTGTTTCAAGCTTCGAATAAGCCAGGTTTCGCTCATGAAGAGCTGCCAGATAGCCATCGTTTACTTCAAAGAATTTCTTCTGTTCTTCGATCACCGAGAGAATGCCCACTTCACCGAGGCGGTACGCTTCCCGGGTCAGTTTCAGGTTTTCGGTCAGTTGCAGGATGATATCCCGCTCCAGCAGAGTAAGGATGCGCTCCGACGACGACAGGCGCGAGGCTGCGGTTTCAACCTCGGCGGCAATGGTACGTTCCAGAGCCACCAGGCGTGCATCGGCAGATTCCTGACGAGCCCTGGCAGCGGCTCGGCCACCCTTGTTACCGTCAAACACCGGAATCGGCATCGATAGCCGCAGCCCCAGTTGGGTGTCGCTGTTGATGGCCGACAAGCCGCTCAGCTCGGTGGTGCCGCGCTGCCATTGCACAAAGAGTCCTGCGGTGAGATTGGGCAGCGCTTCGGCAGCAGCCAGGCGACTTTCCGTTGCGGCCTTGTCACGCTCACTGATCAGTGCCAGAAGGTCAGGACGCGTGACAAGAGCCAGTGTTATCACATCCGTTTTGGGTGGCACCGGGATGCCGGCATACGGCTTATCGGCCAGAATGATCTCGTCTTCCTTCAGGCCGGTCAGAGCGACGATTTTGATAAGCAGCGGGATTTGCTCACGCTCAATTTCCAGTAAACGGCTTTCAGCCCTGGCCAGTTCAACCTTGACAAAATTTAGATCCAGCTCCGGGATATCTCCGGCCTTGAAACGTTCACCGGCAACCATGACCAGCTCGCGGTTAAGTTTGACCAGATCAGCCGCAAGCTCATGCCGCTTTGCAGCCAGCAAGAAATCAAGAGCCAAGGTGGCAACTTCGTCCTTCAGCAACCTTGCGGCATTCTCACGCTGCCGCTGCAAGGTCTCGGCTTCGCGCTGCCCGACTTCACGGCGCAGACTCCGTTTATCGTTCAGGGCCAGTTCCTGATTGATACCGATTGATAACGAGCGGTCTTCAGGACTGCCGGTCAGACTGCCGGTTGAACCTTGAAGTTCCAGAGTCGGATTGGCAAGAGTACCAGCCTGAACAGCCAGCGACTGTTTTGCGTCCACTTCCTTTTCCATGGCGGCCAGCTCGGCGCTCTGTTTCAGCGCCAGGGTGGTTAGTTCATTGATACTGCGGGGAACGGTTACGGCCAGTGCCGGCAGGCAGAAAAATGCCGACAGCAACAGGGCCGGAATGGTTCCGCGCACGATTTTAATACGTGTCACGGGTAAACCTCCGGATAGATGAGTAGATTACGGCACGCGAGTTAAGACGCAGACCCCAGGAATGGCGTTACTATTGAATTATTGTGGGAGACAGATTTATTAGACGGCTGTTGAGTCGGGTGGAACGAAGAGAGAAAGATATACTTCAGGGGTGTGTCGGGTTAATTCGGCATGGTACAGAGTGGCAGAGTGGGGTGAATAGCTGACGACAACCATCGCAGAGGTCAGCGGCGCCTGGCAGGGGCAGCCGCAGTCGCCGCTGCAGAAATGATCGTCTGCTGAATCTTTTGAAGTAGGGGGGTAGGGGCAACCGCTGTCATGAATTTGTGCCGTATCATGCCCTGCGGAGACAGATGCCGAAGCGTGTGCGCCCGGCATTTCGCCGCCGCACAGGACAGCTTCTCCGAACGACATCATGAGGCCGGTGAAGGTGACGAAGAGGAGCAGCAGGGCAAATATGCGTCTTGAGCCGATGGTCATGGTGTACGAACCTAGCAAATAGTGAGCTTTTATGCAACCCGCTTTTACTCGCTATCAGGCGATTGCTTCAATCAAATGGCCGTATCCTCGCAATTCTGCCACCACCAGTTCAGCCAGGCCGGCCAGCTTCACCTCCAGTAGTGGCGACAATTCGACTCCGGCATCATAAGACTGCGGGATAATGCCGAACAGAGAAACCTGATCCGGGGTTCTGCCCCGCAGCTCGGAAAGGGTCAACACCTCCTGAATACCGATCTGGTGCGGCGACATTTTAATCGGCAGCTTGCCCAGCAGAAATTCCTCTTTCTCGTAACGAAAAACATCCCCCGGTTCACCTGGAACATCAACCACATCGATCAAAAATACCCGGTCGGCATCCTCAAGCAGATGGGTAACCATGATCCCCAGAGTGCCGCCGTCGTACAGCTCGACATCATCGTTAAAACGATAGTGTTTCTCAAGGTATTGGATGAAATGGACGCCGAAACCTTCGTCTGAACAGAGCAGGTTGCCTGCGCCGAATATTAGTGTTTGCATTTTTTATAACCTTTTTAAACGTTCAAAATCCCTTCTCCCTGAGGGAGAAGGTGGCCAAAGGCCGGATGAGGGGGGGGATGTGCCTATATATCCAGCAGTTCCCCCTCACCCTCACCCTAACCCTCTCCCTCAGGGAGAGGGGACTTTTTCTATTACATCACCTTGACTTTGGTGATCTCTTTCCCTTCCGGGTCGATCGTATGCACCGCGCAGGCTATGCAGGGGTCAAATGAGTGGATCGTGCGCAATACTTCCAGCGGTTTTTCGCTGTCTGCCACCGGGTTGCCGACCAGCGATGCTTCGTATGGCCCCAAAGCGCCCTTTTCATCACGCGGTGAGGCGTTCCAGGTCGAGGGAACAACCGCCTGGTAGTTCTTGATCTTCTGGTCCTTGATCACAATCCAGTGGGACAGCATGCCGCGCGGCGCTTCATGGAAGCCGACTCCGCGATATTCACCCTTGGGCACTTCGGTGTGGTTGGCGTAGGTTTTATCCCCCTTGCCGACGTTCTCGACAAATTTATCCAGATACTCCAGCGACAAATCGGCCATCAAATGAGCGCGAATGGCGCGGGCGCCAAGCCGTCCCATGGTGGAGTGCAGATCGCCCACTCCGACGCCGATTTTGGCGCAGCTGTCATCGACCAGTTTTTTGACCTTCTGGTTGCCGCCGACATAGGCGGCAAACAGCTGGGCCGGTGGCCCGACTTGTACCGCGTTGCCTTCAAAGCGGGGAGCCTTGCACCAGGAATATTTGCCGTTGTCCTCAAAATCGGTGTAATGCGGCTTGGTTTCGCCTTCCCAGGGGTGATGACTGCCGCTCCCCTCGTACCAGGCATGCGCCACGTTTTCCGTGATGCCGTTAATCAGTCCCTTGTCCTGATGGTTGGTGATGATACGGGCACCCTTGAGGTCGCCGTTGCTGATGATCGCTCCAGGCAGGGCAAATTTGGTGTTTTTGGTGTCTTCCGGCATTTCCGGCACGGCCAGATAATTGGTGACCCCTTTGCCGTACTTGAACCATTCCTTGTAGGCGGAAGCGATGGCCAGCATGTCCGGATAATAGACTTTCTGGACGAAGTCGCGGGTCTCTTCCATCAGGGCACGCAGGGCGGAAATCCGCTCCATGTTGATGGTTGAGAGGTTTTCCATGTTGACGGCGGTGGCGACGCCGCCGACGCAGAGGTTCTGGATGTGCGGGTTTTTGCCGCCAAGGATGGCGCCGACCTGAGCCGCCTTGCGCTGATAATCGAGCGCCTTCAGATAATGGGCCACCGCCATCAGATTGGCTTCCGGCGGCAGTTTCATGGCCGAATGTCCCCAGTAACCTGACGAGAAGATGCCGAGGCGACCGGTCTCGACGAACGATTTCAGTTTGGCCTGTACCGCCCTGAACTCGGTTTCGCTGTTGCCGGACCAGTCGGAAATACTCTGCGCCAGCTGGGCGGTTTTCTTCGGGTCGGCTTTCAGCGCCGAGACGACATCAACCCAATCAAGCGCGGAGAGATGATAAAAATGGACGATATGATCCTGCACCGAATGCTGGGCCATGATCATGTTGCGGATATACTGGGCGTTGAGCGGTACTTCGACGCTCAGCGCATTTTCCACCGAACGGATCGATGAGATCGCATGTACCGTGGTGCAGACGCCGCAGAAACGCTGGGCATAAATCCAGGCATCTTCAGGAGGACGCCCCTGCAAGATGGTCTCAATGCCGCGCCACATCTGGGCTGACGACCAGGCATTGGTGACGGCGCCGCCGTTTACTTCCACATCAATTCTCAGGTGACCTTCGATACGGGTGACCGGGTCAAGGGTTATACGAGCCATTATGTAACCTCCATGGATTATGTTATAAGTTTTGAACGCTCCCTCTCCCCAACCCTCCCCCTCCTGGGGAGGGAGCTAAAAGCCCCTCCACCCAGCGAGGGGAGGTTGGGAGGGTGGAAGGTGTTACGCCTTCTCCGCCAGCCCTTGCCTGACATCAAGCTGCTCCCTGGTATGCAGTTTCGGCAGCACCGGCAGGATCTTGACCAGCACCTGATAGCCGAGAATCTCGAAGGCGACGATGCCGACCGTGATCAGCAGTTCGGCCAGTGCCGGGAAGTAGTGCCACCCCTTGCCGGGGTTGAAGCCGATCAGGTAGACATTAAAACGGTACAGCGCTCCGCCGAGGACAATCAGCGCCGCCGAGATGAACAACCAGCGAACCGATTGACGCTTGCGACCGCTGAACAGCAGCAGCGAGCCAACAGCGACCAGACTGAAATCAAGCAGAAAAAAGCAGGAATAGAAATCAAACGACAGCGCCGCAGCCAGCTGCCCGCGCCAGGCCAGATCGCCGATAACCACCGACAGCCAGATGACCGTCAGCCACGGGATGATGTTGGCCACACCGGACAATTCTCTCGTCTCGAAAGGACGTTTGAAGGCATAGCTGGAAATGACCGATTCCAGAATCGCAATCGAATAACCGATATACATGCAGTTGATCAGAAACAGGAGCGGCAGGAAGCCGGTATGCCAAAGCGGGTGCAGCTTGGTTGATGCGATCAGCAGCAAAGAGCCGAGCGATGACTGGTGCATGGTCGGGAGCGTAATGCCGAGCACGATGACGAAGATCAGCACCTTGTCCAGGCGCGGTTTCAGCCATGCCGCCAGTTCCTTAACCGAATCGAGCCGCTCATCCATCCGCTCCGGACGCTTGATGCCGGTGCGCTGGTGCAACATATCCATGAAGCGCTGGAGCGTCCGCCATTCAGTTTTTTCCAGCGTCACCAGAACCGCCGGGAGGAATTCCAGCAGCAGCACGTTCGTATAGGCCATGACGCAGAGCGCTACTTCGAACATGGCCGAATTGGCCTGCCATTTGGAAGGGATGAAGAAGTTGTAGGAATTCCAGGGGCGTCCGACATCGACCATGACCGAGAAACCGGCCAGACCATAGCCGAAGACGCTGGTCAGAATAGCCGAGCGGATCATCGGGTGATAATGCATCTTGTTGCGGATATAGATCAGGATCGCCATGGCATAACCGCCGCAGGCGATGGCCGTTCCGACCGCGACATCGTAGGTAATCCAGATGCCCCACGGATAACCGTCGCTCATGTTTGACACGGCGCCGAGCCCCCAGATAAAACGCACGGCAATCAGCGCAAAACCGATCACGGTCAGGGTCAGCAGAACTACGAATGACGGCGTCAGGATTTTCGCATTATGTTTTTGAAACTCGTCGTGACTCATTTATGCCCCTCCTTGTGATCCTTGCCTTCTGCCGCTTGCTCCTTTTTCATGTTCTTGATCGCAACAAAGCAGAGGGTGCCGTAGAGCGCCACCGGCGCGATAAATCCCTTATAAATGGTGTGCTGGATCTTTTCTGAAAACTCGGCCGGAGCTTCATCCTTAAGCACCGGCAACCCCAGTTTATTGAAGGGCATTGCGGCCAGATAGAGGTGATTGGTGCCACCCACCTCTTTTTCACCATAGATGTGATCCATATACCTGTCCGGATCGTTCTTGAGACGTGTTTTCGCTTCCGCCAGCAACTCTTTGCGCTTGCCGAACATGATCGCCCCGGTCGGACAGGTTTCGGCACAGGCGGTGATCCCTTTCTTGACCAGATTGGTATTCTTGCACAGGTCGCATTTGACGATCTGCGGAATAGCCTTGTCCCACTGGAACTTGGGGATGTTGAAGGCACAGGCTACCTGGCAGTAGCGGCAGCCGATGCAGGTATTCTTGTTGTAGTCCACGGTGCCGGTGAGAGGATCGCGGGTCATGGCGCTGACCGGGCAGACCGACACGCACGATGGCTTCTGGCAGTGCATGCAGGAGTACTTGACGTACGACCACTTCTTGTCGGATTCCTTGAAGAGCTTGATCAGGGTGCGGGTGCTGCCGGAGAGATCCTGCGGCGCATCCCAGAGACCGTCACTGTCGAACTTCGCCTTCTCGAAGGCCAGGCTGCCGTAGTCGCTGTTCACTCTTTTACAGGCGGACATGCACGCCTTGCAGCCGACACACTTGGTGGCGTCATAGAGCATGCCGATGGTGTCATTGTTGACCTGGTGCCCTTCGGAGGCTCCTGCTGTACCTCGCGCGCCACGGCCGACCAGCAGAGCGGCGCCGGTTGCCCCCATGAGCTTGAGAAACTGGCGTCTACTCGGTTTTGCCATGGTCATCCCCCTTGTCAGGCCCGTCCGGGAGTTTTTTCGCCATCATGGCGCCAACCCCGATGGCAGCCCCGGCAGCAAGGCCGATAACACCGGTGGTCAACGGATGCGGCCCTTTGCCCTTGTCCTTCAAATCGACCGGCGCATAGCTGTCGAACGGCGTCGGCTCGTGGATCTGTACCTTGTCGGCAATGGCGGTTTTAAAGAGCAGATCCGGTTCGGTGCAGCCGATGCAGGGGTGGCCGATACCGACCGGCCAGGCCACGCCGTCGTTGAACCGGACCACCGAGCAGTTGGCATAGGTTGCCGGCCCTTTGCAGCCCAGTTTATAGAGACAGTACCCTTCGGCGTGGGTCGGGTCGCCGTAGGATTTGGCAAAGCGGCCGGCATCAAAATGGGCGCGGCGCTCGCAATGCTCGTGGATCTTGCGGCCATAGGCAAACTTTGGTCGTCCCAGGTTGTCCAGATCGGGCAGCTTGTTGAACGTCACATAATAGAGGACGGTCGAGAGGAAGTTGTACGGGTTGGGAGGACAGCCGGGGATGTTGATGATCGGCTTGTCCTTGATGATATCACGCACCCCGACCGCACCGGTAGGATTGGGGCCGACTGACTGGATGCCGCCGTAACTGGCGCAGGTGCCGATGGAGATAATGGCGGTAGCGCCTTCAGCCGCCTTGCGCAGCGATTCCAGCGCCGTCTTGCCGCCCACTTTGCAGTAGATACCGTTGTCCTTGGTCGGGATCGCACCTTCTACCACCAGGATATATTTGCCCTTGTTGGCGGTCATCGAATCATGCAGCGACTTCTCGGCCTGATGCCCGGAACCGGCCATGAGGGTTTCATGGTAGTCGAGGGAAATCATGTCGAGGATCAGATTGGCAATGGTCGGATGCGACGAGCGCAGCAGGGATTCTGAACAGCCGGTGCACTCCTGAAAGTGCAGCCAGATAACCGCAGGCCGTGTGTCGCTCTTTTGTGCCGCCGCCGCTACCTTGCTGACCATGCCGAATGGCAGCCCGAGCATGGCTGAGACGGTCATGCATGTTTTGATGAAATCCCGTCGGTTTACACCCGGGAACAGATCAACTTTACCCATACTAATCCTCCACAATCTGTATATTTTTGTACGTCATGTATATTGGTGTTCAGGCGGCCGAAGCTGACACCTGCATAAATCCTGGCGTATACGGCAACGTATGTGCCAAACTGATTTCACGCGGCATTGTTTTGTAATATGTTGAGTTATATAGATTAAATACAGGATGGAGATTCGTAGGACAAAGCATGACAAAGCAGATACTGGTTCATTCTGACCACTACTGTATCATTTTGTCTGTTTATTTTTGTCCAAGAGATTGAAGAAGGCGAGTGAATGTGAGGCGAGGCGTGTATATTTTGAACCCCCGTCCGGATTAGTCCTGACGGGGGTTCAAAATCACTAATCGGGTAACGGTGTGAAGCCTCCCCCGACACCAACCTGATTTATTTATCTATAACTTGCCGATACAGCCTTACCTCTCCGAAGTCCGCTTCCAGTTTATATGAAACAAGTCCCAATATTGAGCCATCCCGCAACCCCCGGTAGACCTCGTGATATGAGCGCCATGCAGCAGAACCATCGGTGAATGAATTCTCGCGTGATGAGTCCATGAACCTGTCGGATATTTCCCTGCTGCTGACGATCCATTTTGGTCTGTCGGTCAAAACAGTCTGGACATCCAGATAGCTCCGGTGAACGTGATTCTTGAAAATCGGTGGGACGTAAGTGTAAAGGTCGCTGGCTATGACCTCATCATGGGGAATCATATCAATAAACTTCCGGCCGGCTTGTATCCTGGGGGATTTATCACGCGTATCCAGGAGCGACAAAGCATCAATAGTCGCCAAAGCTCCCGGCAGCAGACTGGCAGCGACCAGAGCCCTGAACATGAACAGACGTCGGTTTGTCAGGTAACCGGATATAACAGCCACACCCCATCCGGACAGTATACATAGCGATGGCAGTGACAGAAGCAGGTACCGGGATGCAATCACCGACACTGAGCTTGCAAGATAGGCAATATACCCTGCAGCCCATACAGCGGAAAAAATGTAGATTCGTGAAACCTTCCGCTTTTTGTTCACAGTTGCAATAAAAACAGTAACAATGCCGATAAGCAGTAGCGGGACTCCCCACAGGCCGAAAACTTCGTTGGAAACAAGCAGCTTGAACCATGCTGTCGGGGAAATTGAAGCAAAGAACAGGAACCCCTTGCTGTTCACCACTGTCTGAAACTGGAGCCGGGCCGCAATAACATTCAGATCATGAATTATGGTGGGAAATAACAGGAGCAGGGATATTGCAATTCCGATAGCGAACACTAACGACAGTCGAATGATTTTTGTCAGACAACGCCCGACAGGTTCAGAATTACATTCGAGAATTATAGATATAAACGCTAACGGCAATAGCAACACTCCCCCGAATTTCGCGCTGAATGCCGCTCCGGCAGCAGCACCGGCCCACAAGAAATTCCACGTCCCTCCTTTGGACAGCAGGTAGATTGATAGCGTGATAAAGAACAGCTGCAGCAATTCGGGTTTGGCATTAACTGCCATCGAGCTGAATGCCGGAGAAAAAGCAAGAAGGGCTATGGTAACAAGACCCGGTATAAGCCCCACGCCATTAACAAGAGTGATCCGGCACATAATAAGCAAAACACCTGCACCAGCTGCCATATTAATTCCACGGAGGACTGCCATCATTACAGGCACAGTAGTGTCAATACCGAATAATGAAATCAGATAAAGTAGAATTAAGGCCAGGTAGTGTTGAAGCGGGCCATAAATGTAATTAAGCGGCTGGAATGAACCTTGTCGCCACATCTGCATCAGGTCAGCCAGCACCCCGGACTCATCGGCGTCGAAGGCACGCACCATCCAGTAGTCGGCTTTGTAATTACTGACGTGTTGGTACCAAAACAAAACAATGAATAGAGTTGAAATATATGCGGCAAGTTGTGTCGCACTCTGCTTCGTGACTCTTTGCAATATGGTTCTCATATTGTATTTTCCTCGTGTAGTATTGGAGTCTGATTATTTCACAACTGTTCAAGAAGCACGGCAAGCATCTCAATACGCGGCATGCCGACACCCTGCTGACTTCCGTACTCCAGAGGCACGCGGAATATGGCCTGTATCTCCAGCTCTCTCCCCTCCTCGCGATCAATCTGCATGGAAGGTTTGTATTCTCCCATGCCGTCACTGAATTCGAGCATGCCATCGGCAAACTTTTCAGCTATATCCTGACTCAGGCTCTGCTTATTGGCGGCAGTTATCACTTCGATCATGAGATCCCGCACGAGCTTCCGGCAATGCGGCACTTTCAGGAGTCGATCGACCGACTGCTGCAGGAGCGCACAAAGCCCGTTGAAAGGAATATTCCAGACCAGTTTCTCCCATCGTGCTTTTTTAAGATCCACGGTTGTCCTGCAGTCTATCCCGGCGGAAGTAAAATCGGACGCGATCCGCTCCAGCCGCACATTGGCGCGCCGCTGGTATTCACCAATGACAATCCTGCCGGCAGCCAGATGGTGAACATGCCCGGGCTCGCCCCGGTTTGAACAGAGAAAGGCAACGCCCCCGATGATCCGCTCAGCCCCGAACAACTCGGCCAGCAGTTCCTCATTGCCAAGTCCGTTCTGCAACGTAAGAATTTGTGTCTCTGGCGCAAGCAACGGTTTTATCAGATCACCCAGACTGTTGTTGGCAAATGTTTTAAGTCCGACAATTACCAGTTCCACCGGGCCGATTGTATCCGGGGCCTTGTGGCCTGAGACCGAAGGCAGATAGAAATCACCGTTGATGGAGTGAACCGTCAAGCCGTTCTTCATGATGGCGTCATAGTCTCTCCGCAGAAGGAAATGGACCTCATGCCCACCTCTCTGAAGTAGGGCTCCGTAGTACAGCCCGAGAGCACCTGAACCTACTATCGCAATTTTCATTTTAATTCCCTTCTTGTCTTTATCGTATTAAAATACCGGCGGCCGCATCAGGAGAACAAGCAAGTCCTGCGAGTAAGGCACACATCTTAATCTCAGGGGCCATCAATTACTAAGATATTTTTGCCTTTTAGTGTAAAATCACTCCAGTAAATGCATTGATGAGTTATACATCGCTGTCGGAGGCGCTATGACATTCCATCTCACTTGGGAAGACAACCTCATCGTCGTCAAGATTGTTGCCATCTATTCCCTGTTCGGCGGCCTGTGGATCTACCTGTCAGATTCCGCACTGGGGCTGCTGGTGCGCGACCCGGACATCATCACCAAAATTGCCACTTACAAGGGATTGATGTTCATAGCCATCACCGCTGCACTGCTCTACTACCTGATTGGTCGCTATATCTTCCGCCTGAGTGAATCCGGTCGCCAAATAGCTGCCAGCGAAGAGGAACTGCGCTCGCTGTTGGAGCTGATGCCGGTTGGTGTGGCGTGGGCTGATAACAAAGGCGCCATCAAGTACATTAACCATAATTTTGTCGAAAAGTTCGGATACGTGCTGGCTGACACCCCTACGGTTGAGGAATGGTATTTTAAGGCCTACCCGGAAACGGACTATCGCCGTGATGTTGTATCACAGTGGAATGCCGATATTTCTGAATACCATACAAACGGGACACCGGTCCCGCCCCGTGATGTCAAAGTCACCTGCAGGGACGGCTCGGTTCGGCGCGTGATTATCAACACTCAGATGTCTATGAATCGTACTCTGGTCATATTCACAGATATCACCGAACGGGAGAATCAGCAGGAAGAGCTGATAAAGAAGCAGAAGCTGGAATCCATCGGGGTGCTGGCCGGAGGTATCGCCCATGACTTCAACAATATCCTGACCGCCATCCTGGGAAACATTTCATTTGCCGGCATGTTTATCGGACCGGATCACAAGGCTGAAGCGCCCCTGATCCAGGCGGAAAAGGCGGCAAAGAGGGCGGCTGAACTGGCGCACCAATTGTTGACATTTGCCAAGGGTGGGCAGCCTGTCACCAGTTCTGTTGCGCCACGGCAGCTCATCGAGGAGTCAATGTCGCTGGTGCTGCGCGGATCCAATGCGCAAAGCCGCATCGAAATTGCAGAAGGGCTGAGCAATATTGAGGCCGATGCCGGCCAGATCAGTCAGGCTTTCAACAACCTGATTATCAATGCCGTCCAGGCAATGCCTGGTGGCGGCACCATCTCTATCCAGGCAACCAACGCCTCCTTAAACGATAATAGCAATCCGCATGGGATTCCTGCCGGGGAATATGTCAGGTTCGTCTTTGCTGATGAAGGGTGCGGCATTCCGGCAGAAAACCTGGCAAACATTTTTGACCCCTACTTCACCACAAAGTCGAGCGGAAACGGGCTTGGGCTGGCCTCGGTACAGTCGATCATCAGCAAGCACAGGGGCCACATCAGCGTTAGCTCTACCGTCGGAAAGGGAACAGCCTTCACTATTTTACTGCCGGCGAGCATAAAATCATCATCGTCAGGTGAAGCACCTTACCCGGCGGGACCTCATGCCGGTAACGCCACAGGAGCAAGCGCCTCGCTGCTGGTTATGGATGATGAGGAGATGATCAGGGAGCTTGCCGAAGTCATGCTGGATGAGTTGGGCTACCGGGTGACGACCTGCAAAAACGGAGAAGAGGCCGTGGCGCTCTACAAGAATGCATTTGGGTCAGGAGCGCCCTTCTCGGCAGTGATACTGGACTTGACCGTTCCGGGGGGCATGGGTGGTCATGAAACGGCACGGGCTATACTCGATACCGACCCGATGGCACAGCTGATCGTCTCCAGCGGCTACTCCAACGACCCGATCATGTCAGAATTCAGGAGTTATGGTTTCATCGCCGCAGTCAACAAACCGTACGGCATCACCAATATCGCAGAGGTTCTCGACAACCTGCTCAAGGTCGAAAAAAAGCAGCAATGATATTTCATGGAGTCTCCCATGTCCTCTCCTGAGTATGATGTCATCATCATAGGCACCGGCCCTGCCGGACTCGGCGCCGCCTTTCATCTCGCCGAGCATTCCCCTTCCCTCTCCATCTTGATGATCGACCAGGAGAAGATCTGCTCCGGTGGTCTGCTGAATGACTGTAAACAGAACTACACCTACCCTATCGGTTTTGCCGTTGAAAACTGGACAAATGAAGAAGCGGAGCGGCTCCTACCCCTGGTGGAAAAATGGCTGCAGCCGGCCATCAAGGAGAAGCAGAATCTGGAGGTTTACCAACGACGGGCGGAACGGCTCGGCACCACCCTGTTTGACGTCCGTCAGGCCCATGTCGGCACCGACCGCAGCAGAGTTCTGATCCAACGCCTCCTGGAAGAGCTCACACGCCGCGGGGTTTGCTTTCAGCTGGAACGGGAAGTGACCGACGTTTTCGACGACATTTCAGGAACGGGTGTTGTCATTGCCGGTAAGGAAACGATACGCGGCCGGAAGGTGATCGTCGCCCCCGGGCGAAAGGGGTTCAGCTTCCTCCAGCAGGTTATGGAGCGGATGGGGATCGCCTACATCGACAATGTGGTGGATATCGGCATCCGCATAGAAACCACTCTGGACAACTACCCTATCGTCAACGACTATTACGACCCCAAATTCCTCTTTCCCGACGGAGTGCGCACCTTCTGTACCAATTCGGGGCATGCGCGGGTTGTGCTCGAACGTTACCAGGGTTTTAGCCTGATCAACGGCCATGCTCTATCCGAACAGCAGGCGGGGAACAATCTGGTTAATTTTGCCCTGCTCAAAACAATCGGCCTGAAGAATCCGGTCCGGAGCGGCCAGCAGATGGGAATTTTTCTCGCCACTCTGGCTAATGAAATCGGCGGCGGCAAGCCTCTTATGCAGCGGGTGGGGGATTTTCGCATGGGTAAACGCTCCACCGCCGACACCTTCAATGAAGACCTCTACAAGTTCCCCCCCAGCTGCCCGGTCACGGCCGGCGACCTGGGGTTGGCCGTGCCGGCAAAAATCATGCGCCATCTCTGGGCGGCCCTGAAGAAACTCGACACCATCGTTCCCGGCATCCTCCACCCCAGCACCATCATGTATTATCCGGAGATCAAGATGTACGCCAACAAACCGGCCTTTCTCGACAGCCATTTCAGGGTGAGCACAAACACATACATGGTCGGGGACGGCGCCGGCACATCACGCGGCATAACCGGGGCGTGGGCCAGCGGAATAAGGGCTGCGGAGGGTATTCTGGAGGGGTTTTGAAGGGATTTATGACAGGCGGATCATGGACTGCCAGATAAACGGGTAAGCTGCGGGATTGTACTAATCGGTGTCATTTTCCATCTCTTCGATCTCCTTCTTTTGCTTTTCGTAACATTCGGGACAAACGCCATGACTGAAATCGGCATCTGAATGTTCACAGATGTAATTTTCCAACTGATCCCAGTAACCGCTGTCGTTACGGATCTTTTTACACCAGGCGCAGATAGGAATGATCCCGGAAAGCAGTTTGACCTTTTCCAGTGCTTTTTCCAATTCAATGGTCTTTAGTTTCAGAAGATCCCGCTGACTGACAAGGTCGTTCTCCTTACCAGCCAGTTTTGTCAGAAGGCCGTTGAATGTATCGGCCAGCAATCCGACTTCGTCGGCACCGTCTATGATGATCTTGTAGGAATCCGGAGTGCTCTCGCCAATCAGTGACACCTGCATGGTAAGGTTCTTGAGATTGAAGGTTATCCTGGTTGTGAGGATCCAGATAAGAGCTATGGAAAAAACGATAATAACGACTGAAGCGGTGATCAGGTATGAGCGGAGGCGGTAAACCGGCGCGTAGGCCTCATCCCGTGGAAATACGCAGCCAAGTATCCAGTCAACAGTTCTGAGGCGCTTGAATGACGCCAACTGTTTGATGCCACGGGAATTAACGGTTTCCCCGCTTCCCTCGAATCCAAGCAGAGCTTCGTCCAGCAGTTTGTTGCTGCCCGGAGGCGCAGCCTGCTTCATGACCCTGCTCTTGTCAGGATGGAGAATCATCATGCGCTCGTTACTGAGCAGATATAGATACCCCTTCTTACCTATTTTGAACCCCATTATCTCTTCAATAAAATAATCACTGGTCAGATTAATGCTTCCCGCCAGAAAACCAAGAAGATTATCGTGATTGTCATTGATCGCCACGGCCATGAGGATGGAAGGGGCGTTGGAATTTGGATTCGGATAGGGATTGGAAATATCCGGTAGACCGTTTTTTTCGACACTTCTCAGGAACGATTCCAGCTCTGCGGCCTTTTTACCCCTTCTGCCGGAGATGTAGGGATTTTCTGCTACGAGTTCAAGGTTCTTATCCAACAGCATGATTCCGTTGTTGAACATACTGCGGATGCCGCTTCTCTCATCAAGGAATTGCTGCGCTTTCGCCTGATCGTGAAAAATATCATCAGGAACGGTAAGGCCGATATCGGCAATTGCAGCAAGCCAGGTACCAAGCTTATCATCGATGCTGCGCGCAATAATCTCGGTCATCGCATACTGCTGCTTCTCGATGTTCTCGCGGGTGAGCGCCGAAGCAAAGGTAACAATCCCCCAGCAACTTAAAGAAAAGACGACCAGCAGAAAGATGCTTAAGGTCAGGGCATATTTTTTTTGAATACCTAGTTTCATACCGGCACCGTAAATGAAAAGTTTTAAGAAGTGTAGCAAATAAACGTGTACCGCAACAGATAAAAGGCTGTAATTATCTAGATCACATAAACAGCGGAACGCTGGAACCCAGCCCATGAACCACGCTGGTGAAGGCGTCCCTGTTTTCCAGTTTATTCCTGCCGAATCGCTCGGCAAACAGGGCCTGGATATGCGGGATCCGTGAGGTGCCGCCGGTCAGAAACACCGTATCTATCTGTGCCGGCGCGAGTCCTGACCGTGAGACAACCTCATCGATGCAGGTCGCAATCTGCTCGAAGTTACCCGCGTTGAGCGTCTCGAACTCACCCTTGCCGATCTCCTCGTTGATGCATAGATTGCGCTCCGTGAAGCGTATCAGGGTCAAATCCCGACCGGAAAGTTCACACTTGGCCTTTTCAATGGCCTGAAACAGGAAAAAACCATAATTGTCGTTGATGATATTCTCCAGATGATCGATGGCCCGGCGGTCATCGGTAGTGCCTTTGATCACCCGGATAAGCTCTCTGGTTTTGCGCGCCCGCAACAGCGGGATACGGTGCCACTGACAGAGGGTGTAGATAATGCTTTTGGGGATGCTGTTCCACACATCCTTCCCCATGGTTTTGTAACGCGCATAACGACCGAAATGGTGCGCCACCTTATCCCACATGATCTGCGAATCGAACTTGTCCCCGGCCACATAGACACCACCAAGCGCGAGCACGTCACTGCGCCGGTCGGAGCGGGCAAAAGCGCCCCCCTTGACGCGGATAACCGAGAAATCCGAGGTGCCGCCGCCGAAATCGCCGATAAACACGATCCTTTCCTCCCCGGTCTGCAGCGTCTCTTCAAATGTCAGCGCCGCTGCCACCGGCTCATACTGGAACCAGATGTTCCTGAAGCCTGCCTTGCGGGCGGCCTTTTCGAGGCGCTGCTGGGCCACGGCGTCCTTGGCGGCATCCGTCGAAAACACCACCGGTCGCCCCAGCACCACGTTCTCCACCGGACAGCCGACATGCGCCTCTCCACGTGCCTTGATCTTCATGAGGATGATCGCCACCAGGTCATCGATTGTGTAGCGCTTGCCGAATATCTCGGTGCTGTCAAAACTGGTGTTCGGCAGAAAGGTTTTGATCGACTGCATAAAGCGACCGGCAGCCCCATCACTGACATACTGATGAATAGCCTCCTGCCCGGCATAGATCTCGTTTTCCTCGTTAAAATAAAGCACCGAACGCATCAGCTCACCGCCACTGCCATTGCCGTCCACTGCGACGACTTCAACATTACCGTTCCTGTATACCGAAAGC
>JANYBN010000211.1 GCA_025360785.1 Geobacter sp.
CCGCGGAGCAATTCGAAATTATGTTGTCTCCTATCTCAAAAACCTTGGAGCAGAGGAACTGGTGTTGTTTCAAGAGGTACCACTGAAGGCATACCTTGATTAGTCCAGGCAGCGTGAATTGGTTGGTCGAAACGATTGTCATCGCTAATATGGCTATTGGCCAATCAGGCAAGGTAGCGATGGTTTATCTCACACTGGCTGACACGTTGGAGGCTAATTGATAAGCGCATCTTGGCAGGAAAAGTGTGTCTCACTGAATCATGATTGGCTAATGAACCGATTTTTGGTTGATTTGGGTAGCTTCCTGAATATTCTTGACGATCGTATTGAGGATTCCATCTTGGAACGTCGCTTTGTTCAGTATGTCTTGCCGCAATGGCCGAAACGATCGATTGAAGCGATTCAACTTGTCGCAACATTCGAGACGGAGATGAGTCCCAGGAAATTGTTTGAGCGAGCACCGTTGAACCGCTGTGCGCCGGAAACAATGAATTGGTTGCCTGATCTTGTACATTATCTGTGGCTCGCACGCTGTCGGGTACAGGATTTGCTTGAAGAGGCAAATAATGCATTGGCTTTAGCTGACGCTGCTTATTCTCGGCTAATTCAGTTGCTGACCACCTGTCCGAACACACAGTCTGCTTTGCATTTGCGTCAGTATCGAGAAAAATTTACAGCATTCAGGTCAACCTGTGAGGTTGCTTCTAAAGCCATCAACCGATTTCCGAGCCGGATTGAAATTGTATAATACTGGAATTTGATTTTCCCAAAGCAACAGTCGGTTAAAGGAATAGGGGCAATCGGCCCCATTTTGCTTGGAGCTGCTATTAATCAGCATTTTTGATTATCTGAAATAAAATTCTGCCCACTGGGGGATAATTTGCCTGGTTCCAATAATATGAAATGGTCAGGTTTTACTTCGGGTATTGTTTAATGGAGAGAAAATGGAAGAGCCTCCGGAAGACAGCCTATACTCATTATAAATGACGATTTTGAGATATTATTGAGCCTTCGCGATAAGCTCCGCAGGGCGGGATGCTTTCACACTCAGACGAGATATCATTGATATGAAGCCTCTACTGGAAAGAGAGTCGGATATTCAAATTGCAAACAGACTTACGATACATTTACCACGCGTGATAGTAATCGACGATCTGTTCGGGCGTGTCCACAACGAAGGTCGCAATGAGGAACGGGCGAGCCTATGTGGACAGCTTCTTCTTGAAGACGTAACTTGTGACGAACCACTCGCGAGCAAGAGGCAGATAATCAAGGGCCCTGTTGCCCAGGCGGTGTTTTGCCGCGGGCAAACGCCAGTGGCCACAAAACGCGGCGATACGGTGGAAAACGACCTTGACGGCACGTTATCATTTGTTCTACGGCACTGGCAACCTGCTGACACTTCCGTTCCCATATCGATGGTGCTGCTGGATCTTTCTTTCTACACAGGGGCTGTAACAGAAAAGAGCGAAACCAAGAGAGGCAAAGGCATGCCCGAAGGTCGTGACGGGGACGACCAGCCGAGCCATTACTTTGGCCTTCAAGTTCTCAAAGCCATGCATGAGCAATTCCCGGACTTGCCCGTGGTTATCTTGTCGAGCATGCCGCGTGAGGAAGTGAAACGGCACTATAGCCAGATGGGAGCATTGGCATTCCTGCCACGTGGGAACTCCAATAGTCCGGCACTTTTACAGAATTACTTAAACCGACATGGACTGATACCCGATTATAGTGGAACGATTATCGGTAACTCTATTTCATTGCTCAAGGCACTACGAGACTCTCGCAATGCTGCTGCAAGCAGTAAGAGCATTATGATTCTCGGTGAAACGGGTACGGGTAAGGAACTGCTCGCTCGCTATCTGTTCAATCAGACACATGACTGTGATAAAAAACCTTTTGTGAAAGTAAATTGCGGTGCCCTGAGCTCGGAACTCTATGATAGTGAATTGTTTGGTCATGTTAAAGGTGCGTTCACGGGTGCAGTAGAAAATAAAGTTGGTAAAATCGACGATGCGAATGGTGGCGATCTTTTCCTGGATGAAATCGGTAATATGCCTGAGAAAGTACAGGCTGGGTTGCTACGGGCAATCGCAGAAAAAGTGGTAGTCGCAGTAGGTTCCAATAATGAGAAAAATGTCAATGTACGTTTTCTTTCCGCAACCAACGTGGACATTAAAAATAAGGACAGGTTCCGAGAGGACCTTTATTACCGCCTGACTGAAGGTGGTACTATCGAACTGCCTTCATTACGGGAACGAAAAAATGATATCCCACTGCTTACAGAAATATTCATGCGCAAAGCAGAGGATTTAATTCCCAATGCCATGCAGCATGATATTGATCGCGATGCAATGGATGCCCTGTTGAGCTACAGTTGGCCCGGCAATATTCGGGAACTCGAGAATACAATTTTCGAGGCTGTTAAAAACTCAAGGGACGTCGAATTTTTATCGCTGGTCCATCTTCCAATAAAAATCCGGAAATCGCTGAAACATAAGCAAGATCCGATAATATCTGATAATGCCGAGACTATCACCACATTGGGGAAATCCGTGACATCTGGATTGAATCCTGTTTCAGAGAAAGCCAGTTTTGCTGAACTTTTGGAACAGTTGGCAGCATTTGACTTTTCTACAGCACCGGAGAGGCGGCTTGAATGGACCGGGAAACTGCCAGCATTGACGACTAGCTACGCGCGAGCCGCTGTAGCACTTCTGAAGGCTTCACTCGTTGTTACAAGTAAACCCACACCGGACTGCCCTGATGGGGAGTTTCACTATTCTCCAGCAGTAAATCTGGCAGTGGATAAAAACCTTACGCCGGATTCAGCCAAGAAAGAAATCAAGCGCATATTGAAAATCGCAAAAAAAAGATTTCCACAAGAATTAGAAAACGATCCTGTATTGCGCTTCATTTACGACAAGGTTTATCCCAATGAAGTTAAAAACAAAAAGGACGATCCGACTGATGAGTGAAAATACATGGTTTTGGCCAAAATGGTATCGAAACCGCTATCAGTAATCTCAATTTTTCCTTTATTTAATGGCATAAAACGAGTTTTCAATGTATTATCAATCGCTATGCGTTTGGAGGACAGGACAATGCCGGGAAGCGAATTGAGGGAGATTCTACTCATGGTG
>JANYBN010000071.1 GCA_025360785.1 Geobacter sp.
CTTAGGCGCATTCTCGCTGATTGACAGCAAGACGGTTGCTTTCGCAAGCATAGCCCCTGCGTTTTTCTTCGACTATTACGCCCTCAGCGAGGAACTGGTGAATCGGCAGATTATTGAGTGGGTATTCCGTCGAAGCCGATCGATGTTCCGTGGTGACGGCGACCGCCGTTCCGGCGTGAAGCCGACCGACGAACCGCTGATTGCGACCGATTGGTTGTGAGGTCGCGAGGTGTAGGTTGTCAGTCTGTCACGGTTTTGGTTTTTCGGTCAAGCGTTGTTCTTTTCCTTCTCATGGTATCCCCCTGTAGTTCGATCTTGTAGCCGTTATGCACCAGTCGGTCGAGAATAGCATCCGCCAGGGTTGGGTCCTGCATGGCGGCGTGCCACGATTTCACGGCGAGTTGACTGGTGACGATTGTAGCCTTTCTGTCATAACGGTCTTCAACAATTTCCAGGAGCTCTTTTTGCTCGTTCCGTGACAGCGGCGAGATCAACAGGTCGTCAAGCACGAGGACTTCGCACTTGACGACCTGATTCATGAGTTTGTGGTAGCGTCCATCATGGCGTGCCACCGAGATATCCTGCAGCAGACGCGGCACTCTCTGGTAGACAACCGTGTGACCATCCCGGCAGGCCTTCTGTGCCAGGGCACAGGCGAGATAGCTCTTGCCGGCGCCGGTTGGTCCGGTGACGAGAATGTTGTGATGGTTCTGCACCCACTGATTTTGCGCCAGCGACATTATTGTGGATCGATCCAGATTTCTGTCTCCCCTGAAGTCAAGATCCTCGATTGAGGCGGACAGCCTGAGTTTAGCGGCCTTCAGCCGGTTCTGCATACGGCGGTTTTCCAGATCAGTCATCTGGTAATCCACGATCAGACCAAAGCGTTCCTCAAAGGAAAGCTGTGCTATGTCCGGGCACTGCATCTGGGTGTGAAACGCTCTGGCCATGGCCGTCAGTTTCATGGTGTTCAATTTCTCGATGGTCGGTTGTGTCAGCATGATGTGTCCTTTCGTCGTTGTAATAATCCGCACCCCTGATGTTGTCATGAGTAACGGAAAGTAGTTCCAGCTGTTGTGGCAGTGGTTTCTGATCCAGCTTGTGCTCAAGAATGGACTTGATGCTTTTGTAATGAACTCCCTTGATGGCGAGCGCCCGTTCACAGGCCGCTTCCAGGCGTTCATTGCCGTAGCGTTTCCCGAGCGAGATTATGCCCAGGCAGGAATTGAAGGCGTGTTCCGGGAATATTTTCCGGGAGAGAATGGTTTCCACTACCCGCGCTGTGGCTTTTCCGGCAGCGGCAGCCCAGGAGATGAGTCGCTGTGGCGTCCACTCGGCATACTCCCGATGCGATCGGGGCATATGTTCCGGCGTGGTGGTGTAGCCATTTTTTACCGATGATCTGGGATGGGAAGCCACCCGGTTGCCCTTGTAGAAACATTCGACCGTCGCCTCGGTATAGCGGACATCCAACTGTTCCCGCACCAGACGGTGCGGGGCGCTGTAGAAGTGATCTTCAATCTCGAAATGGTAATTGATGTGCAGCCTGACTTTCTTGAAGTGGGCAAACTGATAATGGCAGTCCGGCAAGGGGAGCATGGCGGGCTGATCCAGTTCCGCAAAGCGACTGGCACGGGTGCCGGGCAGCTTTTTAAAAGGACGGTTATTAAGCAATAAAAGACGTTCGCAAATGGCGGCGTTTGCTTCCGCCAGACTAAAGAAAGTTCGTTTGCGCAATCCTGCGAGAATGAAGCGCTGGACGATCTGAACACCGACTTCAGCTTTGGCTTTGTCCTTTGGTTTACGTACCCGTGCCGGAACAACAGCTATCCCATAGTGATCAGCCAGATCGGCATAGGTCGGATTGATGTCAGGCTCATAGCGGCAGGTTTTTGAAACGGCGGAGCGTAGATTATCGGGGACGACGCCACCTGGACGCAGTCTCTTGCCGATTGGACTGGGTCGCACGTCAGGGCATTCACCTTTCTTGGCTGCCTGCCTAAATGCGTCGTTCCCGATAATCTTCGCTCCGCCGTTTCAAAAACCTGCCGCTATGAGCCTGACATCAATCCGACCTATGCCGATCTGGCTGATCACTATGGGATAGCTGTTGTTCCGGC
>JANYBN010000022.1 GCA_025360785.1 Geobacter sp.
GGCGGCATTATCGCCGTTAATCTGGACGACGGCGACAAGTTGATTTCGGTGGCCCTGACCGATGGGACTAAGGACATATTCCTGGCATCGAGGAACGGCAAAGCCATCCGTTTCAACGAGGAGGATGTTCGCCCGATGGGACGCGTCACTCGCGGGGTACGCGGTATGAACCTTGCCAAGGATGACCGGGTCATCGGCATGGAGATCGTTGACAATACTGCTGTCGGCTCGACGATTTTCACCGTATGCGAAAACGGTTTCGGCAAGCGCACCGACCTTGACGAATACCGCGACCAGTCGCGTGGCGGCAAGGGTATCATCACGATCAAGACGACTGAGCGTAACGGTTCCGTAGTGAACGTCATGCAGGTAGCAGATGACCATGATCTGATGGTCATTACCGATCAGGGTAAGATTTTGCGTGTGCCGGTGTCCGGATTTTCGGTCATCGGTCGTAATACCCAGGGAGTCACCCTCATGAATACTGAAGACAACGAGAAGGTTGTAGCTGTCGCCCGTCTGGCAGAAAAAGATGAAGAAGGGGATGACAGCGATGATGAAGGGATTGAAGAAGGATAATTACAGGTTTAGCTGTAAGCGTATTTATATAGTTAGAATGTAATAAATATATAACCGGGGTGTAATCAATTGATTGCGCTCCGGTTCTGTTTTATACGGAAGGCCTTGCCGAAATGCTGTCATAGATATCAGGATAATGGACGATGCCATAAAATTCCATGACTGATACATAAAACCTCGTTCTTCGCGTATATGCTTGACTTTGTCTGCGCTTTTGATACTTTCGATAAAATTAATGTATACAGTTCTATTTTGTGGCTCTCTAAAGATTTGCATCTGTATAATGCAGAACTAATTTAAACAAATATAATCTCTTCATGGAAGGTGGAGGCGTCGTATGGGTGAAACAGAATCTTACCAGGTCCAATCAGCCATGAAACCGCGAGTCATGCTGGTTGATGATGAAGAGTGTATTCGTGAAACTATCAGCGAGCTGTTGGCTTCAGAAGGAATAGATATTGTCACTGCGGTCGGTGCAAGCGAGTGTCTGCGCTTGTTGCGTGGTGGTTTCCGGGGTGTAATCCTGATGGATGTCATGATGCCTGGAATGGATGGTTGGGCTACCATTCGGGAAATTGAAAAGGCGGGTCTGCTGCATGGCAACATCATCTCTATGCTGACGGCCATAGGTGTCCCCGACGATAAGATGGAGGGACTTCAGGAAGTTGTAATTGACTATATTACCAAACCATTTGAGCCATCCGGGTTTCTTGCAGCGGTCAGGAAATATCTGGCTCTTCTGGATATGATTGAGTCAGGGAGCTGAGTAATGCTGACATGCAACCTTGTGGTGATAGGATCATCAACCGGCGGACTTAAGGTGCTCGAAGAGCTGTTTTCGAGACTACCTGTTTTAAATGCGGCGGTTGTTATCGTCCAGCACATAACTCCACTGGTGGATCTTTCCTTTGTTGTTTCTCTCAGCAGGGTATCAACTATGCCTGTATCACTTGCTCAGGAAGGTACTATAATACAATCCGGTCATGTATATCTGGCGCCTGGCGGACTACACCTGACGCTTAGCCGCAACAGTATTGTGCACTTGAACGATGGAGAAAAAGTCAATTCCGTTCGACCGTCTGTAGATGTGGCCATGAAATCTGTAATTATTCCGGTAGGGGGCAGGATTGCAGGCGTCATTCTGACCGGCATGGGATCGGATGGTGCTGTAGGAATTTCCCATATCAAACAGATTGGCGGAATAACAATTGCCCAGGATCAGAAAACCAGTGTCATTTACGGCATGCCCAAGGCGGCCGCAGAAACCGGTCTAATTGATCATATCCTGTCGACAGAACAAATTGCTGACAAAATGAAAAGTCTTTTTGGTTAGTAGAACAACAAAAATATTAAAAGGGGCATAAAATGGTCATTACGCGTTTCAAAAACTGGCGTATTCAGTACAAAATCATGTCGATCTCTGTTATCAGCGTAGCGGTTATGATGATTGGTCTTTTTACCTATCTGTTGCCGCTGATTGAAACAAGGATCATGTTAGAGAAGAAGGATGCAACCCGTCACGTAGTCGAGCTGGCAATGGGGATCGTAGAATTCCATGAATCTGAAGTCAAAGCAGGAAAGATGCCGCTGGAGCAGGCTCAAAAAGAGGCCATAGCTCATATTTCCAAGCTGCGCTATGAAAAAAAGGAATATGTCTGGATTAACGACCTGGGCAAACCGGTTCCCAAGATGATCATGCATCCGACCTTGCCGGTACTTGATGGTAAAGTACTTGATGATGCCAAATTTAACAAAGCAACGACAATGAGTGATGGTTTACAAGGTCCGATCCAGAAAATTGACATGAAGAATCTGTTTGTGACCTTCAACGAGGTTGTCGAACGCGCCGGAAAAGGTTTTGTAAATTACGAATGGCCCAAGCCAAAGGTCGGTGGCGGTACAACTTCCGAACTGTATACAAAATTATCCTATGTGCAAAAATTCGAGCCATGGGGCTGGGTGCTGGGAAGCGGAATTTACATCGACGACGTCAAGAAGGACGTTAATGCTGTTAAATGGATTTTGGTAAGCTTGAATATAGTCTTCGCAATTTTCATGCTGGCACTCTGCTATTTTATCAGTCGCGGGATTACTAGGACTCTGGGATATGTGGATGCAAGTCTGGAAGAGATGTCAAGTGGTGGCGGCGATCTGACCAAGCGTCTAATTGTCGAGCGCGATGACGAAACCGGTTCACTGGCCCAATCGTTCAACCATTTTCTGGATAATATGAAGGAGATCATCGTCCGTATAAACCAGAATGCGGTCAGTGTCGCGGGATCAGCTGAAAACCTTAATAGAACTTCGGCAGATATTGCCGGTGGAACCGAAAGGGCCGCATCGCAATCGACCTCAGTTGCAATCGCCTGCGAAGAAATGGCAGCAACCTCGGCCGAAATTGCTAATAACTGCATTCGAACCGTCGAAATATCAAATCGTGCGTCACAGACCGCCTTGAACGGCTCAGAGGTGGTCAACCATGCCGTTCAGAGCATACAGCGCATCGCCGACAAGGTTCAGCAGAGCGCCAAAACGGTTGCGTCGCTCGGCACCCGCTCCGAACAGATCGGAAACATCGTTGGCACGATCGAAGATATTGCCGATCAGACTAACCTGTTGGCGCTGAATGCTGCCATCGAAGCCGCCCGGGCAGGTGAACAGGGCCGAGGCTTTGCGGTAGTTGCCGATGAGGTGCGGGCCTTGGCGGAGCGTACTACCAAAGCTACCCGCGAGATCGGCGAGATGATCAAGGCTATTCAGAAGGAAACACAGTCGGCGGTAAGTGCAATGGAAGAGGGTGTTCAGGAAGTGGAAAGGGGAACGGAGGACGCATCCCGCTCCGGCCAGGCTCTGCAGGAAATTCTTGACCAGGTCGGAGATCTTACCAGTCAGATAAATCAGATAGCTACCGCTGCTGAGCAGCAGACTGCGACTACCAACGAAATCAGCAAGAGCATGCACCAGATAACCGAAGTAGTAAGCGATGCTTCAAGAAGCTCCCAGGATACCGCTGGATCCGCTCGGGAACTGGCTTCCATGGCCGAAGAGCTCAAACAGATCGTGGCGCAGTTCAGAATGTAGTTTCTCATGATTACGGATTACACGGATCTTTGCTCTCCGTGTAATCCGTAATTCCGAATAAGTTCTGAAATGTCTTTCTCCCGATCATTACGCTTTGAGGCCTGTTGATGCACACCTGCCGTACCGCCCTGATATATTCTCCGCTTTTCGTCAATTTCAATTATGGTGATGATCACCCGTTTAAGTTGCAACGTAACCGCTTTGCCTATGATCTGCTGGAAGCATATGGTCTGTTGGATCTTCCTGGCATGCAGATCAGAGACTGCCGACCGGCGTCTGATGAACTGGTGCAGTCGTTTCATGATCCTGTCTATATCGCACGTATTAAGGAATTCAGTGCTTCCGATGAACCGAGGGCCGATTTCAGGTTTGGACTCGGTGACGCCGAATGCCCGGTATTCAAGGGCCTGTATGATTTTGCCGCCCTGGGTGCCGGTGCCACATTCGAAGCTGTCCGACTTGTAGAGGAGGAAGGGTTCGATATCGCCTTCAATATGAACGGAGGCTGGCATCATGCTCACCGCGCCAGGGCATCCGGTTTTTCTTACCTGAATGATGCGGTGGTTGCGATCAACTGGCTGGTTGCTCGCGGAAGGCGCGTGCTATATCTGGATATAGATGCCCACCACGGCGATGGTGTTCAGGAGGCATATTATGACACGGATCAGGTGCTGACAATATCTCTCCATGAGAGTGGGATTTATTTTTATCCCGGCACCGGTTTTGAGGATGAAACAGGAGAAGGACGGGGGAAAGGTTACTCCGTTAATATACCGCTGCTGTCTCACACTGATGATGCCATCTATATGAAAGCCTTCGATGAAGTTGCATACCCGCTTATAGCCGCCTTCAACCCGGACATTATCGTCACCCAGATCGGGGTTGACACATTTCGCACGGATCCGCTTACTAACCTTGAAATTACAACTCACAGCTACTGTGCTATGCTTTCAAAAATAAAACGGCTTAAAATCCCCTGGGTGGCGTTGGGTGGAGGAGGGTACGACTTGATGAATACGGCCAGAGCCTGGACACTGGCATGGTCAATCATGAACAACGTCGAACTCGACCCGCGACTGCCCAAGGTATTCATTGACAAAATCGAGCCGCTGGGCTTTCAAAACAGAGTACTGCTTGACGCACAGCACTGGGCGGATGAAGGAGAGCGAACGCTGGCTCTGGCTGCCGTAGAAAAAAGCATAGCTCGTATAAAAAAAACTATTTTTCCATGTATAATCGGAAGCTATGACGCTACTTCCACATAACAGTCAACTGCTGGATTCTACTGGTCGGACGCTTTCATCACTTCAGGCAATCAACCGATTGGATGAACCTGAAAAGGAGCAGATCTATTCCCGTCTGCTGCCGCAACGACTGTATAATGTTTTGGGATTGACAGAGAATACACTGTGCAACACTGCCGGGGAGCGGCTGATAAACATCATCGCCCCGAAGGGGTTGCCGTTGGTACGGATTGAAGCCCGATCAAAACCTGATGATGGAGTAGTGGTTTTTTTTCTGGAACTGTCAGACACCCGGTTTCATCAAATAGAGCTCAGTTTCTGTATCATTCGTGATCCAACGTCTTCGCGCTATGACGTAGATGTCGATGAAACCGGGAGGAATAACTGGTTCGCGTCTCAAGGACGCAATATTCCGGAAGAGCTTCGCGCCATGCGGGCCGGACTATTCCCCAACCAGACTCACCGTGGATTGCAGTTGTTTGCGGATTTTTTTCCCCTGCTGGAACGTTTCACCGATGCGCTGGGGATACAGATGATCGTGGCCGAGCCGCTATCTTATGACAATGCCATCCGCTATGAAAAATACGGTTTTGACTATCTGCGAGGCAAGCGGCTGATGCTGGAGATTGACCGCGAATTTCAGCCCGGTGGGCGCTATTTTTTACGTATGGATGGGTCTAGTCCTTTTCGGATGCCCGGAATGGAGCGTACCGTAAGTGGGAGAAGTTGGGCGATTCATGACGGCATCCTGGACGAGCCGTGGGACGAGGTGCAGATCTACCGTATGGTCGGCGTTAATGCCGGCATCAATACCTTCCCAGGAAGAGAGAAAGAAAAACGATGAGTAACAAACCGAGGACTACCACTGAAATTGAAGGAATCCGCTATTTCACCCCACCAGCCGGCTTTGTACTAGGCGGACGGGACGGACTGGTTGCGATACAATGGGAAGGTAAGCCGCCAATTCCATTGCTGGATGAAGATTATGCCGCCTTGGGAGCATGCGGCACGCCTGATTATGATATGGTGGGGCGCGGCATCTACCAGGCATTGCGAATCAACCCGGAATGTGGTGGTGCTGCCGAATATGCTGCCGTATTGAAAGATGCCTACCCGCATATTATATCCGAGCTGGGTGGACAAATAATCATGCTTGAAGCCAGGGAAGTCGACACCCCATACCTGGATCGCAAGATAAATTTCCTTAAAATAATGGCGCTGATTAACCCGGATAATGCCGGCTTGCCGCTGGAAATAGCCAGAACCTATGTTGATAAAGGCTCTCGTTTATCCAGCATGCAGTATGCCGTAACCTGCTGGTATGCTGCTGAAAGACAGCTGAAAACGGCGCTGGGTCTTAATCCGGGCGATCGCCATGCTGCGTACGAATATGGTGAAGCGCTGTATGTGCTGGGTCGCTATGAACAGGCTGCTGAAATTTGGAGCGAAGTGAAAAATCTTATGGAGCCTGCCGAGCAGGCTCGGATCGAATCCAGGATTGCAGGGATATTGGCAGGCAAGGTCCCGACAGTGCCGCCTCTGGACTACCTAACGGCACTTTCGATTGCTGTAGAACAGCATCACAACGGTTTTAGTGGCGACGCTGCAGCTATCATTAAAGATGTGCTGGCTGACCGGGTATTTGCTGAACAGTTTCCTTTAAATGAGGTATACTATCTCCTCGGTACATGCTATCAGGAGATATGTATGATGGCTGAAGCGGCAGAAGCTTTCAAGAGGAGTTGACCATGTTCGGTTTCAATACGGCAGACTGGATATTCTGCGGGTTTATCCTGCTGGTTATCTTTGTGTGCGTTGCCGTCAGTGATATGCGTAAACAAAAGAAGAGTTGAGGATATACGGCTACATTACATTCAAGCGCAGGGGCGGCAAGTTACCGCTCCTACGCCATTTTTGTTTTAAATATTTAAAAAGCAGGTACTAAGTGGAAGATAGCGACATTGATAACGAGCAGGAACTGCGGCGTCCACTCGGGATAACTCTGCTTGGCGGGCTGTATCTGTTCTTTTTTATGCTGACGGTTTCCAGCTACGGCCAACCGATCCCGTTTCTGGGTACCATCTATCATGGTACCGCAGCCGGTACTCTGGTCTTATTTGACAGCCTTGTGTGCCTATACCTGTTCCTTGGTCTCATGAAGCGCCAAAGCCTGACGTGGTATTTTCTTCTCGGCTACAACACTTTTGAGCTGGTGAATACACTGATAAACCTGCTGGTGATAACCACCGCCGAACTTGAGAAAGTAGTTGGTGAAAAGGTTGACCCCTCCGGGCTTCTTGCCAGTAATCTCAGTGTCATGGTGGCTATTCTTCTGCTCTCAGGCTTTATTATCCACCATCGGAGCTACTTCACCAATCGTTCAAAATACCTGTTCTAGTCTTCTAGAATTATACGGCATGAATACTGCATTTCCTTCCTCAATAACGCGCTCTTCAGTAATAATTTCACTAATGTAAGATTCCGCTACATCGCTTGGCAGCGAACGCGCTTATTTTGGCGGGGTTGATGGTAATGATGGCCATGAAGCGCTCTATATTTACAATAGTTCTGTTGGTTAGTCTCAGTATATTGATGGTCACTCCAGTATGTTCTTCTGTGACCTCAATCGATGCGATTATGAGCAGTGATCAGCCTCGGTACCGTGAGGCTCACCACGCCTTTGTCAAGGCAATTGCCGCTCATGGCTATGCCGCCCCCTCCACAGAAATAATTCTGCATGCTCCCAACTCAGACCCTCTTTCATGGGCCGCTGAAGTCCGCAGACTTAACAGCTCCCATACTGACCTGATCGTTACATATGGCGCCCCGGCTTCATTGATAGCAGTGCATGAAGCGACCGGAATTCCGGTGGTTTCAGTTGATGTATTTGCTTCTGAACAGCCACTCAAGGGTGTCTGCGGTGTCAGTTCACGGGTTTCAATGGTAACCCTGCTCAAAACGCTCCAGGCTATACACTCCTATCAACGTATCGGAGTACTCTACACGCCGCGCGAATTCGGCTCGCAGCAGCAACTGGATGATGTGAAAAAATTCGCCGCGAAGCTTGGGATTACTGTGCTGTTAGGTAGTGTCTCTTCAGTGGCGGCGCTCGACTCGGAGCTGAATAGACTGCTTGACAAATGTGAAGCCGTTGTCGTTACAGAAGGGGGCATTTTCGGGCAACAAATCGAGCATATTATCGCCAGGTCAAAAGCCAGGAAAATTCCAATAGTTTCCACCATACCGGATGCCGCTGAAAAAGGTGCTATTGTGTCACTGGAAATTAGTCCTCAGGAACAGGGCTATCTGGCTGCGGAAATAGCGGTCCGAGTTCTGGAGGGTGCTAAAACAGAATTCCTTCCTTTAGTTCGGCCACAGCGAATTGATCTGGTAATAAACATGCGTCGGGCTCGTGAAATCGGGATTGAAATTCCATTTTCTGTGTTACGCACTGCGACCCGTCTTATAAAATAGACTTCCAGCCTGAAACCCGATGTTCAGTAACATCATTTTTATTTCCCAGACAGACTGAATAAGCTATACTGACAAGCTATGGGAAGAATATTATTAATTGATGACGATCCGGGCTTTACCCGTTTTCTGTCGGCATATATAGCGGACAATTTCCCGTTGCTGCAGGTAGAAATCTGTAACAACCCTATGTCAGCGCTCCATTTCATAAAAGTCGGCAGTTATGATCTTATGCTGATTGATCTGGAAATGCCGGCAATGGATGGTCTCAAGCTCCTCAAATTTGCGGTAAGCGTCGGAATGGACAAAAACCGGATTGTTATACTGTCCGGCAGAGATGCCGATTTTTTGCATGATGTCTGCCCGATGGGAACCTGTCTGGCTGTCTTGAACAAATTCGAGGCGCGCCAGAAGAGTGTTCTGGATATGGTGTTCAACTCGCTCAACCGTAAAGCCGAGGCCTCCTGACATGGTCGATCTGCTGAAAACCTCCGCCGTACTGATCCCGATGTATCTCTTGTAGTTTTATTCCAAATCAAGTTTGACAAGGTTTTTCATAAATGAAACTCACTCTGTTCTGCCTGTTTGCCGCTATCACTGCCTTCACCTACTGGCTGCGTCACATTAACCTGCAGCACCTAAAACAGCATGGTGCCGAGGTGCCGGAAGGTTTTGAGGGATCCATCGACGCGGAAAAACTGCGCACGAGTTCGGCTTATACCCTTGACTCCAGCCGCCTCGGGTTGTGGGATTCGCTCTTCGACAACGCTCTGCTGGTACTCTTCCTGTTCGGCGGTCTGATCTCAGAGTATGACCATTTTGTCAGTTCGTTAAGTGTGTCACCGATCATATCGGCGATCCTCTTTTTCCTGCTGATGACCTGGGCTTCTACCCTGCTCGGTATTCCGTTTGATCTGTACGGCACCTTCCGTATCGAAGCCCGCTACGGCTTTAACACCACTACACCCGGCATCTGGGTTGCTGATTTTCTCAAGTCGCAAGCCATCGGCGCTGTTTTGCTGGCTTTCCTGATAGCTGTCGTATTCTGGCTGATCAGTTGGAGTCCGCAGCAGTGGTGGCTCTGGGTGTGGGGCTTCATGGCGCTCTTCAGCCTGTTCATGATGTTTATCTCCCCCTACGTGATCGAACCGCTCTTTAACAAATATGAACCGGTCACCGAGGAGGGGCTGGAGGACGACATCCGGATCATGATGGAGAAGGCCGGGTTGAAGGTCGGCAAGGTGCAGCAGATGGATGCATCGAAGAGAAGCAGGCATTCCAATGCCTATTTCACCGGCATCGGCAGGGTTAAGCGCATCGTGCTGTATGACACTCTGATTAAACAGATGAGTCACGCAGAGATTGTTGCAGTGCTGGCGCACGAAATCGGACATTGGAAAAAGGGACACATCTGGAAAAGGCTTCTCTGGGCTGAGATTATGGCGCTGGCGGGGTCTTGGATCAGTTTCAAACTGTTAGCCTGGTCGGGGCTGCCCGGGCTGTTGGGATTACCGTTCGATATTTCATTACCGGCTAAAATGGTGGTACTTGGTTTTGTTGCTTCACTGGCCATGTTTCCGGTCGGGCCCTTTTCAGCGTGGCGCTCGCGCTGTCACGAACATGAGGCTGACCGCTTTGCCGCCGACCTTACCGGGAGACCACAGGATCTGGCTTCCGCTCTCGTCAAGATGTCGGCTGAGAATCTCTCCAACCTGTTTCCGCATCCCTTCTACGCAGCTTTTTATTATTCCCACCCTCCGGCAGTTGAGCGGGTACGAGTGCTGAGGGAGTGGGCGGAATCGCCACCGGAAAAATAGATCGCGGCTAAAAGAGCGGCATAGAAGGTTGCTACTTGTTGATCCTTTAAGCTTTAAATCGGTTCATCTCATCCTGAAGGGCATCGATCTGACCGGCCAGTTTAACCAGAACCTCGTCCATGACCAGGGTCGAGGTAACATGCACATCGGTTGATTCCTCGAATTCCTTGAGTGATCCGCCGATTTTTTCCGCACTGGCCGCCTGGTGTACGGAAGCCTCGCAAATCTCTGCAACCATGACATTGATTTCTTCGTTGGCGTTTACAACCTGGGAAGCTGAATTCTGGTGGTTGCAGATGGAATGCATAACCTCACGGGTGAGATCTCTCATGCGTTCAACCGCCGAGGCGATCAACTCGCTGCCGTGACTCTGTTCCTGTGTTGCGCGAGCGATCTGTTCCACCATTTCGGCAACACGGCCCATTGCCAGTCCCATGGTCTTGCTTGTTTCCGCCTGGTTTTCTGCAGTAGTATTGATTTCCATCATCTGGCTGCTGGCTGCCTGAATACCATCCACAATCTTTAGCAGCGCCTTGCCGGATCGTTGCGATAGTGCACTTCCCTCGGAAATGCGTTTTTCGGAAAGTGTGATGGCCTTTACCGCCCGCTCCGTATCTTCCCTGATCCCCAGGATTATATCGGATATTTCCCTGGTGTTGCTTCCGGTCCGCTTAGCCAGATTTTTGATTTCTACGGCAACCACCGAAAAGCTTTTGCCCCGTTCCCCTGCCTGTGCGGCGATTATGGATGCGTTAAGAGCCAGAAGATTGGTCTGCTCGGCCACCTCGTCGATTACAGAGAGGATCGTGCCGATATTAGCCACCCTTTTGGAAAGGTTTTCGATGGCGTCGAAGGTGATGGTTGATGATGAGCGTATTTCATTAATACCAGCAATCGTTGCATCGACCGCTTTCCACCCTTCCTCGGCATCATTTCTGACTGACTCGGCGATCCGGGAGGAATCAGTAGCCTGGAAGCCGATTTGTTTGATGGCGCAGTCCATTTCACAGACAAGCTCCGCCGTTTTTGTCGTATCTGATGTGAGGATGGCAGTGTTTTCCTCGATCTGACTTACTGCCGACGCCATTTCAATGATAGATGAACTGACCTCTTCAACGGAAAGGACGAGAAATTCGAGATGCTGCGTCGTTGATTCAAGGCTTTGCGACATACCCGTCATGGAATCTGTGTTGCTTGATGACAGGCTGGATAGAGTGACGACTGATTCGGAGATATCGGTGATGGAACGGTTGATTTCTCTTATCGCTGTGGAAGTCCGCTTGAGACAATCGGATTGTACCGTGGCTGCGGAAACACCTTTTTCAGAGAGCTGCTTGATGGTCCCTGAGATATTCCTGAGCTCATGCAGAGATGAATGAACCTTGGTGATAGCTCCGGACAGTTGCTCCATCATGGCGTTGAAGTTATCGGCCAGCAGGGATATCTCCGATTCACCCATGAAAGTTACCCGTTCCGTCAGCTCACCCTCCGCAGCCTTGTTCATAGCACTTGCGATCTGCCTGATACGGACAACCAGTTTACGGGAAATGAGAATCCAGCTGACCGCGACCATGAAAATTATGTTGGACATGTAGAGGAGTGCAATAAAAGCGCGATTGGGAGCTTCCGGCCACAGGGTGGAGGATAGTCCGATCAGTGAGGCGACAATTCCAAGCGCAAGCAGCGTTCGGATAAGGTTTGTTCCTGTTTTCAACTTCTTCACGTAGCATTCCTCCGGCAAATCAAAATAAGTCAGTAGGGGTGGCGGTGTGTCGCAGCAATGTTAACCCGAAATTATTCCTTCGTGTACATTACAGCCACCGCCCTGGCATTGCCGTCACCGACAGCCACCCAGCCGTGTGGTTGGCTGGAATCATAATAAATGCTATCGCCGACATGCATGCGAAGCACTTCATCGTTGTAGTGAAAATCAAGATCCCCGGCGATTATATAGATAAATTCTTCGTCACCCTCGTGGCTGAAGAAAAGGGAATCATCCCATTCCCTGTTTTCAAACTCCACCAGAAAAGGTTCCATATGTTTGTGTCTGAGCCCCTGAGCCAGCGAGTGATAGGCGTACGGTCGCGCCACCTTATTTGAAGCCGGACGAGGAACTTTTTCATCCTCGCGTCTCGTCAACACATACTTCTGGCGATTGCCGACGTCCTCAAAGAAAAAATGAATATCAACCTTCAGCCCTTTGGCGATCTTGAGCAGTGTAGCAATTGGAGGGATGACCTGCTGGTTTTCGATCTGTGATAACAGTGGCTTGGAAAGCGTCGTCAGTTCAGACAGTTCCTGAAGAGTCAGCCGCTTATGCTGGCGGAGTCCCCTGATCTTCTCACCGATGCGGAATTCTCTGATCTGTGCCTTGATATCGGTCATCACATTTCTCCCACCATTTGATTGTTTGAACGGGCACTTTTACACAAACGGACCGGTGTTTCAATAACTTAATTATGCTGGATAAAACGAGACCGGTTCCGAGGCTCATCTCGCCTGAATAGCTTGACACCCCAGGCTGTTTTGGCTACTGTTTCGGCAGGTTAACTCAATTTGCTGAATTAGAGGCGTCGCTCAAATGAATCATCTAATGCGTATCTTTACCCGGTTTGTATCCGGAGGGCTCATAGCCGTTGCTCTGGCCGGCTGCAGCGGGAAAAATGAAACTCCGCTTTATGTTGAATCTAATCGCAAAGGTGGCGAAGCTGAAGCACCGGTCAAGGATGTGCCGACCGATATCCTTTCCACTCAGAAGGCTTTCAGTAACGTATCGAAAAAAGTTACTCCTTCTGTCGTCAATATCTCGACTGTCAGTCGAAAAAAAATTATCCAGCCATTTTTTGAAGCCAACCCGTTTTTTGAGGACTTTTTCGGAGCCCCGCAGACCAGGCGGGATAAAAGCCTCGGTTCCGGTTTTTTGATCAGCAAGGATGGCTACATAGTAACTAATGACCACGTGGTCCGCGATGCCGAAAGTATTCAGGTCAAGCTCTCCAACGATAAGGTATATGACGCCAAGGTAATTGGCGGCGATCAGAAAACCGATATCGCCGTCATCAAGATCAATGCAGCCGATCTTCCGACCGCAGTGTTGGGCGATTCCGACAAGCTTGAGGTGGGACAGTGGGCGATTGCGATCGGTAATCCCTTCGGCCTAGACCGTACCATGACGGTCGGAGTCATCTCCGCCACCGGCCGCTCCAATGTCGGTATTGAAACCTATGAGAACTTTATCCAGACAGATGCCTCCATAAATCCGGGCAATTCGGGCGGACCGCTTCTGAACGTATACGGGGAGGTGGTCGGTATAAACACCGCCATCGTGGCGGCCGGACAGGGGATCGGCTTCGCCATTCCGGTAAACATGGCCAAGCCGATTTTTTCCCAGCTGATTCAGAAGGGGAGCGTCAGCCGCGGCTACATGGGGGTCACAATTCAGCCGGTAACCGAAGAACTGGCGCAATCGTTCGGGCTGAAGCAGGCCAAAGGCGCTCTGGTTAACGATGTCATTAAAGGCGGTCCGGCCGACAAGGCCGGTATCAGGCAGGGGGATGTCATCACCGCCCTGAACGGCATCGAGGTTAAAGATCCCTCCCAGCTCCAGCGTCTGGTTGCCGAGGCAGGAATCGGCAAGATGGCTAAGGCCACAATCTTTCGTGACGGCAAGTCATTAGAGTTGAGCATGACACTGGCAAACGCCGATAGCGCACCCAAACAACGCCAGCGTCCGGAGCGAGGTGGTGGTCAGCATGAGGGCGAGGCTGATCTGCTCGGTCTGCTTATTGAAAATTCCGGGCAGGGTGACGGTGTCGTGGTCGTAGAAGCGGTGCGTGGCGGGATTGCCGCTGAAGCCGGCATTAAAAGCGGTGACGTGATCGTATCGATAAACCGTAAAAAGACAGCCACCAAGGCAGAATATGCCCGTGTCATTCAGCAGGCGGTCCGTGGAGGAAATCTGACAATTCTGGTTCGCCGCGGTGACACAAGCATCTACTTTGCATTACGTTTAAAATAGTGCTATGGTGTCCAAATTCTACTATATGAGGGATATTATCCATGAACTTGATAGATAATCCGGATCAGGCAAAACGGCTGGCCAGAGCCATTCTCTCCGACGTGGCTATGTACAACAAGGAAAAGGTCGAGAACGGCATCAAGAATGACGATATTTTTGATGTTCTCAAAGAGGAGCTCGAAGAGGGGCGTCAGCATTTTCTCTCTCGGGTATCCACCGATGTCAACCCGGAAGTCATCTACGGAACTGCCGTGGTGGATGTCCTCATCAAGCGGGCCGGGAAAATAGAATCATCTATCTGGTAACGGACTATCATACGTATTGTTTCTGCAAGGCGTGCCTGCTTCGGTGCGCCTTTGCTGTTTATTAGCAAGTTAGAAGTTTTTCTTCGTTTTACAGAGAACAACTTCGTAAACGCACTTATCCTGTTTATAGGGATTGAGGTCTTAAATGAATCATATTTCAATTACATTCTCCCCCGAAAACGAACCGACCAGAATTGATCTCTTTCTGAGCCGCGAGATGGATGGGGAATCCCGTGCCACAGTCCAAAGACTCATTGAAACCGGCTTTGTACTGGTTGACGGCAAACCGGTACGCACTTCACTGAAGCTGAAGGGGGGTGAGCAGATCGAGATCGACATCCCGCCGCCGCTGCCGGCCCAGCCTCTGGCCGAGGCTATCCCGCTGGACGTGCTGTATGAAGACAGTGATTTGATTGTGATCAACAAGGCGGCCGGAATGGTGGTGCACCCCGGAGCCGGCAACACCAGCGGCACCCTGGTCAACGCACTCCTGGCACACTGTCAGGATCTGGCCGGTATTGGCGGCGAACTGCGCCCCGGCATAGTCCACCGGTTGGACAAGGGAACTTCAGGTGTGCTGGTGGCCGCCAAGCATGACCGGGCCCATCAGGCACTTTCGGAACAGTTCAGCGTTCACACCGTCAAACGCATTTATCAGGCGCTGATATATGGTTCTCCGCCGGAGGATACCGGCAAGATCGAGGGGATCATCGGCCGCCATCCGACCGAACGGCTGCGTTTGTCAGGCAAGGCTAAAAACGGTAAACATGCGGTTACCCGCTGGAAGGTGAAGGAACGCTACGGCAGAGTTTCACTGGTGGAGCTGAGGCTGGAGACCGGACGGACGCATCAGATCCGGGTACATCTGACCGAAGCTGGCTTTCCGCTGCTGGGAGATCCGCTTTACCCGGACGGGGGACGCTGCAACAACATTCCTGACACCAAGCTGCGGGGCATGATCAACCATCTTGGCCGTCAGGCCCTGCACGCCCGCTGCCTCGGGTTTATTCATCCGTCCAGTGGTGAATATGTGGAGTTTACGACTGAACCGCCTGAGGATATGCAGGAGTTGCTGAAGTATTTGCGGAAAGAGACTGACTGATTACGGTTTCAAATTGGCGTAAGCAGCTCTTCCAACCGCAACAGCTGCTCCAGATTCTGGCTCAGATACACGGGGCAACCGAGCTGTTCCGGTACGCGCAGATCAACGTCATATCGATCTCCGACAAACAGCACCTGATTTGGAGAGAGTTTTATCTCATCCAATACCCTGTTCACCATTCCCTCATCCGGTTTGCCCCGCCAGGTGTCATCAATCGTAAAGATGCCGTCCACCAAGCCATCCAGCCCCAGATAATTCATGATACGGGTCGTCAGGACACGATTGTTGTTCGTGTAAATATAGAGTGCAAACCGTTCTGAAAGTCGCTCCAACAGCCTGATTACCCGCTCATCCCGGACGAGATACGCTTCCGGTCGCAGGCTGGTCTCAAAGAAGCGATGCAGATCCTGAATGCTTCCCCCCAACTCCGTACAGACCGCAGATAGAGTCTGAACCGTACCACTTTCTTCAGAAAGCCTCTGCCGGGTGGCGGCCATCAACAGTCCCGCTTCTGTCTCGCTGATCCCTTTAACTCCGGCAATATAAGCTGCCGCTGCATTCTGAATCTCGGTGGCAAAACGGTCGCACACATACAGGGTGCCGTCCAGATCGAAGATAATCCCCTTAATTTCTGCAGACGGGAACGGCGGCATTTATCCTCCGATTCTGCGTTGGCACAGCAGCCGTGGAGTAGTTACTTTTTTTGACTGGATCAGCACTTTGAAGGTGTCACCCATGCCCCCTTCCGGCATAATCAGTTTTTTGAGGGTCAAACGGAGACGCAGCTTTTCCTCATCCGGCCTTGCAGAGCGCTCGATCTCTTCGATCTCCTCGATGATTCCGGTTGAAAGCATGAAGCGGTACTGTTCGCCGAACCAGTCATTGTGCAGCCCCAAACCCTCTCCGCAGGTCATCAGCGTCGTAAAATCGACATGAGTGGTGATGTCCTGCAGGCCAAGGCGCAGGTAGGGATTCTCCTCGGTCTGATGGCGGTAATAACAGAGCAGCGTCCCCAGCTTGCGGCGCGGCGTGTAGAGCTCAGGCGCGGTATAGCCGTAGTCTATTGTCAGGATGAAGCCCTGCTGGAGCGCTTTCACCGCCGCCGTCAGCCATTCCGGAGCGTTCAGATTGACTTCAGCCTGCTGGGCCGGGTGGAGTTCCGCCCCTACCCGCTTCAGATAAGCCTCGATCTCCGGCGTTGATGGTTCGTCAGCCTCTTCGGCAAACCCGCCATCCTTGCAGGTCACATATATTTCCTTCAGGCCGTCTGAAGTCATCACGACCCGATGCACCGGCAGGGCGTCGATCAGTTCATTGGAGTAGAGGCAGCCGCTGAAGGTGAAACGTCCGGAAGCAAACTCATCCGGGGAAAGCCAGGAGAGCTTGTTGGTGTGGGCGGCCAGCATCTCCCGCTGTGCCGCTTCCAGAGATGGTTCCTGCTCCACCAGCACCAGTTGCAGACCCTGGTACATAGTCGGCTCGCGCTCTGCCAGAAAATCCATTATATCGCATGCCAGGCGACCATTGCCGGCGCCGCACTCCACCAGGGTAAAGCCGGCGGGTGTTTCCATGCAGCGCCACATCTGGGCGATCTCGCGGGCGATCACCCGTCCGAATGCGCCATGCACGGTGATGCTGGTATAAAAATCCCCCTCGGCGCCGACTTTGCGCCCCGGAGAGGTATAGTAGCCGAGCCCCGGCTCGTAAAGGCAGGTCGCCATGAATTCGGCAAAGGTGATGCGCCCCTTTTCGGCGATGCGGGCGGAGATGATGTCGTTGAGTGGTGTGGTTTCGGTCATGTTTGCAGAAGTTCCCCTTCTCGGCTATTGTTTCGCTGTATCCAGTGTTGTCAGTATATGGTCTCCCCCCTATTTGCAAGGAATTTTTATACAGTGAACCGGGATGTATCATCAGCTTGCTTTATGCTTTGCAAAAATAGCTCGCCAGGTGGTTTGATTCTTCTTTGTCACAAAGCTCAAGCACAATGCATTGATATTGTTGTAATAATGAACTATAAAATATCCGGAGGATAAACAATGCGCATAGGGCACGGATACGATGTCCACCGTTTGGTGGAGGAGAGAAAGCTGATCATGGGTGGAATCGATATCCCCTGGGAAAAGGGGCTGCTGGGGCATTCCGATGCCGACGTGCTGCTGCACGCCATTGCTGACGGTATTCTGGGAGCGATCGGCGAAGGTGATATCGGCAGGCATTTTCCAGATAACGACCCGGCCTACAAGGGGGCCGACAGTCTGAAGCTGCTGGCTCATGTCATGGGTCTTGCCGACCAGCGCGGCTACAGGTTGGGCAATATGGATGCAACCATCATCGCCCAGATGCCTAAGATGGCGCCCCACATTTCGGCTATGCGGGAAAACATCGCCAGGGTACTGAATGCTGATGTCTCACAGATCAACGTCAAGGCTACAACTGAGGAAGGGCTTGGTTTCAGCGGTGCTGGTGAGGGTATAGCGGCTCACGCGGTTGTGCTTATGATCTCTTCAGCAGGTAAATAGTTTGTACTGCTGCTCATAAACAGTGTCATAACTCTTGGTGACGCGTCATAAATACAATACAACTATAAATACGGATAGGTACTTATGTTGAAAGCTAGGCTTACTGAAGAAGAACGCTACGGAATTATTATTATCCTGGCAGTAATTGTGCTGCTGGTTTCTATGCTTGTACTGAACTACTTTTTGTCAGGAGGTGATAAAGCAGCCATTGTTGAGAAGAATAAAGAAAAAACCATTATCCTGACTCAGGCGAAACAGGGTGCCGCACCTGCTCCTCAGAAGCTGCCGCCTCCTAAATCGGTTGTCAGCACCGTCAGAGATGCGATCAAGCAGGGTAACTATTCGACTGTGTACATGGAAATCAACAAAGTTCCCAAAGGCTCCCCCGAATACGAAGAGCTCCGTAAGCTTGTCGCAGAGGAAACTCAGAAGCGCAAGGCGCCTGGAGTCCGCAAGGAAGCTGCAGTATCGCCCAGCGCTCCGATCCGCTATTTCGACGAATCGACACCCCGCGACAGGACATCGGATGCGGTCTATGTCTATTTTGTAGACGTTTCCGGTACGCTCATGCCCCGTTTCTGCATTCAGGTTGCTGCGAAACGGCCTCTGGGAATAACCGGATTTACAATTGCCGCGGACAACAGAAGTATAAAAATCAATGCCTCTTCCGTTAAGTTCGAGAACACCGGAAAAGGCGTGGCCGAATGGTACGATGTGCCTCTTGACCGGAATACCTATGATGCCGTACAGGCCATGATCAAAGCGAAGAAGGTCACATTGACAATTGTCGGCAGCAGGGGCAATAAAAGTCGCGACGTAACTGGCAGCGAGAGAAAGGGAATGCGTAATATTCTGGATGGTTATGCCGCACTGGGAGGCAATCTGAGCTATCTGGGGGACATCAAGCCGTTAACTTCGCCGCCAAAAAAACGCTAAAACTAAAACAACAGATCGAAAATAACAAAAAGGACTTCCGGCTAACCGGAAGTCCTTTTTGTTATTCTATTATATTCTTATGCGTCATTGCCAGGTAAGCACGAAGGCCCGCAATTTCCCGCCATTTTCATCACGGTAATACACAACCTTGATGTTATCAGCAATCTTGCCGCGCTGGATTTCGTACCCTTCCTTCTTTTCGGATAATTCAATGTTGATGGCCGGTTTTTTAGAAACCTGGCGCAGCACCGCCTTCATGAATGACTCCGGCACACCATTTCCACCTCGATCAATTACCTGTATGGCCTTGATCTTCTGAGCCTCGCGCAGCAATTTGAATTCGGTAACCTGCCCTTTGTATCTTTCCCACCCTGGGTTGGCGGCGCCAAACTGTTTGTCAAAGCCGTAGCGTGGAATAAAATCAGGCAGGGTTGTCGGCCGCCCACCTGAAGAAGCCGGCGTAACAGGCACCGGGCTTTTCGAGTTGCGGCTCTCGGCAATGGCGTTCAGCACGGCCTTGTCGCTCATTCGATCCTGTTCCTGAGGCGCTGCTGCTGCAGCTTTGGCTGTTACAGGAGGTGCCGGGACGGTCGAAGCAGGCGTTTGTGCGGCAGGTTTCACAGCTGCCGCAGGTGTTGTTTTAGTATCAACCGCCGCCGGCTTGGTGGTCGGTCTCTGCTGCTGCAGGTAGGTGATGACAACAACCGCGATGACAACCGGTGCCAGCCAAAGCAGAAACATGCCTCTTTTTGAACGATTTGGCTTGGCCTCGACGGTTTCTATGCTCTCGGCATTCCAGTCATGGATCGAAGAGGGGGTCGCCTGTCCGAGTGTTTCGGCATCGGGAGTACTGTCAACCGCACTATCAAAGGAACTTGTGAATTCGGAATAGACCGATAAGCGCTGGCGTGGTGAATATGTAATGCCCTGTTCCTCCAAAGATGGTTCAGGGATGGCAGACGTGGCAGCCGGAAGTTGCAGGGATGGTGTGGTTTGTTGCAGAGAAACAGTTTCAGAAACCGGTGGGACGTCGGGGAGAGATGGTGATTCTGCGACGCTTGCCGATTGTGGCTTGAAATCTGCTGATGCGACAGGTTCCGGCGGAGCCGATTCCTCAATTTTCTTTGGCTTGTTCAGAAGTGTTACAACAAGTTTTTGCAAATCAGATAGCATCTGACCATCTTCTGCCGAAGTATCGAGCCAACCCTGATACGGCTTAAGAATCGCGGCATTTGTCTGGCCGGGAGAAGCGAGCAGTACAAAGCGTGACCGCTTGCGCCCCAACTGTTTTTTCAGGTGCATGATCAAAATATCGGCCGAGAGGCCGGATAAATGAGTCTGAACAAATACGATATCAGGTTTCTCGATAGCGATCTCTTCGCCGCCCTTTTCAAGGTTGTTAACGACACGGAGACGGATGTTTTTGTCTTCCGTCAGTCGGCCGAAAATCTTTCGCAGACGCGCCATATCGGTGATTAATAGCAGATTGCTCACAAGGAACCCCTTCACTTGAAATAGGCTATTGTACGGGATGGAGGTGGGTTAATCAACACTTTATGATGAATCAGAGCCTGTTACCTGTGCTTTTAGTTTGACAAAACAGTGCGGTGAAAATTATTATCTATAGATTAGTATTCTGATGTGAACTTATTGGAGGATTTATGGGCAAAACGTATAAATTAGCGGTTCTGGCGGGCGACGGCATCGGTCCTGAGGTTATGGCCGAAGCGCTTAATGTTCTTGATGCGGTAGAGAAGAAATTTGATGTCACCTTTACACGTACCGCTGCCAATGTCGGAGGTGCCGGTATCGATAACGAAGGCAAGGCGCTTCCGCAGAGTACCATTGATATTTGTAAAGCTTCCGATGCCATTCTGTTCGGTTCGGTTGGAGGACCGAAGTGGGAGACGCTTCCTCCGGACGAGCAGCCGGAGCGCGGGGCTCTGCTGCCGCTTCGCAAGATATTCGGCCTGTACGCAAACCTGCGCCCTGCCATCATCTTTCCGTCACTGACCGGAGCATCATCGCTCAAGGAAGAGGTGATCGGTGGCGGTTTCAATATTCTGGTCATCCGTGAACTGACCGGCGGCATCTATTTTTCCCAGCCGAAAGGTATTGAAGGGGTCGGACGTGAGCGGGTCGGAATTGACACCCTGCGTTACTCCGTGCCGGAGATTGAACGTATCACGCATGTTGCGTTTCAGGCTGCCCGCAAGCGGGATAAAAAGGTCTGTTCCATTGACAAAGCCAACGTGCTCTCCTCATCCGTGCTCTGGCGCGAAATTGTTATCGGTATTGCCAAAGAATATCCGGATGTTGAGCTGACCCATATGTATGTTGACAATGCTGCCATGCAGCTGGTGAAATGGCCAAAACAGTTTGACGTTATTCTGGCAGAGAACATGTTCGGCGACATCCTTTCCGATGAAGCCGCCATGCTGACCGGTTCGCTGGGGATGCTTCCATCCGCCTCGCTGGCAGAGGGCACCTTCGGAATGTACGAACCCTCCGGCGGTTCGGCCCCGGACATCGCCGGTCAGGGGATTGCCAATCCTATTGCGCAGATTCTCTCTGCCGCGATGATGCTCAAATTCTCCTTCGGAATGCTGGATGCCGCGGATGCCATCGATAAGGCTGTGGAGAAGGTGCTTGATCAGGGGTACAGAACGGCTGATATTTTCCAGAACAAGCCCGGCGAAAAGCTGGTCAATACAAAGGAAATAGGTGCGGCAATAATCGCGAATCTATAAATTTACTAAACGTAATAGAAAAGGAAAAAAATATGAAAGTTGGAATCGTTGGATGGCGCGGAATGGTTGGTTCGGTTCTTATGCAGCGTATGCAGGAAGAGAACGATTTTGCCCTGGGTTTTGAACCGGTGTTTTTCACTACTTCGCAGGCCGGACAGCCTGCTCCGATGAACGCCGGCACTTTGAAGGACGCATCGGACATAGCCGAACTTAAGAAGCTGGATGTAGTTCTTACCTGCCAGGGAGGCGATTACACCAAGGCGGTTCACACCGAACTGCGCAAACAGGGGTGGAACGGCTACTGGATCGATGCCGCCAGTACCCTGCGTATGGAAGACAAAGCGGTCATTATTCTCGATCCGGTAAACCGTGACGTGATCGACAAGGCGCTTGCCAATGGGCAGAAGGATTTCATCGGCGGTAACTGCACAGTGAGTCTGATGCTGATGGCTTTGGGCGGTCTGTTCCGTGCCGGTGTGGTGGAGTGGATCAGCTCCATGACCTACCAGGCTGCCAGTGGTGCCGGTGCCCCCAATATGCGTGAACTCCTGTCGCAGATGGGAACTCTGAACGGTGTCGTTGCCGAAGAGCTGAAGAACCCCGGCTCTGCTATTCTTGAAATTGACAAGAAGGTTACTGCTACTTTGCGTGACGGCTCCATGCCGACCAAAGAGTTCGGTTTTCCGCTGGCCGGAAGTGTGCTCCCATGGATCGACCGCGAGGTTGAGGATGGCCAGAGCCGTGAAGAGCTGAAAGGATTTCTGGAAACCAACAAGATCCTCGGCACAGCAGCACCGATTCCGGTAGACGGCATCTGTGTGCGTGTCGGCGCGATGCGTTGCCATAGTCAGGCGCTGACGATCAAGTTGAACAAGGATCTGCCGATTGCCGAGATCGAGAATCTGATCAAAAACGATAATCAGTGGGTCAAGCTGGTTCCTAATACCAAGGCTGATTCTCTGGCCGGTCTCACTCCGGCTGCGGTTTCCGGAACCCTGACGGTGCCGGTAGGCCGTGTCCGCAAGATGAAGATGGGGCCACAGTACGTGTCAGCCTTCACCTGCGGCGATCAACTCCTGTGGGGCGCTGCGGAACCGCTCCGCCGGATGCTGCGTATTTTGCTGGAAAAATAGCTGTGAGGCTATAATCTGTTTGTTTGGAGTTAGCGCCCCGTTTGGGGCGCTTTCTGTTTGAGGAACCTATGAAAAACATAAATGTTAAACCCGAACTTCTCGCCCCGGCCGGTTCACTTGAGTCTTTCTTCGCTGCCATAGAAAAAGGCGCCGACGCCGTTTATGCGGGTCTGCAGGAGTTCTCTGCCCGTGCCCGCGCCAAAAACTTTACTCTTGCCCAGATGGAGCGGATGCTTGCCTATGCCCACGGCCAGAACCGGCGCATTTACATCACTCTCAATACTCTGGTGAAGGAGAAGGAGTTGCCGCAGCTGGTGGATACGCTGGCCGCCCTGGCCGGGATGCGGGTGGATGGCGTGATACTGCAGGATCTTGCGGTGGCGCGTCTGATTCGCAATCACTTCCCCTCGATCCCTCTGCACGCTTCGACCCAGCTGACGATCCATAATACTCCAGGTGTCAAGATGCTGCAGGAACTCGGTTTCCAGCGGGCGGTACTGGCACGCGAACTGGCGATTGATGAGATTGCGACAATAGCCGCTGCCACTCCGGTCGAGATCGAATGCTTCGTTCATGGCGCCCTCTGCTTCTCCATCTCGGGGCAATGCTTCTTCTCGTCACTGCTGGGTGGCCACAGCGGCAATCGCGGCCGCTGCGCCCAACCCTGCCGGCGGCTGTACAGTCATCGAGGCAAGGAAGGGCACTACTTTTCCACCAGCGATCTGTCGGCCATCGACCTTCTTCCGGATCTGATCAAAGCCGGGGTGAAGTCGCTCAAGATCGAGG
>JANYBN010000055.1 GCA_025360785.1 Geobacter sp.
GGCGCGGCTTGCGGTCAACACTTCGGCATCATACTGCGGTAGTCCCAGTTCGACGATAAAACGCTGCTGGCGCTGCTCCGGCAGTTCAGGCAATTCCTGACGCGAGCGTTCCACCCACTCGTTACTGATAACCAGCGGCACGAGATCGGGGTCGGGGAAATAACGGTAATCGTGGGCTTCCTCCTTGCTGCGCATCGAGCGGGTTGTACCGCTGTTCGGGTCGAAAAGGCGCGTTTCCTGAACGACTGTACCGCCATCTTCTATCAGGTCGATCTGGCGCCGGATCTCATATTCGATAGCCTGTTTGACAAATTTAAAGGAGTTTACATTTTTGATCTCAGCCCGTGTACCCAAGGTGTCGGAACCAACCGGCATAACCGATACGTTGGCGTCACAGCGGAAACTTCCCTCCTCCATGTTTCCGTCACAGATGCCGAGCCAGGTTACGATCTGGTGCAGCTGTTTCAGGTAAACCACCGCCTCGTCTGACGTACGCAGATCAGGTTCTGAAACAACTTCCAACAGCGGCGTACAGGCCCGGTTCAGGTCAACACCGGAACCATCACCCGGGCCGGAAAGCTCGCCATGCACCAGCTTGCCGGCGTCCTCTTCCATATGAATGCGGGTGATACCGATCCTTTTTGGTTCCTGCCCCTCAACCTTGATGTCAAGCCACCCCCACTGGCAGACCGGATCTTCAAATTGACTGATCTGGTACCCCTTGGGAAGATCCGGATAGAAGTAGTTCTTACGGGCGAAAATACTACGCGGCGTTATGGAACAGTTGGTGGAGAGACCGGCCTTGATGGCGAATTCCACCACTTTCTTGTTGAGCACCGGCAGAGCGCCAGGCAGCCCCAGGCAGACCGGACAGGTCTGGGAGTTTGGTTCAGCGCCGAACTTTGTCGAGCAGCCGCAGAATATCTTGGTGTCGGTCAGAAGCTGGACGTGGACTTCAAGACCAATAACGGGTTGGTATTTCATAGTATGCTCCGGAAGTTAAATCGTTGCTTTTCTGGTGTGCCACTCAGTGGCCTGCTCAAAAGCGTAGCCTGCCTGAAGGAGAGTCTCTTCACCGAACGGCTTGCCAATCAATTGCAGGCCGATCGGAAGGCCTGACGACGAAAATCCGGCAGGGAGCGACATGGCACAGGTGCCGGCCAGATTGACCGGAATGGTAAAAATATCGGACAGGTACATCTGAAGAGGATCATTGACTTTTTCGCCGATTTTGAACGCAGGTGTCGGTGCTACCGGTGTCAGCATGAGATCGACATCGGCAAACGCCTTAGTGAAATCATCCATAATCAACGTGCGCACTTTCTGCGCCTTAACGTAATAGGCGTCGTAATATCCGGACGACAGGGCGTAGGTGCCAAGCATGATGCGGCGCTTTACTTCGCTGCCGAATCCTTCGCTGCGGCTTTTGGTATACATGTCCAGGAGACTATCCGCTTCGGCGCGGTGACCAAAGCGAACCCCGTCGTAGCGTGCCAAATTGGAGCTGGCTTCAGCAGTTGCAATCAGGTAATAGGTTGCCACAGCGTAATCGGTGTGCGGGAGCGTAATATCAACAAATTCAGCCCCCAGGCGGCGGTAGGTTTCGATAGCGGCCGCCATGGCACTTTGAACGTCCGGATCGAGGCCGGCGATAAAGTACTCTTTCGGAAGGCCGATCTTCAGCCCCTTTACACCCCGTTTCAAAGCGGAGGTATAGTCCGGAACCGGTGTGTCGACACTGGTGGAGTCTTTGGGATCATGACCGGCCAGCGCTTCCAGCATGACGGCGCAATCGGCCACATCGCGGGTTAGCGGCCCCACCTGATCCAGTGAAGAGGCGTAGGCAATTACGCCGTAGCGGGAAACCCGCCCGTAGGTCGGTTTCAGGCCAACGCAACCGCAGTGCGAAGCCGGCTGCCTTATGGAGCCGCCGGTATCGGTGCCGAGTGTGGCTATCGCCTGCCTGGCAGCAACTGCAGCCGCTGAACCTCCCGAAGACCCTCCAGGAATGCAGGTTGTATCCCATGGATTGCGGGTAACGCCGTAGGCGCTGGATTCGTTGGACGAACCCATGGCAAACTCGTCCTGATTCAGCTTGCCAAGCAGCACCGCACCTAGATTACGCAGTTTTTCCCAGGAAGTGGCACTGTAAGGCGGGATAAAGTTGTCAAGAATGCGGGAGCCGCAGGTCGTGCGGATACCTTCCGTCAGAAAAATATCCTTGATTGCCAACGGGATACCGGTCAGCAGATGGCAATTTCCTGAAGCGATCCGCTGGTCCGCCTCTTTTGCGGCTGCCAGAGCAACTTCAGGAGTTACCGTGATGAAAGAGCCGACCTGCGGCTCAACCGATTCGATACGTTCCAGCATAGCAGAAGTGGCTTCCACGGAAGAAATCTGTTTTCCCTTCAGTGCAATGTGTAAATCATTGATTGTCATTTCAAAAACATTCATGGTTTTTAAGTATCCCCTGTTTATTCGATAACTTTTGGCACGGCGAAAAAAGTGCCTGCGCGATCAGGAGCATTTGCCAAAGCCTTCTCCAGACCGATTGAAGGGTCTACAACATCCTCGCGAAACGCATTTTCCATTGGTACAGCGTGTGATGTTGGTACGATCCCGTCAGTATTAAGACCTTTAAGTTTTTCTACGTAGTCAAGAATCGCATCCATTTGACTGGCGAACTGTTCTTTTTCAGCAGGAGCGAGTTCAAGTCTGGCCAAGCGCGCTACATGCTCGACATCTGCTACCGTTATCTTCATAGTGCCGACTCCAGAAAATCTGATAATTGCCGCGTGTATGTAACATGAAATAAGCATCGTTACAACATTGAACAAATCAATTAGTTGTCCTGATTATTTTTCCCTTGACACGAACCTACTCTTTCAGTAAATTATACCTCTTCAAAAAAATCATGGCCTGTACTACCTACAGGTTGTACTGCGGATGGGGAAATTATGAAAACAGAAGTAGCTAAAGTGGAAAATGTGAAGCGTGATTGGTACATTGTTGATGCACAGGATGCTGTTCTGGGTCGTATTTCAACTCAGATAGCAAATGTTCTTCGTGGTAAAAACAAGGCTCTCTACACCCCCAGTGTTGATACCGGCGACTTTGTCATCGTCGTAAACGCTGAAAAGATCGCCCTGACCGGTCGCAAATTAGCCGACAAAATTTATTACAGTCACTCCGGATACGTTGGTGGGCTGAAAGAGATCACAGCTGGCAAACTGCTTGAAAAGAAGCCGGAAGAACTCATCAAGAAAGCTGTCAAAGGAATGCTCCCCAAGAACAAACTTGCACGGGCCATGCTCAGCAAGCTTAAGATCTATGCGGGGCCAAGCCATCCACACGCAGCCCAGCAACCAAAGAACCTGGCACTTTAATACTCCAAGGAGAAAACGATATGGCAGCAGTCAGTTATTATGGAACAGGCAAGCGCAAGACTTCAATTGCTCGCGTTTGGCTTAAGCCTGGTGTAGGTACATTTACCGTCAACCACAAAACCCTGGATGAATACTTCGGTCGCGAAACATCCAAGATGGTTGTCCGTCAGCCGTTTGAGCTGGTTGAGAAAGTCGGCATTTTTGATGTATTCGTAACTGTTTCCGGTGGCGGCGATACCGGCCAGGCTGGCGCTATCAAGCACGGCATCACCAAAGCTCTGCTTCTGCATGAGCCGGAACTGCGTGGCGTCCTCAAAAAAGCAGGTTTCATCACCCGCGACTCACGCATAAAAGAGCGTAAAAAGTACGGCAGAAAAGCTGCCCGTGCCCGCTTCCAGTTCTCCAAGCGTTAATCGTCGGATTACACCAAGATATTGTGATACAAGGGGAAATCCGCAAGGGTTTCCCCTTTTTCATAGGTGAAAGGAGTTACGAACATGTTGAAGATTGCTATTGTCGGAGCCAGCGGCTACACAGGGCTGGAATTAATCCGTATCCTTCATTGTCATCCGGAGGTCGCGGTAACCTGTCTGACTTCCGAGCAGAGTGCCGGAAAGC
>JANYBN010000075.1 GCA_025360785.1 Geobacter sp.
CAGAAGTGCCAAAAGGAGTGAACGAAGCGGGGCCATCCCCAGGCCGCCGGCAATCAGCAACAAATCCTGGCCGGAATATGCTGACAGCGGAAACCCGCGACCAAAAGGCCCCCGCACCCCGACAGCATCTCCGGGAGATGCCGCTTTCAGCGGAGAGGTTACGTGCCCGACATGCCGTATGCAGAGTTCGATACTGCCGTCTGTGGATGGTGAACCGCAGTACGATACCGGCACCTCGCCGACTCCAGGGAAGGACAGTTCCAAAAACTGGCCGGGAAAGAACGATGAAGCAACTGGGTGATCCGACTCCGTACGGAGCGTAAATAACGTCGTATCGGCCGTCAGTGGCCTGATTGCAGAAATGGTTGCCGGGACCGGAATCGCGCTGTTCATGACGCCCCCCTCTCCAGCCGCTCCGCCAACGGCCTCAGATCAAGACCGACCGGACAGACAACCCGGCAGCGGCCACAGCCGACACAGGAAGGAATGCCCTGCAGCGGCCCAAAACCTCGATATTTGTGTCGGTAGCGATAACGGAACCGCTCTGCCCGATCCTTCTGAAAGTTCATGCCACCGGCAACTTGTGCATGGCTCTTGAACAGACAGTTATCCCATTGCCGCACCCGGACGGCAGAGCCGCCATCCAGCCCGCCAAACTCCTGCACATCGAAACAGGCGCAGGTGGGACAACAGAGCGAACATGCCCCGCACCCAAGGCAACGCTCAGCAAGTCCCTGCCACTCGGGAAGCGAAGGATCAAGTTCAGGACATACTGATTCCGAAACTTTACCCCCAAAGAAGCGGCGGGTATCTTCAGGTATAGTGATATCCCGCTCTTCGAGAATATCCTTCATCCCCGCCAGGAGTTCATCTCCACGCGGAGAACTGCTGGTTACGATAAAACCGTCATCCATATGGTGAAGAAACAGGTCAGACGAAGCTTTCAGAGGTGAAGTAAAAAGATGACATGAACAGAATTCATCCGGAGTGCAGGAAATGCCGACAAGAGTAAGAGCGGAGCGCCGGGCAGCATACAAGGGATCCGGATCGGCGCCGAGAAAGATCTGATCCAGATAGTTGATTCCAGCCAAATCGCATGGATGGAGGCCAAGCAGAATAAGGGGGCGCACCGCCTCCAATGGCACCTGATAGCCGGTTTCCGTCGTATAGTTAAGAATCGTTTCCTGAGGGTGCAACAGATATTTCTTGGGAGGGAGCAAGGTGCGGAGGGCAGAAAGATCAGGAAGATTGCCTGGCTTAAGTGCAGCGAAACGTACCACGCCATCATCGCCACGAACGGGGGCATGCACGTCGCCGTAACGCCCCAACGACTTTATCAGGGATTCCAGATTTCTGAGTGCAATATATAAAGCCGCCATGCATGTCACCTTGGCTTGGAGCAGCGTTAACAATCCTAACGAAAGCTATTATAACATATTATAGCACCCATCATAAAATTGAAAACCCGCTTTGTCCAACTTCAGCGGCATTGATTCCATGGCTCTTAAATAAGACCGACAGTATTCGTTCTTATTCCAACTCTTCCCCAACCTCTTCCATCTCCCGTGTAATCTCCCTCAGGGCGGCATCCTTGCGCCTGAAAAAAGTCACCAGCCAATAGCAGATAAAGTAGGCCGCCACTGCGGCAATGAAGCCGAGGATGGAACTTCCCAGCAGAATAGACTTCGCGTAGGGTTGGAGACTGTGCCAGTCAAGGGTCGTGAAGGTGAGATCTCTGGCCGGCTTACCTCGCAGGAACCTTCCGAGGTTGTAGCTGCCCACCAGGACCGGCACTATCGTCAGTGGGGTATTGACCCATGCACCGGTAATGCAGGTCAGTTTATTGAGGCGGAAAATGAACGCCAATGCGATGGCAAGGGGAGTATGTAAACCGAAAAAGGGAGTGAAACTGATAAAAACGCCCACGGCAAAACCGGCGGAAATGTGGCCGGGGTGGGCATCCAGCGAAAGGATTTTTTTAAATTGCTTTTTAAGTTTGTCTAAATTGATCATAAAGGTTCCGGTTGCCCGCAACTCTAAGGTCATACGAGTCATTTTGTCAATTGAATAGACTTCACGATTGCGTTCATCTCTGATATAAGACAGGTATATTAGTTCGGGAGGCTGTAATGAAACTGATAAGATATTATTTATTCGTAGCTATCTTTCTACTCATGCTTATGAACCATTCAGAGTCGGCAGCCGGCAGTAACTGCTCTTACTCTAAGAGCGTGCAACAGAAAGGGACTACGTTTGATATCATCAGCCGCCCGGCAGACGGCTGTGCCGTGCAGATTGTCACGGTGACCGTGCGCCGCGGCGGCAAGAAGATTGCCGTTATGAAAGCGGATGTCGATTACCTGGCGCGATCGGCCCAGGCTGTTGATCTGAGCGGCGACGGCCACCCGGCACTGGCCCTGATCAGCCAGACTACCGGAGAAACAATAACAGAGGCTTTGGACGTCTACTGGCTGGACGGCAAGACGCTTCGGCGCTCGACTGTTCCGACGCTTGAAGATAAGAACGGCTACAAGGGTGGTGACCGATTCCAACTTGAAGGTCGCCAATTTATTCGCACCATACCGGTTTATCGTGATGAAGACCCGGCCGGAAAGCCCACAGGCGGAACCCGCTCACTCAAATATGACT
>JANYBN010000078.1 GCA_025360785.1 Geobacter sp.
TTTCAGCCAGACGCGTAACCTGGCCGCCAAGAATCCGAAGAAGCTCAAGGAAATGGTGGCGCTCTTCGACAAGGAGGCCAAGCGCAACAACGCTTACCCGATCGCGCCGCGAAAACTGCCGCGACCGTCGCCTGCCGACGGCAAGAGTTCGTTCACGTACCGCGAAGGCGTGTCGCGTCTGCCGTTGAGCGTGGTGCCAAACCTGGCGGGCAAGCCCCACACAATCACCGCCGATATTGAAGTAGCCAATGGGACGGAAGGGGTGATCTATGCCGAAGGCGGCCGTTACGGAGGCTTCAGCCTTTATGTGAAGAACGGCCAGCTGGTGTACGAAAACACCAGTCGCGACCTCGTTCATGAGAAGCTGGTCTCGTCTGTGCCCCTGCCCACAGGCAAGGTGCAGGTTGTGTTCGAGTTTACGCCTGACCTTGTGAATGCCGGCACCAAGGACCTCAGCCCCGGTAGTTCGATCACGTCAGGTCATGGTAGATTACTGGTCAATGGCCAGCCGGCGGGCGAAGCTGAGTTTGCATGGTTCGGCGGCGGCAGTTTCGGCGAAACCTTTGATGTCGGTCAGGATCTGGGCTCGCCGGTTAGCGACGTGTACACCACGCCGTTTGCGTTTACCGGTAAGGTGGACAAGGTTGTGGTGAATTTAAAGTAATTAATCCAGGGGGGGGCTTCCCACGGCCCCCCTTTTTCTTTTGATTGTATGATGTGAACAAGCGCATTTGGGTTAGAGGAGACAAAAAATGAAAATGGTAATCAGAAAAACCGCGCTACTGGCAGGGGGAGTGCTGGCATATCTGGGAGGACAGAATTCTGCTTCAGGAGAGTCACTTCCCAAGGCGGATTCACCCTTCAATGGCAAGATAGACGTCTCACGGGACAAGTCATCGCCTGCTTGGCCGGAAGTTGTGAAGGTGCCCAAAGGCGCACCCAACATAGTTTTGGTCTTGCTTGACGACGTCGGTTTTGGTGCAACCTCCGTGTTTGGTGGACCGACAGAAACACCGACCCTGGCAAAAGTGGCGAGCGAGGGACTGCGTTTCAACCAATTCCATGTGAATGCCATGTGCTCGCCGACACGGGCATCTCTGCTCACCGGGCGCAACAATCATCAGGTCGGTTTCGGCCGGATCTCTGAATCCGCCGCCGGTTATCCGGGCTATGACTCCGTCATTGGCCGCGACCAGGCGACCATAGCGGAGGTCTTGAAACTTAACGGCTACAACACCGCTGCGTTCGGTAAGTGGCACAACACGCCGGTGTGGGAGATTAACGCGGCCGGTCCGTTCGACCGCTGGCCGACCGGATTGGGCTTCGAATATTTCTACGGTTTCATGTCAGCCGCTACCAGTCAGTGGGAGCCCACGCTGCTTTATCGCGGCACGGTTCCGGTGGAAGCGCCCGCCAAGCCTGACCAGGGGTATCACCTCACAACTGATCTGGCGAATGATGCCATTAGATGGTTACACCAGCATGAAGCGGTGGCGCCGGATAAGCCGTTCTTCCTCTACTTTGCTACCGGTGGAGCGCATGAACCGCTGCATGTTCCACAGGAATGGATCGAAAAATACAAAGGCAAGTTTGACCAGGGGTGGGACAAGCTGCGGGAAGAAATCTTCGCTCGCCAGAAGGCATTGGGAGTGATCCCGGCTAATGCCGAGCTGACTCCCCGTCCGGCCGAGTTGCCGGCTTGGGCTTCCCTGCCGCCTGAGCAGAAACAACTGCTGACTCACCAAGCCGAGGTTTATGCCGGTTTCCTCGCCCATACCGACAATGAGGTTGGCCGCGTGCTCGAGGCCATCAAGGAAGAGGGCAAAGACGACAATACCTTGGTTCTCTATATAGTCGGCGATAATGGGGCCAGCCTGGAGGGCGGCCTGCTGGGCCGCGATGCCCGCAGCGCCAGCGGCGCACCGGCGGATGTTGCGAACAGACTGGCACGCAGTGGCGAATTGGGCAGCAGGGCCTTCGGCAACCATTTTGCGACCCCATGGGCCTGGGCCACCAATACCCCGTTCCAATGGGGCAAACAGGTAGCTTCCCATCTGGGCGGAATCCGCGATCCGCTTGTCATCTCCTGGCCCACCAGGATCAAGGATAAGGGCGGTCTGCGCGGCCAGTTCACCCATATTATCGACATCGCTCCAACTCTGTACGAGGTGGCGGGAATCAAGACTCCCGACGTAGTGAACGGTGTGAAACAAGCGCCGTTTGAAGGAACCAGCCTGGTTTATACGTTCGATCAGGTGGCGCCACAAAACCGTCCGCGGACGCAATACTTCGAAATGCTCGGTAATCTGGGCATCTATAAGGATGGATGGTTTGCCGGACGGCGCTTCCAGCCTCCTTGGGAAGTGGCCAGCAAAGGCAAATTTGCGGAAAACATTAATAAGAACTCTTGGGAACTTTATCATCTTGCCGAAGACTACAGTCAAGCCCATGACCTTGCTGCCCAAAATCCGGACAAGCTGAAAGAGCTGCTCGCGGTTTTCGATCAGGAGGCCAAGCGCAACAGCGTCTATCCGATTGCGCCCTGGCTGGAACCACTACCCTCGGCGGCGGCCAGCCGGACCTCTTTCACCTACCGTGAAGGTGCGGCACATATCCCTGCGCGATCTGCTCCCGCCTTGAGCGGAAGGTCGCACACCATCATCGCCAATGTGGAAATACCGGCCAATGGTGCTGAGGGGGTGATTTTTGCCCAAGGAGGCCGGCAAGGGGGATTCAGTCTTTATGTCAAGGACGGCAAGCTGGTTTATGAGAACAATTCCTTTGGCGTTACGCATGACAAAATCATCGCATCGGATCCGTTGCCGTCGGGCAAGGTGACTATACTCTTTGACTATTTGATCGATGAAGGAAGCGTCATTAAGGACTCGTTTTTTGGCTGGGCCTCAAGCCGTGGCCGCGCCCAGCTTTTCGTTAACGGACAGTCTGTTGGTCAAGGCAAATTTGATCATTTCGGACCGTTCGGCGAAACCCTGGACCTTGGCAACGACTTTAGTTCGCCGGTTAGCAACGACTACGTCACGCCATTTGCGTTCACCGGCAAGGTGGAGAAGATCAATCTTGAATTGAAGTAACCCGAACGGGCATTTATCTTTGTTTTAGAGGAGTTGAAAAATGAAAAATGCAATCAAAAAAACCGCCCTGCTGGCCGGAGGGGCGCTTGCCTACCTGGGGTGGCAGAATGCCGCTTCCGCCGAGTCGTTCCCCAAGCCGGATTCACCTTTCAAGGGGAAGACCGACGTCTCGCGGGACAAGTCGGTACCCGCCTGGCCGGAAGTGGTGAAGGCGCCCAAGGGTGCGCCAAACGTCGTCCTGATCCTGCTTGACGACGTTGGCTTCGGCGCCAGCAGCGCGATGGGCGGTGCTATTGAAACGCCCAACCTGGAAAAGCTGGCCGCCAGCGGTCTGCGCTACAACAGCTTTCACGTCAATGCCATGTGCTCGCCAACGCGCGGCGCACTGCTGTCGGGGCGCAACAATCATCAAGTTGGTTTTGGCCCGATCACCGAACAGGCCAGCGGCTATCCCGGCTACAACTCGGTGTGGCCAAAGAGTTCGGCGTCTATTGCCGAAGTACTCAAGGAGAATGGCTACAGCACTGCGGCCTTCGGCAAATGGCACAACACGCCGGTGTGGGAAGTCAGTCCGGCCGGACCGTTCGACCGTTGGCCGACCGGCCTGGGTTTCGAGTATTTCTACGGTTTTCTGAGCGCGTCCACCAGCCAGTGGGAGCCAAACCTGTATCGAGGTACTACGGCAGTGGAAGTATCAAAGCCGGAGCAGGGCTACAACCTGACCAACGACCTGGCCAATGACGCCATCCGCTGGCTGAATCAGCATGACGCCGTGGCGCCGGACAAACCGTTCTTCCTATATTTCGCCTCGCCCGGCACGCACTCGCCGCATCATGTACCGCAGGAATGGGTCGACAAGTTCAAGGGCAAATTCGACCAGGGGTGGGACCAGCTGCGCGAAGAAACATATGCCCGGCAAAAGCAATCAGGCGTGATCCCGTCTGATGCCGCCAACGCCGCTCGCCCGGCGGCAATACCGGCGTGGGATAGTCTGACCGATGATCAGCGCAAGTTGGTGACCCGTCAGCAGGAAATCTATGCCGGCTTCCTGGCGCAGACCGACCATGAAGTAGGCCGCATTCTGGATGCGATCAAGGCGCAGGGCAAGTCTGACAACACATTGGTGCTGTATATCGCCGGCGACAACGGTGCGACCATGGCGGGCAATATTCACGGCACCGATGCCCGTTCGCCGCAAGGCAAGCCGGAAAGTGCGGAAGTCCAGCTCGCGCGCGCCGACAAGCTTGGCAGCCCGGCTTTCAGAAGCAACAACTATGCGGCCGGCTGGGCCTATGCTCAGAACACTCCTTTCCCCTGGTCCAAGCAGATTGCGTCCCATCTGGGCGGCATCACTGATCCGCTGATTGTTTCCTGGCCAGCCAGGATCAAGGACAACGGCGGGATACGGGGCCAGTTCAGTCATATCGTCGATATCGCGCCGACCATCTACGAGGCGGTGGGTATCAAGGCTCCGGCCAGTGTTAACGGCATCAAGCAAACAAAGCTGGAGGGGAGCAGTTTAATCCACACCTTCGGTAACGCCAAAGCGAAGAGCAAGCACAACCAGCAATACTTCGAGCTTGTCGGCAATCGCGGCATCTACAAGGACGGCTGGTTTGCCGGCCGCCCGTTCCTGCTGCCGATGGAAACAGCCACCTGGGAGGCGGCGAGCCCTGACCGTAATCCGTGGGAGCTCTACAACCTGAATGAGGATTTCAGTCAGACGCGTAACTTGGCCGCCAAGAATCCGCGCAAACTCAAGGAAATGGTGGCGCTCTTCGACAAGGAAGCCAAGCGCAACAACGCTTACCCGATAGCGCCGCGCCGTCTGCTGCAGCCGTCGCCCGCCAACGGCAAGAGTTCGTTCACGTACCGCGAAGGGGTGTCGCGTCTGCCGTTGAGCGTGGTGCCGAGCCTGGTGGGCAAGCCCCACACCATAACCGCCGACATTGAGGTAGTCAACGGGACGGAGGGCGTGATATATGCGGAAGGCGGCAGGCACGGCGGCTTCAGCCTCTATGTGAAGAACGGCCAGCTGGTGTACGAAAACAACAGCCTCGGTTTCACTCACGATAAGTTGGTCTCGTCTGTGCCACTGCCCGCAGGCAAGGTGCAAGTTGTGTTCGAGTACACCCCCGACCTGAAGAAAACCGCCAATGACCTCAGTCGCGGCAGTTCGATCACGCCGGGTCATGGACGACTGCTGGTAAATGGCAAGCCGGCGGGCGAGGCTGAATTCTCCTGGTTCGGCGGTTTCGGCGAGACCTTCGATGTCGGCCAGGATCTGGCCTCGCCGGTCAGCGACGACTACGCTACGCCATTTGCCTTCACCGGCAAAATTGATAAAGTGGTGCTGGATCTGAAGTAATTCAATGTGCAAAAAGAGAGGTTGCATCTGACAGTGCAGATGCAACCCTCTAAGTTTGCGCTAAGTTTGCGCTTGACAGAAGCTAGACGTTGATAGTAGTCTATAAAAAACACAAAAATAGTAGATAATTGTCTGCGCAACCATTGCAGGCCATATTTATACGAATTGCGCTGACCAAATCAATTGGAGGCCGAGGATAATTTCCCCGGCCTCTTTTCTTTTTAAACAACAGTACGAGCTTGTACTAATTCAATTGAATAAAAGAGGAAGCGTAATCATGACGACAATACCAGATGACAAAACCGGTAACGAGGATCTGAACGAAGCGCCCCGCGCCGTCGCATGGTTTCGCCGCTGGTGGCTGTTCTTGCCGCTGGCCGGTCTTCTTGCAACAGGTTTCTATATCTATCAGGGAAACAGACCGGCACATGCGTCCAAGGCGCAGGCCGCGCTGAAAGGGTCTACTCAGGTGACTCCGGTGTTGGCGGTATCGGCCCGCAAGGGCGAGGTGAACGTATACCTGAATGGTCTCGGTTCGGTGATACCGCTCAATACCGTCAATGTTCGCTCACGGGTTGACGGGCAGCTTATGGAAGTTCGCTTTCGTGAAGGGCAGAACGTCAGCAAGGGAGATTTGCTGGCGGTTATCGACCCCCGCCAGTTTCAGGTGCAGTTGAGTCAGGCCGAGGGAGTGATGGCCCGTGACCGTGAGCTGCTGAATAACGCCCGTCTTGATCTGCAGCGCTACAAACAGCTCTGGCAGCAGGACTCGATCTCCAAGCAGCAGTTTGATACACAGGAGGCCCAAGTGCGTCAACTTGAGGGGAGTGTCAAGGTGGACCAGGGGCAGATCGACAACGCCAAACTACAGCTGACCTACAGTCGCATCACCGCCCCGGTCAGCGGACGGTTAGGCCTGCGCCAGGTGGATGCTGGCAATATCGTCCGCACCAATGACGCCAACGGGCTGGTGGTGATTACACAGCTGCAGCCGATCACCGTGATATTCCCTATTCCCGAGGATAATTTGCCTAAATTGGTCGGCAAACTCAAAGGGGGGGCGCGACTTGGGGTCGATGCCTATGATCGTGAACAGAAAAAAAAGCTGGCGAGCGGCATGCTTTTGACGCTGGATAACCAGATCGACCCGGCAACCGGAACCGTCAAGCTCAAGGCGGTCTTTCCCAATTTAAAAAACGAGCTGTTTCCAAACCAGTTCGTAAATGCTCGTTTGCTTATCGATACAAAAAAAGATGCCGTTATTGTTCCGGGTACTGCTGTTCAACGTGGCGCGCAGGGCCCCTTCGTCTATATGGTAAAGGCCGACAATACCGTTGCAGTCAGGCCGGTCAGCGTCGGTGTTCCTCAAGGAGAGGAAGTATCCATTGTGAGCGGACTTGAAGCAGGTGATCAGGTGGTGGTGGACGGTGCGGAACGACTGCGGGATGGGAGCAAGGTTGAAGTGAAGGTTCCCGGACAGGGCCGAGACCAGGGAAAAGGGCAGGAAAAAGAAGAGCGTAGTCCGGGCAGAAGGTCACAAAGGCCGCTTCAATGAACATTTCCCGCATCTTCATTCTCCGCCCGGTCGCCACCACTCTACTGATGATCGCCATCCTGCTGGCCGGTGCGGTTGCTTACAAGCAACTGCCGGTGGCGGCGCTACCGCAGGTGGATTACCCAACCATCCAGGTGCGCACCTTCTACCCCGGCGCCAGTCCAGATGTTGTTGCCACCGCGATTACGGCACCGCTGGAGCGCCAGTTCGGCCAGATGCCAGGGCTGACCCAGCTGACATCCACCAGCTCCAACGGCTGCTCGGTCATCACCATGCAGTTCAACCTGGATCTGGCGCTGGATGTTGCCGAACAGCAGGTTCAGGCCGCCATCAATGCCAGCTTTACCTTCCTCCCCCGCGATCTGCCGAGTCCACCGGTCTACAGCAAGGTCAATCCGGCCGATGCTCCGATCCTGACCCTGGCGGTCTCCTCTGCTTCACTGCCGCTGACAAAAGTAGAGGAGTTGGCCGATACCCGGCTGGCCCAGAAAATATCCCAGTTGCCCGGCGTGGGGCTGGTTGCCATCAGTGGCGGCCAGCGGCCGGCAGTGCGCATCAATGCCAATCCAACCGCCCTGGCAACGTACGGAATGACCCTTGAGGATCTGCGCGTTTCGATCGCTTCTGCCAACGTCAACCAGGCCAAGGGTGGTTTTGACGGGCCGAAGCAGGCCTATGTCATCGGCGCCAATGACCAGCTCTATTCAAGCAAGGATTTCCGCCCTCTGGTGGTGGCGTATAAGAATGGCGCCCCAATCTACCTGTCGGATGTGGCCGAGGTGCTGGACGATGCCGAAAATCTGTACCAGGCGGCCTGGATGAATGATACGCCGGCCGTGGTGCTCAACATCCAGCGCCAGCCCGGCGCCAATGTCATCGAGGTGGTAGATGGGATCAAAAGGCTTCTGCCGCAGTTGCAGGCCTCGCTGCCAGCTACGGTCAAGGTCACGGTCCTGACTGACCGCACCACCACCATCCGCGCTTCGGTCGCCGATGTACAGCACGAGATGTTGATGGCGGTAGCGCTGGTGGTGCTGGTAATTTTCCTGTTTTTGCGTAATTTCGCCGCCACCGCCATCCCCAGCGTGGCGGTGCCGTTGTCGCTGGTCGGTACCTTCGGCGTTATGCACCTGCTAGGGTTCAGTCTGAACAACCTTTCCTTGATGGCGCTGACCATCTCTACCGGTTTTGTTGTGGACGATGCCATCGTCATGATCGAGAACATCTCCCGCTACGTGGAGGAGGGGGAGCCGCCGCTGGAGGCAGCCTTGAAGGGTGCCCGGCAGATCGGCTTCACCATCCTCTCCCTTACCGTATCGCTGATCGCGGTGCTGATACCGCTGCTGTTCATGGGGGATGTGGTTGGCCGGCTGTTTCGCGAGTTTGCCATCACTCTGGGTGTCACAATTCTGATCTCGGCGGTTGTCTCGTTGACCCTGACCCCGATGATGTGCGCCAAGCTCCTCAAACATCTACCGGAGGAGCGCCAAGGACGTTTTTACAAGGTTTCCGGGCATTTCTTCGATCGGGTCATCGCCTCCTACGGCAGGTCGCTACAGTGGGTACTAAAACATCAGACAGCGACCCTGGCGGTGGCGGTAGGCACGCTGGTAGCGACGGTCTTGCTCTATATGGCAGCGCCCAAGGGTTTTTTTCCGATTCAGGATACCGGGGTTATTCAGGGGATTTCCGAGGCATCGCAGTCGATCTCGTTTTCCGCCATGGGCGAGCGGCAGCGTGAACTGGCACGGGTTATCCTCAAAGATCCCGCCGTGGAAAGCCTCTCCTCCTTCATCGGTATCGACGGCACCAATACGACTCTCAACAGTGGCCGCATCATGATTAACCTGAAGCCGCTGGAAAAACGGGATGCCTCTGCCGGTGCCGTCATCCAGCGGCTGCGCCCGGAACTGGCCAAAGTGGCCGGTATCACGCTGTTTATGCAGCCGGTGCAGGATCTGACCGTAGACACCAAGGTCAGCCGCACCCAGTTCCAGTACTCCATCGAAAACCCCAATACCGAGGAGCTGAAGATCCTCGCTCCCAGGGTAGTGGAGGCGATGAAGGCACTTCCGGAGTTGCGTGATGTCAGCAGCGACCTGCAGGAGCAGGGACTGCTGTTCGCACTGAATATTGATCGCGGTACGGCGGCACGTTTGGGGATTACGACCCAGCAGATCGACGACACCCTCTACAACGCCTTTGGCCAGCGCCAGATTTCCACCATCTTTACTGAGCTAAATCAGTACCGGGTGATTCTCTCGGTCAAACCAGAATTTCAGAAGGTGGTATCCGGGTTGCAGTCAGTATATGTGCGCGGAACCGGCGGTGGACAAGTGCCGCTCAGCGCCATCACCAGGGTTGAAGAATCTCTCGCGCCGTTGGTGATAAACCGCCAGGGGCAATTCCCGGCGGTGACCGCCTCCTTCAATCTCGCTCCGGGAGTTGCGCTGGGCGGTGCGGTAGCGGCAATTGAAGAAGCTACCCTCAAACTGGGGTTGCCAGCCAGTATCCGCGGCACGTTCCAGGGGACGGCCCAGGCATTCAAGGCGTCTCTTGCCAACGAGCCTCTCCTGATCCTGGCGGCACTTATCACGGTCTACATCGTACTGGGCGTTCTGTACGAAAGCTACATTCATCCGATCACGATTCTGTCAACCTTGCCGTCGGCCGGAGCTGGCGCGGTTCTATCGCTGATGGTGTGCGGCACAGACCTTAATGTGATCGCTGTTATCGGTATTATCCTGCTGATCGGGATAGTCAAGAAGAACGGAATTATGATGGTGGATTTTGCGCTGGAAGCGGAACGGACCGAGGGAAAATACCCGGAAGATGCCATCTACCAAGCCTGTCTGCTGCGCTTCAGGCCGATCATGATGACCACCATGGCGGCTTTGCTTGGGGCGCTACCGCTGGCCATGGGACACGGAGTCGGATCGGAACTGCGCAGGCCGCTTGGGATATCGATCGTAGGAGGGCTGATTATCAGCCAGATCCTGACCCTGTATACAACTCCGGTGATTTACCTCGCTTTTGACCGGCTGGCGAGAAGGAGGAAAAAATATACCACTCTCCTTCCCCGTCCTGAATCAGGAGGGGGAGCCCGACAGGGCGGGGGTGGTCTGGGTTACGAATGAACATCTCAGCTCCCTTCATAAAACGACCGGTGGCCACCACACTCATTACGCTCGGCATCGTGCTGGCCGGTCTGATCTCGTTTCGCCTGCTGCCGGTCGCTCCGCTGCCGCAGGTCGATTTCCCGACTATTTCGGTAAACGCCGCCCTGCCGGGCGCTGATCCCGAGACGATGTCCACCTCCGTGGCCGCACCTCTGGAGCGCCAGTTCGGGAGGATTGCCGGGGTGACCGAGATGACCTCTACCAGTTATCGCGGCTCAACCAGCATCACTCTGCAATTTGTGCTGAACCGCGATATCAACGGTGCTGCCCGCGATGTACAGGCGGCGATAAATGCCGCGCGGGGAGACCTGCCGGCCAATCTGCCCACCAATCCGAGCTATCGCAAGGTAAATCCGGCCGATGCGCCGGTGCTGATCCTGGCGCTGACCTCCGACACTCTCGGCAAGCCGCAGATGTACGACGTGGCTTCATCTGTACTACAGCAGAAGATTGCGCAGGTTAGAGGGGTCGGTCAGGTATTCGTCGGCGGCAGCTCTCTTCCGGCGGTACGGGTCGAGCTGAACCCGCTGGCGCTCAACAAGTATGGTGTCAGTCTGGAAAATGTACGAACGGTGCTGGCAGGCACCAATGTCAATCGCCCGAACGGCCAGGTGACGCAGGGTGATAAAACGTGGAATATCCGCACCAATGACCAGCTCCGCACCGCGGAACAGTATATGCCACTGGTGTTGCGTTATAAATCAGGGTCAGCGCTCAGGCTTTCGGATGTGGCTATGGTCCGCGATTCGGTTGAAGATCTGCGCTCAACCGCCCTGGTCAACGGTAAACCGGCCATTATTCTCTTTGTTTACCGCCAGCCGGGAGCCAATCTCATCGAGACGGTTGATAATGTGCGCAATCTTCTGCCGCAACTTGAAAAGGCGCTTCCGGAAACCGTCAGGCTGTCGGTGGTTTCCGACCGCACCCCTCCCATTCGCGGATCGCTGCATGATGTTGAGTGGACCCTGATGGTGTCGGCCATGCTGGTTATTCTGGTGGTGTTCCTGTTTCTGCGCAACCTGCGCGCGACTCTCATTCCGGCGGTGGCGGTTGCCGTGTCGATTACCGGCACCTTCGCGATCATGTACCTCTGCGGCTACTCGCTGAATAACCTGTCGTTAATGGCGCTGACCATTGCCACCTGTTTTGTCGTGGATGATGCCATTGTCGTTCTGGAAAACATCACCCGCTATCGGGAACAGGGGGCATCCCCGCTTCAGGCGGCTCTGTCCGGTTCAAGGGAAATCTCATTCACGGTGATCTCCATGAGCGTCTCGTTGGGTGCGGTGTTTATCCCGATCCTGCTGATGGGAGGTGTGGTGGGACGTCTCTTCCGGGAGTTTGCGATGGTGCTCATGGCGGCGATCAGCGTCTCACTGCTGGTGTCGCTGGCCCTGACGCCGATGATGTGCGCCACGCTTCTGAAAGCGGAAGTACCCCGGCACCGCAACAAACTCTATCTCTTCTGCGAACGGTTGCTGGTGCGGCTGCATGACTCCTACGAGCGTTCATTGATCTGGGCCCTGCGGCATTCCCTGGTCATGCTGGTTCTGATTATCGCAACGGTGGCGGTAAACGTGGCACTGTTTATAGCGGTTCCGAAGGGGTTTTTCCCGGAGCAGGACAACGGCAGAATGATGGGAAGTATCCAGGCATCGCAGGGGATCTCGTTTCAGGCCATGCAGGAGAAGCTGGTGCAGATTGTCGGCATCATCAAGAGCGATCCGGAAATTGCCTATGTGACCGGACTGACTGGCGGCGGCAGTGGCGGCGGGAGCGCTACCACCACTAATACGGCTCGTATGTTTATCGACCTTAAGCCGTTCGACCAGCGCACTGTTCCGGTCAAGGAGGTGGTCCGGCGGTTGCGCGGCAAGCTGGCACAGGTTCCGGGAGCCTCAACCTTTCTCCAGCCGGTAATGGACGTGCGGGTTGGCGGGAGGTCGAGTAACGCCCTCTATCAGTTCACCCTGCAGGGAGACAATCTGAAAGAGCTTAATCTCTGGTCACAGAAAATTCTTCAGCGGATGCGTTCTATTCCTCAGTTGGCAGATGTCAACAGTGATCAGCAGAATCGGGGCAATCAAGCATCGCTGGTCATCGATCGTCCCAGTGCCTCACGCCTGGGCATCACCCCGCAAATGATCGACAATACCCTCTATGACGCCTTTGGCCAGCGCCAGGTGTCGATCAACTACACCATGCTCAATCAGTACAGGGTGATCATGGAGGTTGATCCCGTCTTCTGGCAGAGTCCTGAAACGCTGCGCGATATTCATGTCCCCTCAACTCGCGGGGTCCAGGTGCCGCTATCCGCTTTCAGCCATTACGAATCAACGGCAACTGGCATGACTGTCAATCACCAGGGACAGGTTCCTTCCGTAACGTTGTCGTTTAACCTGCCGGCAGGGGTGTCGCTTGGAGATGCTGTCAGCGTTATTGAATCAGCTACTCGTGACATGGGTATGCCTGTAACAATACGCGGCAGCTTCCAGGGAACGGCGCAAGCATTTCAGGAGTCGCTCAAGAACCAGCCCCTGTTGATACTGGCCGCACTGGTGACGGTCTTTATCGTGCTCGGCGTGCTGTATGAGAGTTATATCCACCCAATTACTATCCTCTCCACGCTTCCTTCGGCCGGTGTCGGTGCGGTTGCGGCTCTGATGCTGTTCAAAACGGAATTAAGCCTTATTGCCATGATCGGCGTCATTTTGCTGATCGGTATCGTCAAGAAGAACGGCATCATGATGGTAGATTTTGCCATCTCGGCTGAGCGTAGAGACGGCACAAAACCGGAGAAAGCCATTTATGAGGCGTGCCTGCTCCGTTTTCGTCCGATCATGATGACCACCATGGCAGCTATTCTCGGGGCGCTGCCGCTTGCACTCGGGCATGGTGTCGGGGGCGAGTTGCGCCGACCGCTCGGCATCGCCATTGTAGGTGGCCTGATCTTCAGCCAGACCCTGACCCTCTATACGACTCCGGTGGTGTATCTCTACATGGATCGTTTCAGAATTTGGGGGGCTCGAAAAAGAGGAAAACTTTCGCAAGGGTTAGTTGAAAGGAGTCAAAATGTGTAATCCAGCAATCAGGTGCTTTTACCTGACAACCCTTGTGGCATCATTCATGATCTCAGCCTGTTCGGTTGGTCCCGATTATGTCAAGCCGACAGTAGAAACTCCTGCTGCATTCAAGGAAGGTGATGGGTGGAAGCAGGCGCAACCGGCTGATACGCTTCTTAAGGCAAAATGGTGGGAACTGTTCAACGACTCCGACCTGAATCGGCTCGAAGAGCAGGTGTCTGTATCAAATCAGAATATCGCACTGGCGGCGGCCAGGTTTCACCAGGCACGCGCCCTCGTGGAAGTGGCCAAGTCAGCATATTATCCATCCATGTCGGTGGGCGCTTCAGGCACGCGTTCTCTAGGGGCTACCAATGCGGGGCGAGGTCAGAATGGTGCTCAGTCGGACTTCCAGCTACCGGTTAATCTGTCATGGGAACTGGATGTCTGGGGCCGCATCGGTCGCTCGGTTGAGGCAAGCAAAGCCGGTTTACAGGCCAGCGTTGCCGATCTAGCTGCGGTGCAGTTGAGTGCACAGGCTGAACTGGCCTTGGACTACTTTCAGCTTCGTTCCCTGGATGCCCAGAAACGGTATCTGGATGAGACTGTCGCCAATTACCGGAAAACGGTGGATCTGATAAATAATCGCTACTCAGCCGGAATTGCCGCAAAAGTGGATCTGCTCCAGGCAGAGACCCTGCTTAAGAGCACATTGGCCCAGATGATCGATCTGGGTGGATTGCGCGCCCAGTTGGAGCATGCTATTGCCGTTCTGATCGGGAAACCCGCTGGCGCCTTCTCGATCTTGCCTCTCCCGCTAAATGCCGCTCCGCCGCCGATTCCTTCGGCTCTCCCGTCGGAATTGCTCGAACGACGACCGGATATTGCCGCTGCGGAACGTCGTATGGCTGCTGCCAATGCCCAGATCGGCGTGGCGCAGGCCGCTTTTTATCCGACCGTCAAGCTAGGCACATCAGTTGGACTTGAAGCCTCTGACCTCTCCAAGTGGCTTTCCTGGCCGAGTCGCTTCTGGTCGATTGGCCCTACGGCTTCAGCAACTCTGTTCGACGGGGGACTGCGTCGAGCACAACATAACCAGGTTATGGCAGTTTACGACGCAACAGTAGCTTCTTATAGGCAGACGGTTCTGGACGCTTTCAGGGATGTGGAGGACAATCTTGCGGTCCTTAGAATTCTTGCTGATGAGGCCAAAGTTCAAAACGAGGCAGTAGAGGCGGCCGGACAGACTGTGCAGATTACACAGAACCAATATCTGGCTGGTGTTGTCGGGTATCTGAATGTCGTTACCGCCCAGACTTCTGATATTGCCAACAAGAGAACAGCCATCGGGATCCTCGGCAGACGAATGATCGCCGCTGTGCAGCTGGTAAAGGCACTTGGTGGCGGGTGGACTCAGGGAAGTGAAGGCAAATAAAATCTTTAAAATATAGCTATAGCATTTACAATTAACTCCGCAGCTAGCAAATACCAATGCTAATGTGAAGAATGATTCGCGGCCTTTTTTGTTGCAACACATCACCACATGGTTGACCAGACACATTGGAGGCCGGATTCCATCGCGAGATGAGCCTGGCCTCTTTTGGTTTCAGCACCATACAAAGAAAAGGGGCTGCGCATGAGGAGCGGTGCCGGTCATCCACAGCATGCCGCTGGCACTCTGGGTGCTGGCTGGGCTGTCGCTGCTGTTTTATATCTCGATCCGTATCATTGACACATCCCGATGATCTGCCGAGGTGGATCAGGCGGTTGATGTTATTGCCTCACGTATCGCAGTACTTCGATCATAAAAAATACAAAATTTATAGATATTATATTTATTTGTTGACATCAGGTAGTCCCCTTGGTATTGTCGGTCCCATCAACGTAATGAGCACGGATATTATTTCCGCACTCACCGTACACAACCGGCGACTGACCAGAAAAACTGGAGGTCAAGGAAAGAGCAATTTTGCTCTCAATCCTTGACCTCTTTTTTATTTCTAGCGCAAGGAGAAACACCATGGCCGAAAAAAACAAATTATCCATCATCAGCATGAGCGGTGATTTCGACAAGGTTATTGCCGTCTTCACCCTGGCCTCCGGAGCGGCGGCGGTTGGCTACGAAGTCAATATCTTCTTTACGTTCTGGGGACTGAACAGCATCAAGAAGGTGACCGGGCGCAGTTTTATCGGGACCGGCTTCATGGCGCGCTTTTTCAATTTCCTGCTGGGAGGACGCAAGAGTCTGCCGCTCAGCCGTCTCAATTTCTGGGGCTTGAGCCCGATCCTGATGACCTCAATGATGAAGGGGAAAAATGTGGCGCCGCTGGAGGAGCTGTTCGATGCTTCCAAGGCGCTGAAAGTCAACTTTTACGCCTGCGAGATGGCCATGCACGTGCTGGGATTGACGAAAGACGATTTCATACCGGAGGTGAAGGACGTCCTGGGCGTCGCTTCCTTCCTGGAACTCTCGAAAGGAGGTCAGACACTGTTCATATGAGCACATTCAATCTCGATATAACCAAGGAGCGATGTCCGATGACGTTTGTAAAAGCAAAACTGCATCTGGAACAACTGAAGCCGGGCGATACCACCGAAATTCTGCTGGTGGCCGGAGAACCGCTGGACAACGTGCCGCGCACCGCTACGGAACAAGGGTATCAGGTGCTGGAAAGCGTCCACGTACGAGACAATATTCATAAGCTGACAATCAAAAAGCCGTAAGCGGCATTTTATCAAAGGAGATCACCCATGGCAGACAACCTCATCCAACGCAGTGTCACAACTTCGGTGGCCAGAAATCTGGCCAGCACCACCAAGACCGCGCCACAACTGGCATCCATCACTCCGCGTCACCTGCTCAGCCTGCTTCCGTGGGTTCACGTTGAGGGGGGTACCTACCGGGTCAACCGCACCAGGGTCGAGCTGCCTACCGCAGAGCGCGTCGAGTTTAGTCTGTCCGACGGGGTCGCAACATTTGAGCCGCAGGCGCTCCGCAGTGTGCCGCTCTTCGCCAAGCTGTCGGACGGCATCATCGGCAAGATTGCGGTCAGCTTCAAGACAGAAAACGTCACACTCGGGAACACGCTGGTGACCGAAGGGAAAGATCGCAACAAGTTTTTCGTCATCGCCCAGGGGCAGGTGGAAGTACTCAGCAAGGGGGTTCATGGCAGCGACCTGCGCATCGCCCTCTTGAGCGAGGGGGAATATTTCGGCGAGGCGGATCTGGTGTCAGACAAGCCGTCCGATGTCACAATTCGCACCATAAATCCCTGCGTACTGCTGACGCTGTCCCGCAAGGACCTTGATGCGCAGCTCAACAAGCATGCCGGTTTGAAGCAGGAGTTCAAGAAGGCGGTGGAAGAGCACCTGGAACTTCTGGCGGCGGTCAACAAGTATGGCGAACGCAACATCGATCTTGTGTCCGGTCTGGCCGAGAACGTCATCATCCCGGAAACATTCGTCGATTATTCCGCTACCCCGCGGGAATACTCGCTCAGCGCCGTGCAAACGGTGGTGCGTGTCCATACCCGTGTCTCCGACCTTTACAATAATCCGTACAACCAGTTGGAAGAGCAGTTGCGCCTGACCATCGAGGGAATCAAGGAACGGCAGGAGTGGGAGCTGATCAACAACAAGAGCTATGGACTGCTTCACTCAGTGCATCCGTCGCCCCGCATCAGCGCCCGTTACGGGGCGCCGACCCCGGACGATCTCGATGAGCTGCTGGCACTGGTCTGGAAAAAACCGGCCTTCTTTCTGGCGCACCCCAAGGCTATTGCCGCGTTCGAGCGCGAGTGCACCTGGCGTGGTGTGCCGCCGAACACGACAACGGTGTTCGGTACGCCGGTCATTCTGTGGCGCGGCATTCCGCTGATTCCGTCGGACAAACTGGAAGTCAAGAGCCGCTATGCCCAGAACCAGTGGCTCGGCACCACAAATATCCTGCTGGTTCGGGTAGGCGAAGAAGACCAGGGGGTCGTCGGTCTGCATCAGCAGGGGATTCCGGGAGAAATCTCGCCAAGCCTGTCGGCCCGCCTGATGGGGCTGGATAACCTGGGTGTGGCCTCGTATCTGCTGTCGCTCTACTTCTCGGCTGCCGTGCTGACCGACGATGCCATCGGCGTACTGGAGAACGTAGAGGTCGGCTACTACCATCACTACGAACATAGCGTGCCGGTTGCTTACAACTCCGGCGCGGGAATATAAGGTGGCCGCCATGCCAGAAATCACTCCCGACCTGGTTGCCCAGGTTGCTTCACGGCTGTACAACGCGTTGCCGGGTGACCAGCCACTTCCCGGCGACGCGTCCGATTCGCGCGGGATCGCGGCAACGCTGTTTGAACGTGCCAAACAGGAAACATCGGCGCATCCGGCGGGCTCCGACGCTGTTGGAACCATTCCGGGGAATGGCGACGCTCTTGAGCGGATTTCCCGGGTGTTTGAATCCATTAAAAGCGGCCCGGCGCACACAGCCACGGCATCGCCGTTTGCCCATGATCTGCTGCAAACGGTTCATCTGCCGCTGTCATCGTCTACACTTGGGCATCACGCCGACAACCTGGTGCGTCAGCAGACCTACAAAGATAGCGGCACCAGCCATGGTGACCTGAAAGGTTTCGTCAAAAATATCCAGTCATGCCGCCATGATCTGACCGGCAGCACCGATGCTGACGGGAATTACGCCGATCCGTTCTCCCGCCTGCTCCAGGCGTCACTGCCTAAAAGCAGCAAGTTGACGGGAAACCCGGCTTTTAACATCGCCGCCGTGCGCAGTGATTTTCCGATTCTGCATCAGCAGGTGAACGGCAAGCAACTGGTCTGGTTCGACAATGCCGCGACAACCCAGAAGCCGCGCCAGGTTATCGAAACGCTCAGTTACTTTTACGCGCACGACAACTCCAATATCCACCGTGGCGCCCACACTCTTGCCGCGCGGGCTACCGATGCCTTCGAAGGGGCGCGGGACAAGATCCGCGACTATCTGCATGCCGCGTCCAGCGAGGAAATTATCTTCGTGCGCGGCACCACCGAGGGGGTCAACCTGGTGGCGAACGCCTACGGCAAGCGCTTTATCCAGCCGGGCGACGAGATCCTGCTGTCAGAACTGGAACATCACGCCAATATCGTGCCGTGGCAGATTGTCGCCAGGGAACGGGGCGCGGTGCTGCGAGTGATCCCGGTTGATGACAACGGCGAGATTGATCTGGCGGAATATCGGCGCCTGCTGGGGCCGCGTACCCGGATTGTCGGGCTGGCCCACGCCAATAACAGCCTCGGCACGGTGCTGCCGATTGCGGAAATGACCGCATTGGCAAAACGGTACGGCGCTCATGTGCTGATCGACGGAGCCCAGTCGGTGGCTCATCTGCCGGTGGATGTACAGGCGCTCGGCATCGATTTCTTCGTCTTCTCCGGCCACAAGATCTTTGCTCCGACCGGCATCGGCGCGGTCTACGGGCGGCGTGAACTACTGGAAGAGTTGCCGCCATGGCAGGGGGGCGGCAACATGATCAAGGACGTCACCTTCGAAGAAACGATCTACAGCGACGTGCCGGCCCGCTTCGAGGCGGGAACCCCCAACGTGGCCGACGCCCACGGCCTGGGTGTGGCGCTGGACTATGTCACACGCATCGGCCTGGGCAATATCGCCGCCTATGAGCACAGTCTGCTGGAATATGCCACCGAGAAACTCAAGGGGGTCAACGGGCTTCGCATAGTGGGCAATGCGCGGGAAAAGGTGGCGGTCACTTCATTCACCCTTAACCATAAAACAGTGCCAGAGGTGGGGAAATACCTGGATCAACACGGTATTGCCGTCCGGGCCGGCCATCATTGCGCCCAGCCGTCATTGCGCCGGTTTGGCCTGGAGGCGACGGTGCGGCCTTCCTACTCGTTCTATAACACGTTCGAAGAGATCGACCGGCTGGTACAGGCGCTGAAGCAATTGCGCTAACAGGGAGAAGGAAATTATGACGCCAAGCTATGCGCAAAACGTAACGTTGACCGCAATCCATCAGGATCGGAATGCGTGGTGCCAAAGCCGGATGACGATCCGGTCTGGACGCGCCTGCGCCAGGACGTGTTCGTTACCGCTAAAACCGAGGTGATGCTGGCCGGATATCTGCACGATACGGTGCTTAAACATCGTTCTCTGGAGGCGTCTATTTCGTATTTTCTGGCCGGAAAGCTGGCTTCGGCGTATCTGACGACAACATCGCTGCGGGATGTCTTCTATGAAGCGCTCACCTCGTCCGCTGACATATGCGAAGCCATACGGCGCGACCTGACTGCCGTTGTGGAGCGCGACCCGGCGGCCAGAAGTCTGGCGCTGCCCTATCTGAATTTCAAGGGGTTTCAGGCGCTCCAATCGTTTCGCGTTGCCCATTGGCTCTGGAATCAGGAGCGGCGGCCTTTGGCCCTGTATCTGCAAAGTCGCATCTCGGAAGCGTTTGATGTTGATATTCATCCTGCCGCCGTAATCGGCAAGGGCATCTTGATCGATCACGGTACCGGGGTGGTGATCGGCGAGACGGCGGTGGTGGGTGATGACGTGTCCATGTTGCACGCTGTGACACTGGGCGGCACCGGCAAGGAGTCCGGCGACCGGCATCCCAAGGTCGGCAACGGTGTGCTGATCGGAGCGGGCGCTAAAATCCTCGGCAATATCCGGATCGGCGACGGTTCTAAAATCGCCGCAGGCAGCATCGTCCTCAATGAAGTGCCGCCTCACTCAACGGTTGCCGGTATTCCCGCCAAGGTGGTCGGCAAGCCGAAAACTACCGATCCGGGCCGGCAGATGGAGCAGTTTGTGGAGTTCGATTACTGCATTTGATATCGCGCCGCATGCGGACGCCAGTCAGTTTTTGTTAAGCAGGCTCAACGGTAAAGCATCCTGCTGGAGATGGAACAAACTATGAAATTTATGGTGCAGGATCAGATATGCGGCAAGACGCTGGACTGGCAGAACAGTGTCGTACTTACCTACGAGGGGCGGTTGCACTACTTCTGTTGCCTCGGTTGCCGTGAAAAATTCAGAAAGACGCCGCGACGCTACCTTTGTCTGGAGTGCAAAAACCGTGACTGTGCCGGGCGGGATGACCGCTTGATGAACTAATGCCCCGTGCGGTTAGTAGGTATGAGATGGTAGTGTGTATTCCGGTCTTCAGGCGGCGCCCCATCAGGCACAGGCTGGAAAATAGGAGACAACAATGACGATTGCCCTTGCAGAAAAACGGTTATCTCTGTACCGCCATGTTCAATCCGCTGCGTACCATCAATCTGCTGGAGCGGTCGACCGCCGGTCGGGTGGTCATAGGCGGCACGGATATAACCGGTTTCACCGGCAGCAGGCTTCGGACGCTGCGTCTGGGCACCGGCATGATCTTTCAGCAGTTCAACCTGATCAATATCCGTACGGTCTTGATAAAAGATAATCAGATTTAGCCCCCCTCCTGTTTTCGCTTAAAAGCGCCTACTTTTGGTAAGGAGGGGCTGGGGGTGGTCAGGTTTTGGCTTTTGACTTCGTTTTTATCCTTAAGATTGATGAAAATCAAAGGCAACCACCCCTGACCCCTCCTTGAAAGGAAGAAGGGGGACTAAAAGCAAAAACCAAACCGGACACCGCTGGTAAATACCGGTCATTTGTAGCATACATCAAAACAAAAGGAGAGCAGTTATGAGTGAAACAGCAACGTATCATGCAGAAACATTGGCGCTTCACGCCGGGCAGAAACCGGATCCGACCACCAACTCACGTGCAGTACCGATCTATCAGACCACTTCATATGTGTTCAATGATGCCGACCATGCCGCACGTCTATTCGGGCTGCAGGAGTTCGGCAACATTTACACCCGCCTGATGAATCCGACCACGGATGTGTTCGAGCAGCGGGTGGCGGCTCTGGAAGGTGGTGTCGCGGCGCTGGGTGTGGCATCCGGCTCGTCAGCCATCACGCTGGCGATACTTACCATCGCTCATTCCGGTGATGAGATCGTCTCCGCCGCCAGCCTCTACGGCGGCACCTACAATCTGTTTCACTACACGCTGCCGCAGCTCGGCATCACGGTAAAGTTCGTAGATCCATCCGACCCGGAGAGTTTCCGCAAGGCGATCACCCCCAAGACCAGGCTTCTGTACGGTGAAAGCGTCGGCAATCCGAAACTGGATACCCTGGACATCGAAAAAGTAGCTGCCATTGCCCATGAAAACAACATTCCGCTGATCATCGACAACACCACTCCGTCACCCTATCTGTTCAACCCGCTCAAACATGGCGCCGATATCGTCGTACATTCGGCCACCAAGTTCATTGGCGGCCACGGCACCTCCATCGGCGGCGTCATCGTTGACGGCGGCACCTTCAACTGGGGCAACGGCAAGTTCCCGGAAATCGCCCAACCCGATCCGTCGTATCACGGCATCAATTTCTGGGAGGCGCTGGGAGCAATTGCCTACATCATCAAGGTGCGCGTTTCACTGCTGCGCGATCTGGGTCCGGCAGTATCGCCGTTCAATTCGTTCCTCTTCCTGCAGGGGCTCGAAACGCTGCATCTGCGTATGGAACGACACAGCACCAATGCCCTCAAGGTGGCCACCTACCTCAAAAACCACCCCAAGGTCGGCTGGGTGAACTACCCAGGTCTGCCCGACAACCCATCTCATGAACTGGCTAAGAAATATCACCACAAAGGGCTATTCGGCGCTCTGGTCGGGTTCGGCATCAAAAGCGGCACGATTGAGGACGGCAAGAAGTTCATCAATACTCTCAAACTGCACTCGCTGCTGGCCAATATCGGCGACGCCAAGTCACTGGTGATACACCCGGCGTCCACAACCCATTCGCAATTAAGCCCGGAAGAGCAGATTTCCACCGGTGTAACGCCTGACTTTATCCGGTTGTCGGTCGGTATCGAGAACGTCGAGGACATTATTGCCGATCTGGAACAGGCACTGGCTCAGGTTTGATGTAATTACGGCAGATAACCGGGACGACCGCATCGGCGCCCACGGCAGCTGACCAGATAGACTGGAGGCCGGATTTCCTTACCAGGAGGTCCGGCCTCACTTTTTAAATCCCGGAGGGAAAAAACAATGGGCAAGTTTAAAGCGACACCGCGCAACAACGTAATTTCAATGAGAATCAGTGATGCCAAACGAAAAGAGCTGCAGCTGATAGCTTTCAAGAATTCACTGAGTATGTCCGACATGATGCGCCACGCTATGGATGAATATACTCGCTACCATGAACCGATAGCCTCCGGGCATCGGTTTGCCTGAAGATATGATATGTCCGCGAGTAAGAATAGATCCACATTAGATGAAGTAGCGGCTCGTTATCCTGACGTCCCACGATTGATTGTGATCAAGACGGATGTGCAGCGGCGGGGTGTTTTCTATACCACTGCAGCGCTGTCATTGCTTGATGAGACACGACACCAGACCACCGGCACCCATATCTTCGGCGCGCGGGACGGCGTGATCGCCCTCCGGCCGGAATCTCTCCTGCTTCGCGATGGCACCTCGATCATTACTACGCCGACTCCGCCGGAAGAGAACCCGTATATTGTTGATGTCGTAGATGGCTCACCATGGCTGTTCGATAACGGTCTGCCGCTGGAAACTGTCGAATACTGGCCCGCTCCCGATTTCTATGCCAGGACCAGCAGCTCCGGCGTGCCGATAAAAACATCGTCAGCGCCCGCCCCCAGCGGCTTAACATCTTCCCGTACCGTTACTGCACCTTCTGGAACAATAACAAAGGGTGCTCCTTCTGCGATATCGTTGCGCAGCTGAAAAAAGGTGGCAAAGAACTCAACATACCGGCGAAGCTCGACCCACTCGAGGTTGGTGAGGTTATTGGTGAGGCATTGAAAGAGCCGGGGCGCTATTCGGCAGTTTTTCTGACTTCCGGATCGATTGTCAGCGGTCAGGCGCCTTTTGATGACGAGGTTGATTATTACATCCGGATTCTTCAGGAAGTGGGTAAACATTTCAAAACCCGCAAGTTTCCGAGCCAGATCATCGGCACCGCCTTCACCAAAAATCAGCTGCAACGGCTCTATGACGAAACCGGACTGATGAGTTATACCGCCGATATCGAGGTGCTGAACGAAGAGCTGTTTAACAAATTCTGTCCCGGCAAGGCGGAGTGGATCGGCTACCGGGAATGGAAAAAACGCCTGATTGATGCTGTTGATGTTTTTGGCCCCGGCAGGGTTAATACCGGACTTGTGGCCGGAATTGAACTGGCCGGGCCGCATGGTTTCATGTCAGAGGATGATGCGTTGGAGCGGACACTTGTCGAGGCTGAGTATTTGGCAAAACAGGGGGTCAGTACGGTCTTTATCGTCTGGTCGCCTCGTCCCGATACGCCTCTGGGGGATCAGAAAAATGCTTCTCTCGACTACTATATTCGTCTTGCACGCGGGCTGCACGCCCTGCGGGTCAAATACCGGCTGCCGATCGGTTTTGATGACTATCGCCACTGCGGCAACCACCCGGATAGCGACCTGTCGCGGCTATTACCGTATTAAGAGGACACAATCATGGCGCTGCTTTCTGAAGGACTAATTGATCTTATACGCGACCGATCAGCCACCAAGGTCATCGCAACCATTGACGAGAATGGAGTTCCGTACGCGGTAGCCAGTCCGTTCCTGCAACTTGACGAGCATGGGCTGCTGGTGCATCTGGAGCTGCTGGAAAAATCGTACACCAATCGCAACCTGCTCCGGAATCTCTGGTACGACCGGAAGGTTGCCATATCTGTCGGTAACTATGTCATCAGGGGAGTGCCGATCAAGGTACATATCAGCGGTCCGCTGTTCCGCCAGTACTATGAACAGGTCCGCAGTGTCCTCGGGGATGCGGATTTTTCGACCGTCTGGCTGATAGAACCGGATGAGGTGGTTGACGAAACGTACTCAACCAGGAAGCGGCTGGAAGAGGAAGAGTTCCCCTTCAGCGTCCATCTGGATCGACTGACATTTTAGCGATCTGGCAGTTAAAATATGCGTTTTGTATGAAAGGTAATTTAACGGCACAAGAAGGAATATGACTCTTATGTAAATGATGACGTCTTTTTCTGCGGCGTGATATAACAGACATCACGTACCCATCTATATCTGCAGGTAAGGACAGTCATGGAAATCACCCTCGCAAAAGATGTCGAAAAGAAGCTCACAGCCTCCATCAAGCGCTATGCCAGCGAAAACCTAGAAACCGACTTCGGAGAGCTGCAAGCCTCCCTTTTTCTGCAATTCTGCCTTGAGGAGATCGGTCCGGCCGTTTACAATCAGGCCATCTCCGATGCCCAGACGTATATGCAGGAAAAGGCGCTGGACATCGAGAACAGCTGCTTTGCACCTGATTCCACCTATTGGGCCAAACATGATAAAATAACGGCGCAGCGGCGATCTGCCCGCAACAGCCGCTAAACGTGAACATGTGCAATTCAAACTTCACCTGACGGGCGCTGATGACCGGCACCTGCTGGCGTAAAAACAGGCAAAGGCTTTAATCATGGATAAAAAGTTGGTTACTCTCAGGCTGGAACGGATCTGCGTGGAGCGGCCGGGACGGGACGGACGTAAGGCTGATATCCTGAGTGATATCTCCTTCTCGGCCCATTGCGGCGAGGTGACCGCGATTGTCGGCCCTTCCGGCGGCGGGAAGAGTTCTCTGCTCCGTCTGATTAACCGGCTTTCCGATCCTGCCTGTGGCACAGTCTATCTGGATGGAGAGGATATTGCCCTGCTTGACCCTCTGCTGCTTCGCCGCCGGGTGGCCATGGTCCCGCAGAAACCGTTCATGTTCGAGGGCACGGTGCTGACTAACCTGCAACGACCCTTTCTTTACCGTCATGAACCGCTTCCCGGTGCAGAAAGCGCCGAGCTGCTGCACTCCCTGGAACTTGCCCGCCTGGACCAGGAACTGATCGGACGTGACAGCCGCACCCTTTCCCTGGGTGAGCAGCAGCGGGTCAGCCTGGCTCGCGCCCTGATCACCAAACCGGGTGTGCTTCTGCTGGACGAGCCGACCAGCGCTCTGGACCGCCCCACAGGCGACCAGCTGGCTGCCACCATCCACGACATCTGCCGCTCGCAGCGGCTGGCGATAATCATAGTGACCCACGATCTGCGGTTGGCGGGGAGGATCGCCGACTACCTGCTCTTTCTTGAAGCGGGGCGCATCGTTGAAGAAGGACTGCCGGAATCAATCCTATCCCGACCGCAGAGCCCTGAACTGCGACGTTTTCTGTCAGATCCTGTGAAGGGGGAACTCTGAACCATGGAAAACCAGAAGATCATCAACCTGGATTTGATCAATCTAGCCTATGCATACGGCCTGATTCTGTTGGCCATCGCCCTGGCGCGCCTGCAACGCATCGGGCAGGAAGGAGAGATGCTGTGGGCATCGGTGAGAATGGTGATCCAGCTTTTCGCGGTGGGTTACCTGCTGCATCTGGTGTTCGCCGTGCGGAGTCCCCTGGCGGTGATCGCCATCCTGCTGGTCATGTCCGGCTTTTCGCTGCAGGTCATGGGGAGCCGGATCAAACGCAAGATGCCCGATTTCTACCGGGTGATGGGAACATCCCTTTTCATAGGTTGCGGCGGGGTGACGTTCCTGCTCTGTGGTCTGGTGATCGGTTATTCTCCCTGGTACGACCCGCGCTATCTGATCCCGCTGGCGGGCATGATCATCGGCAACTCCATGAACGGAGCCAGCCTGGCTGCGGAACGGCTCTCGGCGGAGATCTACGAGCGGCGCGAAGAGATCGAGACAGCACTCTGCCTGGGAGCGACCGCCCGGCAGGCGTCCGAAACGGCGGTGCGTCTGGCCTTCCGCGCCGCGCTGATGCCGACCATGAACACCATGGCCGCCATGGGGATCGTCTCGCTTCCCGGCATGATGACCGGTCAGATCCTTTCCGGCACCGAGCCGATCGTCGCGGTGCGCTACCAGATCGCCATCATGTGCGCCATAACCGGCGCAGTGGCTATTACGTCGTTTCTTATCCTGCTCCAGGGGTACCAACGCTATTTCAACAACGCCCATCAACTGAAGGATGAGAATTGAAGTAATCGCCGGGAGTCTCTCGTAGAACCGGGCAAAGATCAGTTAACACTTGAGGCTATTTCGGGTAGCCCGTTTAATGATCTATTCATAGCGCAAGGCATCGATAGGATTGAGCCCGGCAGCTTTTTTTGCCGGATAGAAACCGAAGAAGATGCCGATGGCACCGGAGAAGAAAAACGCCACGGTGATCGACTGGATCGAAATCAGAGTCGGCCATGAGAGGATTTTAGATACGACTGTCGCGCCGATTGCCCCAAGAGCAATACCGAGCAGCCCCCCGATCAGGGTCAGCATGACGGCCTCGGTCATGAACTGCATAAGTATGTCATTCTTCCTCGCGCCGATTGCCATGCGTATGCCGATCTCGCGGGTACGCTCGGTAACGGAAACCAGCATGATATTCATGATGCCGATACCCCCCACGATCAGCGATATGGAGGCAACCGCTCCCAGCAGCAGCGACATGGCCTTTGAGGACTGTTGCGCCACCGCCAGGATTTCGGAGAGGTTCCGGGTCGTAAAATCCGGTTCCTTGCCGTTGGTAATCCGATGGCGCTGATTGAGCAGACTGTTGATTTCCTCTTCCGCTTTATCAAGTAAAGCTTCGTTTTTGGCTTTCACCATCAGGGCACCGATGTTGTTGGTGTGCTGGGAGCGAACCAGATTACGCTGCGCAGTACGGAGCGGTACAAAAATGGTGTCATCCTGATCGGTTCCCTGGGGTGACTGCCCTTTGCGTTCCATTACACCGATAACGGTAAATGGTATTTTTTTGATGCGCACGATGTTTCCGACCGGATCAGCTGAACCGAACAGACTCTCCGCGACGGTTTGACCTAAAAGGCAGACCTTGCTTGCGGAATCGACATCCTGCTGCGTAATGCTGCGCCCGGCAGTTGCCCCCCATTCCCGGATCTCAAACATTTCCGGTGTGGCGCCGGTGATAACGGTTGCCCAGTTCAGGTTGCCATAAACAACCTGGCCGGTGGAACGGACGGTGCCGGCCGCCAGGCTTACCGAGCGGCACTCGCTCGTAATCGCTTTGACGTCATCGCTGGTCAGAGTTTGAGCTCCGCCGCCGGTGCGCAGTCCGCCGCTGGTGGTAGAACCGGGGATAACCAGGATGATGTTGCTGCCGATGCTGGCGATCTGCTGGGAGATGACGTAGCTCGCGCCGGAGCCGACCGCCATCATGGCAATCACCGCCGCGATGCCGATGATAATTCCGAGCATGGTCAGAAAGGAACGCATCTTGTTGGTGCGCAGGGCGCGCAGGGATATTTTTATGGTTTGCAGAAAATCCATGGTTCAATCCTTCCGATCAGTCGGACCGGTCTGACTATCCGAAATGATATGGCCATCCTTGAAGGTAAGCTGGCGACCGGCGAAAGCGGCGACATCATGTTCGTGGGTCACCATGACGATAGTGATGCCGGACTGATTGAGAGCAGTGAAGAGGTTCATGATCTCTTCGGTTGTGGCGCTGTCCAGATTGCCGGTCGGTTCATCTGCCAGCAGCAGTGACGGTTTATTTACCAGAGCCCGGGCAATGGCAACACGCTGCTGCTGACCGCCGGAAAGCTGGCTGGAGTGGTTGAACTCCTTGCCTGCCAGACCTACCTGCTCCAGTGCCGCCATGGCGATAATACGCCGTTCTTTGGAGCCGATACCGGCATACACCAACGGCAGCTCCACATTTTCTACCGCCGGGGTGCGTGCCAGCAGATTGAACCCCTGAAAGACAAAGCCGAGCTTTTTATTGCGGATGTCAGCCAGCTGATTGCCGTCCATACGGCCGACATCCAGGCCATCGAGCAGATACCGGCCGGAGGTGGGAGGATCAAGGCAGCCGATGATATTCATGCAGGTCGATTTACCGCTGCCTGATGCACCCATGATGGCTACGAATTCTCCCTTGTTTACGGTAAAGGAGACCCCTTTGAGCGCTTCGAACTGCTGTTCGCCCATGATGAAAAGCCTGCGAATATCGGTTATGGAAATGACGGCACTCATCAGAAACGCGGCCCCATCGGCGAAGCGCTAGCTCCCGCTCCCGCCTTTTTCCTGGCATCACCGCCTACCTGCTCGATGATGACTTCATCACCTTCTTTGAGTTCACTTTCAGTCAGCTCAATGCTGCTGTTGTTGGCAATGCCGGTTTTCACCGGTGAGGCGACCGGTTTGCCCTCACGGAGGATATAGACCTTCAGCCCCCCCCCTTTGCCTCTGCCGGGGCCTCCTTTGCCACCACCATTTGGTTTGCCGCCACCGCCTGGTCTTTGAACGGAAGCACTTTTCTGATCACCGGAAGCGCCGGAGCGTTCACCTCCTGCTGCCTTCTCTTTCGTCTCTTCACCCTTGGTTTTCGGCTTGAAGCGCAGGGCGGCCGGAGGCAGTTTGAGCGCATCGTCCTTTTTAGCCACTTCAATCGATACGTTGGCCGTCATACCCGGTTTCAGCTTCAAATCGCTATTGTCAACAGTGACTACCACCACGTAGGTGACGACATTCTGGGTGATGACCGGCGCGGAGCGAATCTGGATTACTTGTCCCCTGAAGATCTGCTCCGGATAGGAATCTACGGTGAAGCCGGCTTTCTGCTGCAGCGCGATGCGGCTGATATCGGCTTCGTCCACACTAACCTCGATCTGCATTTTGGTCAGATCCTGGGCAATAGTGAAGAGCGTCGGGGTCGAAAATGAGGCGGCAACGGTCTGGCCGACATCTATGGCGCGGGAGATCACCACACCATCGACCGGTGAGCGGATGACCGAATAGCGCAGGTTGGCTCTGGACTGCATCAGCGCGCCGCGACTCTGGGCGATGCTTCCTTCGGCTCCCTTTGCCGCTGCTTTGGCCGACTGGAGTGCCGTTTCACTGACATCATAGTCACCCTGCGAGATGATGCCGTCGCTCAGCAGTTTTTTGTTGCGATTCAAGGTTCTTTCGGCATCCGCCTGAGTTACCCTGGCTTTTTGCAGGTTGGCCTCGGCGCTGAGATAGTTTCCCTGAGACTGTTCCACCGAAGCGTTGAACAGCGACGGGTCGATCTCGGCAATGGCCTGCCCTTTTTTGACCCGCGAGTTGAAATCGACATAAAGCTTCTGGATCGTGCCGGACACCTGGGTGCCGACCTGAACCGTGGTTACCGCTGACAGGTTGCCGGTAGCAGCAACCGTCGAGACAATCGTGCCGCGTTCGATTTTGGCGGTCTTGTAGCTGACCTCCGGAGTCCGTTTGTAGAAGAAATAGCCGGCAACACCGGCAACAACGAGTACCACAGTCAGAATAATCACTATTTTTTTCATTGCTTCACATCCCTTGGAATTTGGTTACTACCGGGTGGCTTTATAGAGTCGGTTCACTTCATTCTCATCAAGACTAATCCCCTGACGTTCCGTAAGCTCACCGGTCGTCTGCCATAGCTTGGTAATGGCGTTGTTATACGTAACCAGCGCGCTGATCTGATTGTTTTTGGCGATGCTCCGGTCATTCTCAACATCAAGCACATCCTTGGTCGTCGCCAGTCCGACTTCGTTTTTGCGGATAAAAGCCCGGAGACGTTCCTCGGCAAAAGCTACACCCCGATCAGCGACTTCGATCTGTTTATAGCCGGTGCTGATCCCTCGCAACGACGACCTGACGTCATTTGTGATACTCTGTTCGAGACTCTGTATTTGAAGATAGGCCTGTTCAACCTTCAAGCGACTTTTCCGGTAGTCGTTCTCTGCCGCGTTATTACCAAGGGGATACGAAAAGATCATCCCGATACTCCAGCCAGGATTGTCAAACGAACCGATTTTGCCGAGATCTCGCGAATAGCTGCTGTCAACGGCGTTGAGACCAGCAGACGCGTTCAGCGAAAGATCTGGTTTAAGCTTGTTGTTGAACACTCTTGTCTGCAATTCAATCAGCTCAAGGTTGCGTCTCTGTTCCTGCAGATCAGGGCGGGAGAGAGCGCGCTTAATGGCAGCTTCATCGACCGTGGTATAGAGTTCACGTGAGGGTTGATCCTTGATCTGAATATCGATCCGCGGATCAAGCTGCAACAGCAGACGCACAACATCAACCTGATCATTGACAGCTTTCTCGGCATCGATAAGATCCTTTTCGCGGGTCACAACGCCAAATTCGGCATTCAGAATCTCCATGGCCGGCAACACACCTGCAGCAACTCTCGATTTGGTCTCGGAGAGTATTTTGCGCGCCAGTTCCAGCGAGATTTTCTTTGCGTTCAGTTCCTCACGCAGACTGTATAATTTGAAGTACTCATTCCTGACCTGGGCCACGGTGGTTAGCAGCCGCGTTTTAAGCCGCTCCAGAGAGGCATATTTAGCGAGCTGCGAAATGCGGATATTCGCTTCCGTAACCTCTCTCCCCATATTCTTCAATAGCGGCTGACTGAAAGAGAGGCCAACTCCGCTCTGCCAGTAATTCTGAAGCTGTGTTGATGAATTGTTGGCATTGTAGGCGTTATTGAAATTAAGTGCCGCTGTACCGCCGCTCCCAAACAGTTGGCTGACAGATGCATTCAAGATTAACGACTGTGTGCTGCTGACCGTGCCACCGGCGTTTGCCTGGGCAGCGGAGTTGTCGCTGTAGGCCGCCTGGGCGTTGAATAGCGGGTCATAGATTGCCCGGTTGCGGTTGACATCCGCTTCAAACTGCGCCGGGTTATAGAATTCTGCCCGGACATCAAGGTTTTTCTCAACCGCAATACTGATGGCTTCATTCAACGACAGCGCTTGTGGCGATGGTTCGGCACCGGCACTCCGGGCAGCAATGGATACAAACAACATGGCGACGGCGACGGTGACTTTCACAATTTCAGACCTCTCGTGCATAAAAACTGCAGTGTTTAAATAAGAACGACGAAATACTCCGCAGGCTTACGGCGCAGAAAGTAATTCCGTATCAGTGACGTGAAATCACAATACTGCAACAATGTGGAGTGAATATGGAGTGAATGTGGATTTTTGCCTGTAGCGCGGAATGACACTTTCTATTTTAGTGAAACCTGATTACGATACATGATGCTGAAGCAGTAAAATACTCGTGGCTCAAGGGCTTTGAACGATGAAATTGAATGTAACTCACAGAGTTTTTCTGGCAATTCTCGCCGCAAACGCAATCATTGTTCTCTGCATGTTCCTGATCATGCAGTGGAGTATGGACCGCGGTTTTCTCAAATACGTCGACCAGCTGGAACAAAACCGAATGGAGCGCCTGGCGACCAAGCTGGGACGAGCGTATGGCGAATCCGGTGGGTGGACGTTTATTCAACAATCACCCGACATCATTTCCCAACTAATCGGCGATACAGTTGTCGAAGGCTCCACCCCATTCACCTCCTCACCGCCTGCAAATGAAGCCGGTCAGGAGCACTCCAATCAACCTGAACCATCTCCGACTAGACGCTTCCATCGTTTGGAAAGGCGTATTCTGCTACTGGATGCCGGGCGAAAGCCGCTTTTCGGCACCAGTAATCCAGCGGATATCGAACTTTTTAATCCGATAACGGACAAAGGTATGGTGATCGGCTATCTGGGATTGCATCCCAGTAAATTCATCTCGGATATCCATCAGCTCAGATTTGTCAAGGAGCAGAAGCTTATTTTCGCTCTCGTTGCCCTGCTAATGCTGCTTGTCGCAGTGACGATTTCACTGCCGCTGGCACGTCTTCTGGTCCGTCCGCTCAAAAAACTGGCGGCAGCCACCGGTCATCTTTCATCGGGGCGATATGATGTCCGGGTTCCCGTCGATTCTGACGACGAGTTCGGCCATCTATCCCGGGATTTTAACGCCCTGGCGTTGAGTCTCGACAATAATGAACAGGCCAGACGCCAGTTTGTGGCTGATATATCGCATGAATTACGGACTCCGTTGGCCATTCTGGGGGGAGAAATTGAGGCTATCCAGGACGGGATCCAGGATCTCTCACTTGAATCCATCGGCTCCCTCCAGGTCGAGGTTTTCAGGCTTAACCGGCTGGTTGACGATCTGTACCAACTGGCGCTTTCCGATGTCGGGGCCCTTGCCTACCGGAAATATGATGTAAATCTGACCGATATCCTGAACGAAGCGATAGATCGTGTCCGATCGAAGCTTACGGAAAGATCGTTGACACTTAAAGCCACCCTGCCGCAAGACCCGGTTATTGTCTTTGCCGACCCCGAGCGGTTAGCGCAGCTATTCGATAATCTGCTCAATAATTCGTTGAAATATACGGATTCCGGAGGGAAGCTCGACATAGCGCTCGAAGCGGCGCATGCGGGGGTAACTGTTGATATCAAGGATAGCGAGCCGGGAGTTACGGAAAAAGAGAGGGGGGAGCTGTTTGACCGCCTCTACCGGGTGGAAGGATCGCGCAACAGGTCTTCCGGCGGCGCTGGTCTTGGACTTGCCATCTGCCGCAATATCGTCGCGGCTCACGAGGGGGCGATAGAGGCGTTCCAATCACCGCTCGGGGGGGTCTGGATACGCATAACCCTGCCCGTGTCCGAGGGGCTCCGATGAATGACTTGATTCTGATTGTCGAAGACGAACCCAAGCTGGCGCGACTCCTGAGTAATTATCTGAGTCAGGCGGGATATGATACGGAATGCCTGGAAAATGGCCTTGAGGTACTGCCAACGGTTCACGAAAGAATGCCGGCCCTGATACTGCTCGATTTGATGCTGCCGGGGAAGAACGGCATAGACATCTGCAAGGAGATCCGATCGTTTTCGACGGTGCCTATCATCATGGTCACCGCCCGTATTGAGGAAATAGACCGGCTCTTAGGTCTTGAACTCGGTGCCGATGATTACATTTGCAAGCCGTTCAGCCCCAGGGAGGTGGTGGCCCGCGTCAAGGCGGTGCTGCGGAGAAGCGCCAGCGAACAGCCGACAGGGGTGAACAACGCACTTCAATTGGACGCGGAGCGTTTTCAGGCGAAGCTGCACGGTCATGATCTTGAGCTTACCGTTGTTGAGTTCAAACTGCTCAGTTTTCTGGTGGCCAATCCCGGACGCATATACGGACGAATCAAGCTGATGGACCACATCTACCCTGATCAACGGGTTGTCAGCGATCGCACCATCGACAGCCACATCAAAAACCTGCGCAAGAAGATTGCCGGAGTGTCACCGGAAACGGAACTTATCCACTCAGTCTATGGCGCTGGATACAAATATGATGCGCTTCAGTGAAAAACAGGCCGGATTTCCATGCCGCCTGTTCAATATGTTTTCACCTGTTCCAAAATGCGCAAAAAGGCTAACGCTGCGGGAGAAAGAGTCCTCCCCTTTCTCTGAACCAGTGAAAAACTGCGGGTTATGGTGAGTCCCGACATTTTTATCGCCACCAACTTACCCTGCTTCAGCTCCTGGCGAACTGCCATCTCAGAAATAAACGCGATACCGCACCCTGCCAGCACCGCCTGTTTAATCGCTTCGCTGCTTGAGATGGTTGCACCCACCATCAAGTCACCCGTTTTGATCCCGTGTTGCCTGAGCGCCGCATCAACAACATCATGAGTGCCGGAACCTGTTTCGCGCACGACTATCGACTCCCCAAGGAGATCTGTCGGGGCGATATCGGTGCGTCCGCACCAGTGGTGCCCTTTTCGCGCGACCAGAAGAATTTCGTCATGCCCGAGGGGCTTGGATATGAACTGCAAATTTTCTGCCGCTGTACCGACGACCCCGACCTCGATTTCCTCTGCGAGCAGTTTGTCCAGGATCTCACGGCTGTCGCCGATCTCTACCTTTACAATGATTCCCGGGGCGCTCGCCCGGAGGGCTGCAATCGCTTTTGGCAGCAGGTATGTGCCGGGGATGGTGCTCCCACCGACAGAGAGTTCGACGCCGTCAGCCTGACGAAACCCCAAAATAGCCTGTTCCGTCTCCTTCAGCGACTTGAGAACCTGCCGGGCGTGTACCAGCATGACCTTGCCCGCCTCGGTTGGTATGGCGCCCCTCCTGGTGCGATCGAACAGCCGAACCCCGCAGGCATCCTCCAGAGTTGCTATATGCTGACTGACGGTCGATTGGGTAATGCAGGCGGCCTCTGCTCCTTTTGAGAAACTGCCCGAGGTAGCAATGGCCACAAAAACTTCCAGCTGCTTGATATTCATTCGCCCTCCATATCGTAAAAGCCAAATCTAGTCATCGGTAATATCGAATTTATCAATTTGACATATTAATGAGTCCGGATGAAAATGCAAACTTTGTTTTTGAAACTGTATGTTTTGGGTGCCGGCAACTTAGCACTGGGAATTATAGCAATGCGAACTTGCTTCAAAGGAGAATAAATGAAAAAGAGATTCCGATTAATTGCCACAGTATTGTGCATCCTGACTGCCACTGTTGCTTCCGCCGCAAACCGTTCCGGTATCGTTACCCTTGACGTGGATCTGTCCGCTCAGGACGCAGATAAAGAGGCGAAACTCTGGATACCCTATCCGGTGACGGATCGGCACCAGAAGGTAAGTGACATCAAAGTTTCCGGAGATTTTGCGTCATCCGGTGTCTATACCGATTCAACCTATGGCACTCCGATCCTCTATGCCCAATGGCCAGCCACCACGAAGAGCCGCAAGCTCAGCTTCTCCTTTGCCGTAGATCGCCAGGAGATCCGCCAAACGAACCTTCCGACCGTAGAGCCACAGTGGAACCGTGCGGATTACGCCGAATATCTGAAACCCACGAGCCTCGGCCCTATCGACGGCGAAGTGAAAAAGCTGGCTGATTCCATTACCAAAGGGAAGAAAACGGTGCTGGAGAAAGCAAGAGCCATCTATGACTGGTGTTGCAGCAACATGTACCGGGACCCTGGCACGGTTGGATGCGGCAAGGGTGACGTCTGCGCCCTGCTGCAAAAACCGGGCGGCAAGTGCACCGACATTTCCTCAGTCTACATTGCCCTCTGCCGGGCGGCAGGTGTTCCGGCTCGCGAAGTGTTCAGCGTCCGGCTCGGTAAAAAGGCCGAAGAGGATATCACTGCCTACCAGCACTGCTGGGCTGAATTTTTCCTTCCCGGCTACGGCTGGGTAACGGCTGACCCTGCGGATGTGCGCAAGGCGATGCTGGTAGAGAAGCTGGAGCTGAATGACCCGAAAGCAAAAGCGTACCAAGAGTACTTCTGGGGCGGCATTGATGCGTACCGGGCAGTACTTGCCGTCGGTCGGGATATTGTCCTCAACCCTCCTCAAGCCGGGACGCCGCTAAATACCTTTGGCTATCCCTACGCCGAAGTCGGCGGCAAAGTCATCGACTTCTACCAACCGAAAAGCTTTATCTACAGATATGGTTTCAAAGAGAAGTAACATTTAATGAAGTACATCATATTACAGAGGAGTTTACAGTGAAATTGATCCGTTCAGGATGTGCCGTGCTGCTGGTTTTGTGTATGTGGTTCTCGCTGGCAATAGCCGCAGATAAAGTTAAAGCTCCTTTCAAGGTACTAACAAGCGAAGAGCTCAAGACGGTGATCGACCAGAAGGCTCCCGGCCTTATCGTTATCGACTCCCGGAGTGCCGAAGAATACCAGGAAGTACACATCAAAAACGCTCTCAGCATTCCGTTGTCAAAACTTGAGAAAGATGCCGGGCTGTTGCCGGCGGCAAAGGATGCCAGACTGGTATTCTACTGCAACGGCATCAAATGCGGCAAAAGCGGCAAATCGGCAAAAATAGCGACAGACAACGGTTACAGCGACGTGTCTGTCTATGCCGAGGGCATGCCGGTCTGGGAGGAGAAGGGATACTCCATCTATGCCGGGCCGGATTATGAGAAGAAGGTCGTAACATCCAGGCTGAAGCCCGCTGAACTCAAGGCGGTTCTGGATACAAAACCCGAGTCCATCACACTCGTTGACGTACGTGATCCAAACGAGTACGCCGAAGCTCACATTCCAGGGGCCATCAATATCCCGGTCACTAATTTTGCTGCCGGGTCAGGAACACTGGACAAGGGCAAAAAGATCGTTGTCTACTGCAATTCCGGCGGGCGCAGCTACAACGCCTATCGCAAACTGCAGAAGCTTGCCTATCCGACGATCGGCCAGGTTATTTTTGCCGATTGGCAGGCAGAAAAGCTTCCCGTTGTGAAACAGCAGTAGACTGTCCGGCCCCATCCGCTTTTAACCCAAGAGCAATTTAACGCAGAGGACGCAGAGGAAACCTGAAACAACCTGAGGTTCCGTCAATAACATTCGGGACCAAAAAGGTGTCATCTTGTTTTTCCTCTGCGTACTCTGCGGTAACTGCTTTATTCAGGTTTAATATAAATATCCATCCCGCCGCCAGTAATGCCCCCCCAATTTAGTTGAGTGTAATCAAAAAAAAGTTCACCAGTTTACTTTTTCCCGACAGCTATGCTACAAGTTTATCAATACTGAACCATGCGAGGTCGAAAAATGGGTAAAACAACAGCAGAAAAGATATTTGATGCACACCTGGTCAACGAACCCTTTCCCGGTACCAAAGTACTGCGGCTGGATGCGGTGCTCTGCCACGAGATCACCACACCGATTGCGATTGACGACCTGATCCGGCGCGGCAAGGATCGCGTTTTCGATCCGACGAAGATCAAGGCGGTCATTGACCATGTCACCCCCAGCAAGGACACCAAAACCGCCACTCAGGCCAAGATCCTGCGTGACTGGGCCCGGCGTCACGACATCAAGGATTTCTTCGATATCGGCGCCAACGGCGTCTGCCACGCCCTCGTCCCGGAGCGCGGCTTCATCCGTCCCGGCTACACGGTCATCATGGGCGATTCCCACACCTGCACCCACGGCGCCTTCGGAGCCTTTGCGGCAGGTATCGGCACGACCGATCTGGAAGTCGGCATCCTGAAAGGTGTCTGCGCTTTCCGCCAGCCCAAAACAATCAAATTCAACGTCACCGGCACACTCCCAAAAGGGGTCTATGCCAAGGACGTCATCCTGCACATTATCGGGAAAATCGGCGTCAACGGCGCCACCGACCGGGTGATGGAATTTCACGGTTCCACCATCGACAACATGACGATGGAATCGCGCATGACGCTCTGCAACATGGCCATCGAAGCGGGCGGCACTTCCGGGATCTGTCAGCCGGATATGACCACCGTTGACTACCTCTGGCCCTTTATTCAGGGTGACTTTGCCGGCAAAGAAGCTGCTCTGGCTGATTATTCACAGTGGCGGGCCGACGCTGACGCCGAATATGACCAGACCATCGAGATCGACGTCACGGTTATGGAGCCGACGGTGACCTTCGGGTACAAACCGGATCAGGTCAAAACCATATCCGAAATCGCCGGCACTCCGCTTGATCAGATTTACATCGGCTCCTGCACTAACGGCCGGATTGAAGACCTGCGTATCGCCGCTCAGATCCTGAAAGGGCACAAACTGGCGCCGAACGTGCGCGGCATTCTCTCGCCGGCCACTCCGAAAATCCAGCAGCAGGCCATGCATGAGGGGTTGATCGACATCTTCATGGAAGCCGGTTTCTGCGTCACCAACCCCACCTGCGGCGCCTGTCTGGGTATGAGCAACGGCGTCCTGGCTGAGGGCGAAGTCTGCGCCTCGACCACGAACCGCAACTTCATGGGCCGAATGGGCAAAGGCGGCATGGTGCATCTGATGTCGCCGGCAACGGCAGCGGCCAGCGCGATAGAAGGCAAGATCGCCGATCCGAGGAAATATCTGTAAGGCGTCGATCATGTAGGGGCGGGCCCCATGTGGCCGCCCTTAACCGGGCAACCACACGGGGTTGCCCCTACAATCCATACATTTTAAGGAGTCACATATGAAAACATTCGGAGGCCCGGTCCTCTTTCTTGACCGCAGCGACATCAACACCGACGAAATCATTCCGGCCAAATATCTGACTGAAATTACCAAGGAAGATTTGAAGCCATATATTCTTGAAGACCTTAAACTGCCCGGCTTCGACCCGAACGGGCCAAAAACTAAGAATGCCCGCGTGATCGTCTCCCGCGCCAACTTCGGTTGCGGCTCGTCCCGCGAACATGCCCCCTGGGTTTTTGAGGTCAACGGCATAACCGCCGTCATCGCCGAATCCTTCGCCCGTATCTTCCGTCAGAACATGTTTAACTGCGGCATGGCTGCCATTGAACTCCCCAAGGCTGACCTTGACCAGATCTTCACTCACGCCGGCCACGACGATGCCGCCATGAGCATCGACATTGAAGCCGGAACCCTGACGATGAGTGGCGGCGGGAAAAACAAGACGTTCAGTTTCGAGATATCTCCCTTCGACAAGGCTCTGGTCCTGGCCGGCGGCTGGGTTGATTTCGCCGATCAGAAATATTGAAAAACAATTTTCACTGAACACTCCACAAAGGGGACTTGCCGAAACGGCAGTCCCCTTTGTATTTCTCGTACTTTTTAGTTCAACTTATCAGAGAAGATCGTATTTGCTGACGACCAAGGAGTGACATGTCAAAAATAATCGGACACAACTACAGTCGAGACCCTTATCCGTGGGATGACTCTGAGAAACCCGCCAGTTCTGCAGAGTGGACCTGTTGTGGCATGAAACTTAGCCGGTCTTTTTACGTCTGCCCTATATGCGAAAAAGAGCGGGATCCGGAGTCTGGAGAAGATACAGCCCAAGACTCTCCCTGATATTTTAAAAAGAAGGATTATTCGGCCGCTGCATTTGTGCTATGGAGATCGCCATAACTCGTTGACAGGCAGGAATCGACAGGATCAAAAAATTCAAGCCTTTCCACAAGTTTAAGTATTGTCTTAACTCTGTTTTGGTTTTCCTCTGCGTTACTCTGCGTCCTCTGCGGTGAAATGATTACCGCTTTATTCCGGCATGCCGAAAACGGAAACGGCAATCAGAGATTGCTGGCCGACAGGCTACAACTGACCAAGCTCCGAATAATCTTGACAAGAGAATAAATGCCGCCAGATTTACAACTGTTACAAATAGCGGTAGAATTGTTTTATGCGAATACTAATCGTCGAGGATGAGATAAAAGCTGCCGAGTACCTGCGCAAGGGGTTCTCTGAAAACGGTTTTGTTGCCGACGTTGCCAATAATGGTGAAGACGGGCTGCACCTGGCACTGACCGGCGACTATGATCTTATCATTCTGGACGTGGGGCTGCCGGAGCGTTCTGGATGGTCGATAATCGCAGAAATGCGCCGTAAAGAGAAAGAAATGCCGGTGCTCTTTCTGACCGCAAGGGATGCGGTGGAGGACCGGATCAAGGGCCTGGAACTCGGAGCCGACGATTACCTTATCAAACCGTTCGTTTTCTCCGAACTGCTGGCCAGGGTGCGGACTATTTTGCGCCGCGGCCCCTTGCGACAGCCGGATGTTATTACAATCGGAGACCTGGTTATTGACCTGGTAAGACACAAGGCATCACGGGCCGGCCAGCGTCTTGAACTGACGCCTAAAGAATTCGCTCTGATGTCGCTTCTTGCCCGCCGGACCGGCGAGGTTGTCTCACGTACACTTATCGCCGAGCAGGTCTGGGACATGAACTTCGACAGCGACACAAATGTTGTCGATGTTGCCGTGCGCAGGCTCAGGGCCAAGGTCGATGATCCCCATGAAACCAAACTGATTCACACGTTGCGGGGGGTGGGCTATGTCCTCGAAAAACGTTGAGCAGAAATCTCCCGCTAAACCCCGGCGACGGTGGTCGATCACCCAGCGACTGGTTGTCACCTACACCCTTTCCGCCTTTGCCATGCTCGCCATCACGGCAATTTTCCTTAACTGGACCCTCCATAGTTCACTCCTGAAAGCAGAACGCGACTATATTGATGACCGGATTCGCGTATACCGGGCCATAATTGAACACAGCCCTGATTTTCTCTTCTTTATCCTGCAGGATATCGAATGGCAGGGGTCCTTCGTAAAATACCCCCAATACTATGCCAGGCTCGTGAATGATCAGTGCCACATCGTTATCGAAACCGCTCACATGAATAAACTTATTCCTCCCGAGAGTTTTCCGGATGCATGCGTATTCAAGGAAGAGCCAAAGGAGCGGCCGCGATCGGAAAAAAACGTAGTTTACCGGAGCGAGAATGGCAGGTCATACCTTCTGGAATCGTACTGGACCAAGACGGTACAGCCTTCACAGCGTATTGCAATTCAGATAGCGATCGACATTACGGCGCAGGAAGGTATCATTCAGACCAACCAGCGGCGAATGATCGGGATTATTATGGCCGGCATAGTCTTTGCGGTTCTCTTCAGTGTAGTTGTTGCGCGCCGGGTACTCAACCCGCTCAATGAGTTGGCGGAGACCGCCAAGCAAATAAGTATGGACAGGATCAGCATGCGGGCCACCGATCCGGAGAGCTGGCCGGTAGAGCTGCAAACCCTGGCGGTTGCCTTCAACGACATGCTGGGTCGTCTGGAGGATTCGTTCACCCGCCTGTTTCACAGTGCATCGAACCTGGCTCATGCTCTGCGAACGCCGATCAACAACCTGATGGGTGAGGCTGAGGTCGCTCTTTCTCAGGACAGAAACAAGAATGAGTATCGCAAAGTTCTCGAATCAAGCCTTGAAGAGCATATGCGGCTTTCGCGCCTGATCGAAGCGATCTTTTTTCTGTCTCGGGCGGAAAACCCGTCTACCGTGCTTGAACGCACACTGTTCAATCCAATTGAGGAAGTAGAAAAGGTGTTCAGTTTTTATGAGGCGCTGGCTGCGGATAAGAATGCTTTGCTTACCTGCCACGGGGACGGAATGTTGAACGGGGACCGGATCCTGGTCCGCAGAGCAATAAGCAATCTGGTTTCAAATGCGCTCTATTATTCCGATCCCGGCGTAAAGATAGACATAACGACCAGGCAGGCGGAAGACAATAGCCTCGAAATAATCGTGAGCGATACCGGTTTCGGCATCGCCGATAAAGACCAGAGTCGTATTTTTGACCGGTTTTTCCGCGCATCAACCAGCACCATCAGCAATCCCCATGGCTCTGGGCTGGGGCTTTCCATCGTCAAATCAATTATGGACATCCATAACGGCACTGTAACAATGGAGAGCGCTCCAGGTCTGGGCACCACGGTAATCTTGCGTTTCCCCGGTTCTTGACAGACTGAACTATTACCAAAATGTAACGCCGCTGTAATGGCTGCGTAATGATCAACAGGATAAAAAGTTTCTCAA